>CAZVFQ010000139.1:0-6206 GCA_964626455.1 uncultured Desulfobacteraceae bacterium | reverse complement strand
TCAAGGGGCAGGACACGGCGGTTGAGGAAATCGCGCGCATTATCCGGGCCTCAAAGGCCGGCCTGAAAGATTCAGGGCAGCCCCTGGGGGTGTTTCTTCTTGTGGGTCCCAGCGGGGTGGGCAAAACAGAGACCGGCCTGGCTGTGGCAGATCTTTTGTTCGGCGGGGAAAAGTCTGCGGTATCTGTTAATATGAGCGAATTTCAGGAAAAACACACCGTGAGCCGGCTTATCGGATCGCCGCCGGGATATGTAGGCTACGGCGAGGGCGGTGTTTTAACAGAGGCGGTCCGGCGGCGGCCGTATTCCGCTGTTTTGCTCGATGAAGCAGAAAAGGCAAACCAGGAAGTAATAAATCTTTTTTACCAGGTCTTTGACAAGGGCGAGCTTGCAGACGGCGAGGGCAGAAACATTGATTTTAAAAACACGGTTATTTTTCTGACCAGCAACCTGGGCGCAGATATTATTTTGCAAATGGCCGCATCAGAAGAAAACCTGTCCTGCGAGCAGATAGTTTCGGCAATCAGGCCGGTGTTAAGTGCGCATTTCAAGCCCGCGCTTCTTGCCCGCATGCGCATTATTCCCTATATGCCGCTTGGCGCCGATGTCATGGAGCAAATCGTGGAAATAAAACTCCAAAGACTGCAGCACCGGGTAAAACAAGTCCATAATATCGTGCTTGAATGCACCGGTTCGGTGATCAGTCAGATCGCACAGTGCTGCCTGGAAGTAGAAACCGGGGCAAGAAACATTGACCATATCATGGAGGGCACAATACTGCCGCTGGTTTCCAAAGAGATTTTGTCGGGTTTTACCAGCGGCTCTCTGCCCGGGCAGATAACGCTGGCCTCGGCAGAAGACGGATCGTTTGTCCTGCATCTCGACCAGGATAACAAAGAAACCGCAATTATGTAAAACCGGAGGTTATGCTATGGAAGCAAGTGAGATAGATTATTTTGGGGACATGCGGCAGTTTGATTTTTCCATCAATGGAGAGCCGCTCGATGTCTATGAGGTAAATGCGCGCGAGTCGATATTTTCCTGTTTTGAATTAGAAGTTACCGTTCCTGTTGGCAGCATGCGCAAGCTGGAGGACTATATCGGCAAGGAAGCGCTTTTTACAATGATCGGCAGAAGAAAGGACCGTTTTTTCCACGGCCTTGTCTCAGAATTTACCTGGCAGGAGGAAAAGGGCCGCTATTACATGTATAAGGCAAAAGTGGTGCCCTTGTTCTGGAAGTTAAACCTGATCTCTGATGTGCGGATATTTCAGAACAAGACCACAAAAGAAATTGTGGAACAGGTGCTCAAAGAAAGCGGTATCCTGTCAACCAAATACGAGTTCAGGGTGCGCGGCAAATGTTGTTCGCGCGAGTACTGCGTTCAGTACAGGGAGACAAACATGGGGTTTATCTCCAGGATTCTGGCTGAAGAGGGCATGTTTTATTATTTTGAGTTCACAGAATCCGGCCATTTACTTGTTTTCGGGGACCATCCCGGCTGTCACAAAAACATTGCCGGTGACAAAGAGGTCGTGTTTTCCCCCCCGGGCCAGTTAAGAAACCAGATTGAGCATGTAACCGCTTTTGACTATTCCACCAGGGTAACCCCGGGAAAGGTTGCTTTAAATGACTATCGTTTTGACAAGCCTTCTTATGCGGCATATGCAGAAAAAAAAGGCAAACTCTACAGGGATCTTGAGCTCTACGACTATCCCGGCTTTATAAAAGACGATACCACAGGCAATCATTTTGCAGACGTGGCCTTTGACCGCGCGGTCTGGGACCAGAACACGGGATACGGCAAAAGCGTATGCCGCCGTTTTTCACCCGGTCATACATTTACCCTCGCCGATCACTTTGTAAAGGAGCTAAACCGCCAATACATCCTCACCGAGGTAATCCACGAAGGAAAGCAGCCCCAGGCCTTACAGGAGCTTGCAGATCCAAAGGATAAAAACACCTATGGCAACTCCTTTAAATGCATCCCTTCAAATATCGCCTACAAGCCCCCGAAACCGGTTAAATCTTCTGTTCAGGGAGTACAGACAGCCTTTGTAACCGGCCCCCAGGGAGAAGAAATCCATGTTGACGAATACGGCAGGATCAAGGTGCAGTTCCACTGGGACCGCGAAGGTGAAAACAACGAGAGATCAAGCTGCTGGCTAAGAGTTGCCCAGCCCTGGGCGGGATCCGGCTGGGGCTCTATGTTTATCCCAAGGATCGGCCAGGAAGTGGTTGTAAGCTTTATAGACGGCGACCCTGATCGTCCCGTGGTCACAGGTGCACTATACAACGGTCGCACCCGCCTTCCGTATTCTCTGCCTGCAGAGAAAACCAAAAGCACCATAAAGACCCGCTCCACCAAGGGCGGAGGAGGTTTTAACGAGATCCGCTTTGAAGACAAAAAAGACGCAGAAGAAATCTATATCCACGGTCAAAAAGACGCAAATATCGAAATAATTAACGACAAGGCCCAGCACATCGGCCATGACGAGACCTTAGACGTTGACAACGACCGTACCAAAACCGTGGCCAACGACCAGAAAGAATCCATAGGCAATAACAATGACATTGAAGTTGAAAAAAACCACACAGAATCCATAGGAGAAAACAGCAGAATTACAGTGGGCAAAAACGCCGAGAAATCCATCGGAGAGAACAGTACTATTGATATCGGCAAAAACCGCAAGGAAGCCATTGGCGAGGACTCCCAAAGATACGTAAAAAACAGCGAAACCGTTGAAATCGGCCAGGACCATACAAAAAATATCGGAAACAACAACACTGTAAATATTTCCGGAAAATCAGACAAGAGCATTAAGGGGCAGAGCACTTATTCAGTGGGAAGCAATTATTCAATTGATGTCACCCGGGACCTGAAGGCCCAGGTGGGCAACAAGGTATCTGTTACAAGCGATGGTTCGGATATCATTTTACAGACCGCAGGCGCCTCGATCACTATCTCCGCAAACGGGGATATCACGCTTAGCGGGGCAAACATTAATATCAACGGCTCGGGCGATATTAATATGAACGGCTCTGCGGTCAATCAGAATTAGCCGCTGGCACAGGAGGTTGGCAAATGTATAAATACAAGGCAAAAAGCGGTAAAAAACAACAGGAACAAACCGATTCTTCCGGTTTTAGCAGCGACGGCAGAAACCTGGAAGAGCCGGACAATATTCTGTCAGCCATTGCCGAAGACACCGAAGATGCCGCGGGAATTTCGGGTGTTGTGGTCGGCAGAATCGTTGATGTCAAAAACAGCCGACCGGTTGTGGATTTTGACTGCAATCCATATGAGCACCCACTGCCGGCAAAATCGGTGCCCGCAATCGATTCGTCCCATACGGGCCGCGAAGCTGCCCTGATGTTTGAGCAGGGCCTGGCTTATAAGCCTGTTATTATGGGCTTTATGCACGTTCCGACAGACAAGGACGCACAGGCCGCCAAAAAAACAACCGAAGTAATCACCGCGGAAAACAAGCTGCATATCAAGTGCGGCCGGGCATCCATTGTTCTTAAAAAGGACGGTGACATCGTGATCAACGGCCGGGAACTGGTATCAAGGGCAAGTGAAAACAATATCATCCGGGGCGGAACCATCCATCTGAACTAATCGGCCGCCAGGCAATACAGGAAGGTATTTTTTGTTAGGTATAATAAATGAGACCCCTTTTGCAGCCGACGCAGGCCTGGTCTTTGACCGGTTCGGGGCCAATATTGCGGCCGTGGCCCTAAAAGCCACGTTTATACTGCCCGAAAGCCAGGAGCCTGTCCAAATAGCAGGCGAGCAGGCACCGGTCCTGCATGCGGAGCAGTATTTTGACACCCCTGAGAATTCCGGTATCCGATATCCGGCAGATATTGTCCCTGAAAAGAAAAATACAGACATTGTTGTAAACGGGTGTGTCCACAGCCCGGATAAAAGACCCGTTACCAGGCTTAAGGCCTCTGTAAGAGCGGGCGGGTGCTATAAGCAGATAGAGGCCGTGGGAGACAGGATCTGGAAAAAAAGAAGACTGTTTATCGGCTTTAAAATAACAAGGCCGCGGCTTTTTGTGAAAATGCCGATTACATGCGCCAGGCTTTACGGGGGAAGCGGCCAAACAAAAAAGGGCGAAACCGAGGTTTTCAGCCCCAACCCTCACGGCACAGGCTTTATTGCCCGCAAAAAGTCGGTTCATAAAACCCCTTTGCCAAATTTCGAAGATCCCGGCCAAAGGATCAAGAGCTGGAAGATACGACCGGCGCCTGCAACTTTTGGCTGTGCCAATGCTTCGGCAGACCATCGCATAAAGTTTGCCGGCACCTATGATGAAAAATGGGAAAAGACCCACTGTCCGCTTTATCCCGAGGACCTGGACCCGAGGTTTTTTAATACGGCTCAGCCCGGGCTTGTCGCGGACGGATTCTTGCGGGGCGGTGAGCCTGTGCGGCTTGAAAACCTTTCAGAGTCGGGAAGCATCGCCTTCAGGCTGCCTGTCTACAAAATCGGCTTTCTGTTTAACCTGGCACAGGAAAGAATTTATAGGCAGGCAGATTTGTATACGGTTGTGATCGAGCCTGAGGAAAAACGTTTTTACATGGTTTGGGGATGCGCCGTGGACGCGGGCAATCAGCCTGCAAAACTACACGGCGTCAAAGCCCGGCATGAGCAGACAACGGATTGATACAGACATGGATTATAAGGACGCATCAAAAATCAAACTCGCAATTACCGGCGCAAATGCTGTGACCCCCCTGGGCCGCAGCGTGCAAGAGACCGCCGCTGCATTAAAAGACGGTGTAACCCGTTTGCATTACAGCGAATCATTGGCGGATGCAAACGGCAATCCTCTGAAAATATCCTATATACAGGGCTTTGAGCTTGACGATGAAAATTCATCAAAAGCCTTTATGACCCGGTCGGGTCAAAAGTGCCTTGCGGACTTAATGGAGCAGAGCTTTAAGGAATCCGGGCCGCCTGAGTCGATTTATCTTTTAACCGGGCAGCCTTCCGGGCAGCGCCCCGGCACCAGGATTGATCCGTCCGCGTTTATCCGGGTCATTGAAGAGCGCGGGGGCAAGGCAGTTTCTGAGACCTTTGATATCGGCAGCCCGTCTGCAATCTATGCCATGGAAAAGGCTTTTGCCATAATAAGCAATGAGCCCGATGCCCTGTGCATTATCGGAGGTGTTGACTGCCTGCTTGATCCTGAAAGCCTTGAGTGGTTTGAAGCCGATCAGCGGCTAAACTCCGAGGGCTCCGGGCGGAGCCACAGTTTTTGCCCGTCCCAGGCAGCGGCATTTTTCCTTGTGGAATCCAGTAAAAAAGCCGCTGAAAAAGGCAGAAACGTTTTTGCGGAAGTAATCGGCATACATACAGCCAAAGAACCCGCCTCATTTGCAAGCGGCCTGCCTTCCAAGGCCGAAGGCCTGACAGAAGCCATAACAGGCGCCCTTGGCCATGAAGCGGTCAGGCCGGAATCTGTCACGGATATATTCTGCGATTTAAATGGCGAGTTCTATCGTTCAAAACAATGGGGGCTTGCCGAGATCCGGTGTTTTGACTCCGGCAAGGCCGGCTACAATCTTTGGCACCCCGCAGACTGCATGGGCAGCCCTGGTGCGGCAACAGCCGCGGTACTTATCGCAACAGCAGCAGAAGGAATAAAAAACAAGTGGTTAAAGGACCAGGTGCTGGTATTTGGTTCGAGCGATCATGGGCATTGCGGGGCGGTTGTGGTCTCTGCCTCATTAACGGTCTGAGCATTATATAAAAAAACAGGAGGAAGCATATGGGATCAAGCGTATTTGCAAACGGCATGGGGATATCGCACCAGCAAAGCGGGGCATTTAGCACAGTCGGCCCTGATGTGTGCAAGACCCCGAAAGGCAACAGTTCTGTGCCGATACCGTATACAAATACGGCAAACTCAGCCGATCTTGAAGGCGGCAGTACCACTGTATTCATCCAGGGCTGCCCCGCCGCGATCAAGGGATGCTGCTATAGTGTCAGCACCGGTGATGAACCGGGTTCTGACAAGGGCGTAAGATCGGGCAAGGTAAAAGGAAAGGCCGAGTTTGTCAGTTATTCGTTTGACGTAAAGATCGAGGGTAAAAACGTCTGCAGAAACGGCGACCAGATGAGCCATAACAACAAAAACGCAACAGGTTGATCATGACAAACAGGGATTCAAGAGGCGGCCCGCCGCTGGAAGAT
>CAZVFQ010000138.1:0-6247 GCA_964626455.1 uncultured Desulfobacteraceae bacterium | reverse complement strand
GCCTTTTCAGGCGCTGCATTCGGGCCGGGCATCTGCACGGCTTGCTTCGCCGCGTCCGGCGAACTCGCACACTATCGTGTGCTCAAACAAGCGCCGGCCGCACGGCTCCGCTCGCCTGCAGCTGCTCGCCGACCCTCATGCAATGCGCCCTCAAAGACCGCCCCGGCTTATCCGCATGTCACAGGCCTGTGGGCTTCAAATTTACAGAACTGACTTTTTTGGAAAGAGTTTTTAAACCCTGGCACTTGAAGCACTATGAAAACAGAATATGGGCCTTCCCGGATTTTGGGGCAAGGGCCGGCGGGGTGGTTTGTTGGCCTGCATCGAGCGCGCAAGCGGTCGGCAGGAAACAAACTTCCCCGACGGTCCGCAGCGGGAAAGACTGTAAAAGTCGATTTGATTCTTGCAGGGATTATCGAAGTATCTGCAGACACTTAGCTCTGGAAGAAAAAATGTTTCAAGTCTGAGCAAAATAATTTAAATAGATTTTATATACCCTGATTCCGGACTGCCGAAAAAATATTTTGAATTAATGGTAAAATAAAAAATAACGAGCGCTCGTTCTTTTTTTATTGACCTTTATGCTCACAATCATATATAAGAGTCTGCAAAACTATAAACCCAAAACCATATCGGAGGTATTATGGCGGAACAAATCAAAGCACCCCTGGCAGGAAAGGTTTTATCCATCCTTGTAAACCAGGGCGACAGCGTAGAGGAAGATGAAGAAATCATGGTTCTTGAGGCCATGAAAATGGAGACCTCGGTCTATTCGACAGCCGACGGCAAAGTAAGCGAAATCAAGGTCAAAACCGGCGATACCGTAGAAGAAGACGACGTATTAATGGTTCTTGAATAGCCCGATATTTTAAAAAAGACAAAACGAGGTGCGCATATGCACAAGTATTTCAAAAATATGGAAACCCTGGGAAAGACAATTAAGGAAAAGTCCAGGGAAAGAAGCAAAGACAATGCCGGCGAGCTTCAAAAAGAAGAGGAAAACATCGGCTCGGCAAAGGAGCAAACAAAACACTACGGCCTGCCTGCTGAAAAAATTAATTCGCGCGGCCAGCTTACCGTGTGGCAGCGTCTGGAAATACTGGTGGATGAAGGCACATGGCGGCCGCTGCACACGCTCTACAACCCTGCTGACAACGATGACTGCACCACCAACGTGGTCGACGGCCTTGGCCGGATAAACGGCCGCTGGGCCGTGGTAATCGGTTTTGACAACAAGTACCTTGCAGGCGCCTGGGTGCCGGGCCAGCCTGAAAACATCCTGAGGGCCACGGATCTTTCAAAGCGCCTTAACATCCCTCTTGTCTGGATTGTAAACTGCAGCGGCGTAAAACTTCCCGAGCAGGAAAAATTTTATGCAGGCCGCAGAGGCTCAGGTACAACCTTTTTCCGGCATGCGGAACTCGAGCAAATGGGCATTCCGGTAATTGCAGGTATATACGGCACAAATCCGGCCGGCGGAGGATATCAGGGCATAAGCCCGTCTGTTCTTTTTGCCCACCAGAACTGCAATATTGCAGTAGGCGGAGCCGGCATTGTAAGCGGAATGAGCCCCAAGGGCTACTTTGACACCGAATCCGCCCGGGAGCTTATAGATGCCGCCAAAAAGCATCAGGCAACCCCTCCGGGAACGGTGGATATTCATTACGATGAAACCGGCTTTTTCAAGTTCGTATTTGAAAAAGAAGAAGACGTGCTTTATTCCATGCGCGAATACATGAAAAAACTGCCCGCCTATGACCCGGATGTTTTCAGGGTTGATGAACCAAAGGCCCCGGCATTTTCGCCGGAAGACCTCTATTACCTGCTGCCGTTAAACCCCAAGCGCACCTATGTTTTCGAGGAAATCCTGGCACGGATGACAGACGGCAGTGAACATATGGAATTCAAACCTGATTACGGACCTGAGATCTACACCGGACTTGTAAAGATAAACGGACTTCTTTTCGGCTGCATTGGAAACCGCCAGGGCGTATTGCCCAAGGGATACCCGGAGTACGCGGATTATCCGGGAATCGGAGGCAAGCTTTACCGCCAGGGTTTAATCAAGATGAATGAATTTGTAACCCTTTGCGGAAGAGACAGGCTGCCGATAATCTGGTTTCAGGACACCAGCGGAATCGACGTTGGAAACATAGCAGAAAAAGCCGAACTTCTGGGTTTGGGCCAGAGCCTGATCTATTCGATCCAGCAGACAGATGTCCCCATGATGCTGGTAACACTGCGCAAAGGCACGGCAGCAGCTCACTATATCATGGGAGGCCCCACTGCAAACCGGCACAATGCGTTCACACTGGGCACTGCAGCCACCGAGATTTACGTGATGCACGGCGAAACCGCGGCTGTGGCCACATACACCCGAAGGCTGATCAAGGATCAGGAGGCTGGAAAGTCCCTTGAGCCCACGGTGGAAAAAATGAATGAGATGGTTGAAAAATATCATGAAACATCGCGTCCCGCGTTTTGCGCAAAAACCGGACTGGTGGACGAAATTGCCGATCTGGTGGACCTCCGCGGCTATCTTGAGGCATTTGCCGAAGCAGCCTATCAGAATCCGGCATCCACATGTCCTCATCATCAGATGATTCTGCCGCGCATAATAAAAGGATGACAAAATATTAAAAAGCCGTTTACGGCCAATAATAAATAAGAGGTAGAAAAGATATGTGGCAGGCGGTCCAGGTCAGTATCGCCGGTATCTGCGGTGTAATGGCGGCAATTTTTCTGCTTTACTGCACAGTACTGCTAACCGGCTTTGTAACAGGGAAAATCGAACAGCAGAAAAAGAAAGGCGAATCCAGAGATGAATAACCTGTTCGAGCTGGTAAACATGTCCGGTTTTCTGTATCTTACACCACAGATGCTGGTGATGTGGGCGATTGCCGGCATACTGTTTTATCTTGCCATAGTAAAGGAATTTGAGCCCCTGCTGCTTTTGCCCATCGGGTTTGGAATCCTGCTTGCCAATCTGCCGCTCACCGGACTCATGGAGCCGGGAGAAGGCCTGATATGGAAATTTTACCATTACGGCATTCAATGGGAAATAATACCGCCTCTTATTTTCCTGGGCGTGGGGGCCATGACAGATTTCGGCCCGGTGCTGGCCAATCCCAAGCTTTTGTTTCTGGGCGCAGGTGCGCAGGTGGGCGTATATATCACGTTTTTTTCAGCCTATTTTTTCGGATTCGATCTGACAGAAGCCGCGGTCATAGGTATTATAGGCGGGGCTGACGGGCCTACAACCATATATTTAAGCGCCAAGCTCGCCCCGCACATGCTTGGAAGCTGTGCTGTTGCCGCCTATTCCTATATGGCAATGGTGCCGATTGTCCAGCCGCCTGTTATGCGTCTTCTGACCACAAAACGCGAACGCGTGATCCGGATGAAGACTCAGCGCAAGGTTGGAAAGCTTGAAAAAATCATGTTTCCGTTTATGGCATCTGTAGTGCTGATCCTGCTTATTCCGGCATCTGCTCCGCTTATGGCCATGTTCATGCTGGGAAACATCTTCCGGGAGTCAAAGGTGGTTGAAAGGCTTAATCAAGCCGCCCAGAACGAGCTTATGAACATTTCCACCGTTTTCCTGGGGCTGCCGGTGGGCATGACAATGAATGCCGGGGAGTTTTTGCGGCCTGACGTGATATTTATATTCGTACTCGGACTTGCTGCTTTCATGGTAAGCACGGCAAGCGGGGTGCTCATAGCCAAGTTCATGAATCTTTTTTTGTCTGAAGAAAAAAAGATCAACCCCCTGGTAGGGGCAGCCGGGGTATCAGCAGTTCCCATGGCCGCAAGGGTGGTACACGCGGTAGGAGCAAAAGAGGACAAGAAAAATTATCTGCTAATGCACGCCATGGGACCCAACGTAGCCGGCGTAATCGGCACCGTGGTGGCCGCGGGTATCTTTCTGACCCTGCTGCAGTAAACCGACAAAATTACATAACGTGAGAAACCGCCAATGCCTGCCAAAACCGAATTTACCCACTGCGGCCGTATGGATCACGGCGGATGCCGTCTGAAAGTCAGGGTAAAAGACGGACGAATCACCTCAATTACAGGCGACCGGGAAGGGTATCTGAACGCAGGATATTCCTGTTCCAAGGGCCGCGCCCTGGCAGAAATCCACCAAAGCCCCCACCGGCTCAAAACACCCCTGATCCGTATGGGCCGGCGCGGGGCAGATCAATGGCGACAGGCATCCTGGGAGGAAGCCCTGGATACAGTTGCCAGCGGACTTGACCGGGCAAGAAAAAAACACGGCGAGGAATCGGTTGCTTTCTGCCAGGGAATGCCAAAAGGTCTGGAACATTTCGCCCTGATACGTCTTGCAAACACATTCGGCTCGCCAAACTTGGTGGCTGTCCAGGACGTATGCCATGCTCCCAGGGAACTGACAGGAAGGCACGTGTGCGGATTCTACCCTGTGGCAGACACGGAAAACAAAAGCGATCTCATTGTCCTGTGGGCAAGCAACACGCGGGCAACCAACGAGGAAGGCATAATCAGCTCCCGTATATTTTCCATGATCCGGCAGGGCGCAGACCTCATGGTAATCGATCCGGTAAAAACCGGGCTTGCCCGCAGGGCGCAGTTTCATCTCCCGGTTCGTCCCGGCACAGACTGTGCGCTTGCTCTTGGATTTCTGCATGTAATTATTAATGAAAAACTTTATGACCATGAATTTGTGCAGAACTGGACCACCGGTTTTGAGTCACTGGAAAATCATGTAAACACCTTTGACCCCGGCTGGGCCGCGGAAATTACCGGGCTGGACACAGATCTCATAACCCGGGCTGCCAGGGCATACGCAAAAGCAGCGCCTGCGTGCACCGCCTGGGGAAATGCAATTGAACAAATCCCTGAGGCTTTTGATACCATCCGCTGCCTTGTATCTTTGATGGCGATATGCGGCAACCTGGATGTGCCTGGCGGAAATATCCGGGCTGCAGAACCGCGGCTCATGCCGCCGGGCAAATTCGTCCGCGCAGACCTGGTACCGGAGAAGCGATCCAGATATCTAAACGCTTTTTACGGAACAAGCGACAAGCTCATGACAGTTCCTCCGGCATTTTTCCGCAGGGCTGTACTTGATGAGACCCCGTATCCGGTTTGCGCGGCATACATGCAGTGCACCAATCCCATGCTTTCATATGCTGACAGCGAAATGACCAGGGAGGCTCTTTTAAAACTGGACTTTTTCGCAGTTTCTGACGTGGTTATGACACCGACCGCAGCCCTTGCAGATGTTGTGCTGCCTGCGGCAAGCCAGTTTGAATTCGATGATATCGGCCATTATGGTCTGGGACACGGTATAATCCTTGCCAGGCCCAAAATCGTGGACCCCCCGGGGCAGTGCAGACCGGACATGGCAATTATAAATGACCTCGGCCGCCGGCTTTCAGGCCCTGAACTCTGGTTTGAAAGCTACGGCAAAATGCTTGAAGCACTCATTTCGGCCTCCGGCCTTGACTGGCATTCGTTTGTACGCAGGGGTTTTCTCAAAGGTGAAAAAACCTGGCGAGAGTATGAAGCAAAGGGGTTTTCCACGCCCTCCGGCAAAGTGGAGCTAGCAATGAGCAATGCTGAAGCAATGGGCGCATCGTTTCTGCCCCAATACAGAAAACCGGATCAAAAAACCGATCCGGATTATCCTCTGCTGCTCACCAGCGCCAAAAGCCCCAACTACCTGCACTCATCCTACAGATGGGTGGAAAGTCTTCGCAAACGGGAACCGATGCCTACTGTCCAGTTGCACCCGCACACAGCGCAAACGCTTGGCATAGAACAGGGACAGGAAGTCAGAATAGAGACCAGACACGGATCAATCATACAAAACGCACAAATAACATCAAAAGTACGGCCCGATATTGCCTGTGCATCTCACGGCTGGTGGTTTCCAGAAAAAGGCGCGGTTTGCGAGGATTCCTGGCGCAAATCCAATCTCAACGTGACCACTTCGGCCCGGGAATACGGCCGCCAGTTCGGCACCCCCCGGCTGCGGGGCATAGCCTGCAGACTTGTGCCTGCAAAAACGCCTGATCAATAATGATGGCACCGTAAAAAGCTTCTAACCTCATTTGAGGTTTTCACAGGTAAGGAAGCCCTGCGGTCGGGGTCAGTTTTTTCGCTCCTGACCGTTTTCGGGATTCATCAAATGCCTTCGCTAAAATTTCAAACAGGAGTTTAAGAGTTAAACCGCAAAAAAAGTTATAACTTCCCGAATAAAAAG
>CAZVFQ010000137.1:0-6535 GCA_964626455.1 uncultured Desulfobacteraceae bacterium | reverse complement strand
TCTCCAGAAAGTGTATTTATTGTGCACTTTCCGGCGAAAATATGCAAGAGAAAAATAACCGTCAAGTACAGCCTGCTTATTTCAAGCGCAGACGTCTACAGGCTGTAGGGCAGGCCACCGCGCCTGCTCGTAGCCCTCGTAGGCCGGATAAGCGTCAGCGCATCCGGCAATTGGTCTGCCGGGTTTCAGATCCCAGCGTTGTTTCTACAATTTTTGCATGTGCGCGAGTTGAGAAAATTTTTTATCAAAAGTAAGCACAACATTAATACTGTCTTGCAGATAGTCTCTCCGAATGAGGCGATCGGCAAATCCAGGACCTGTTCCCGAATATTCCTGAAGGGCCGACAATGCCTGGCCCATATGCGCGATCATTTCAGAGGCAAGAAAATCACGAAGGCATTCTATAGTTTCTTTTACCGGGACCTGATAGTGATGGCGAAGGGCATGGTAGGTTTCCTGAATTACTATATCAGACACATGGATCATAACCTGTTGCTGGTAACAATCTTCAACAAAAGCAAGGGCTTTTTGCGCTTGATCTTCCGGAACGCCCACTAATAAGCGCAAAACAACACTTGTATCCAATCCAATAGAAGTCATGTTTTAGGTCCAATTCCCAATCCAATGGATTTACGGATGTCTTCCATATCATGGCTCTTACCCGAGGCATAGTTATTCAAACGGCCGAACCAGGTTTGCGGTCGCCGGGATTTCAATCTCAGTATCCAGACATATCCTTCATCCATTTCTTTTGGCTCTAATATAAGCTCATCCCCCGGCTGAAGGCCAAGTTCACGGCATACCTGCACAGGGAATGTCACCTGTCTTTTGCTGGTCAGCTTAATCGTGTGGGCCATAGCTGTCTCCTTACTTTATTAATTTATAGTAAGGCAAAGGAGGCGTTTTGTCAAGTCTTTCTGCCAGTCTAGACTCCGGGGTATGGAAACCCGGCCTGCTGCATCGGCAGGGCGGATAAGCGACAGCGCATCCGGCGATTGGTTGCATCCTGCCTCATAATCGAAAATCGATTCCCCCGGTATCCCGTAAAAACCGGCGGTAGCAGTCATGGGGATTGGCCAGATTAAAATCACCGGTCATTTCATGGGCCAGGCCCGGGCAGGAGCCGTTGCAGAAAGGCGCCCATTCGCAGTCTTCGCAGCCCGGCACCTCGGTCATGGGGATGTTGCGCCGCTCTTTTAAAGCCTTTAGCGTGGGATGCGAGCGCCAGATATCTTTCAGAGAATCCCGGTTTGCATGGCCCAGCACCAGCTTGGCCAGTATGTTGCACGGGGTAATCACCCCGTCATGATGCACGGAAAGCTTGTTGTAGACGCACCCGCAGGCCGTTAAATACCCCATGCGCCAGCGGCGTGTCTTTTCCCCGGTGGCCTTTGCATGCTCCATTTCCTGGTAGGATCGCCATTTTGCCAGCGGGCCGGCAGATGCCGTGATCCGGCCGTCATACTGTTTTTGCAGCCGGGCCAGCGTTTTCATGGCCTGAACCTGCTGCTCCGGCGTAAGGGTAATCGTGCGCTGGTTATCGCACCCAGAGCCCATGGGCATGGCATCATTGGTGCCAAAGCTGTTAAGCCCGATGTCATCAATGAGCAGGCGGGCAATATTGTTCAAATCGTCCACATTATAATGATTTACGGTCACTCTTGAGGTTACCGGAAAACCGGCTTCTTTAAGCAGGCGCAGTCCGCGGACAGCCTTTTCAAAGCTTCCCCTGCCGCGGCTTTTGTCATGCACTTCAGCACATGAGCCGTCAATGGAAACCTGGATGCTGTTTAAGCGCTTGCGGCGCCTGCCAACTTCAAACTGCTTCAATGTGTCTTCCATAATCAGGGTGCCGTTGCTTAATATGCTGTAGCGCATCCGGCTGTCGATAAGTTTGTCGATCAATTCCCATAGATCCGGCCGGACAAATACCTCGCCGCCGCTTAGGGTGGCGTTACGAACGCCCAGCCGCCTGAGTTCGTCAAAAAAAGCAAACCACTCATCCGCCGGCAAATCCGGCCGTGCCGCCATCTCATCATGATAAAAGCAGTACGCACACCTGAGATTGCATTTGCCGGTAAGCGACAGATCGATAGACTTGGGCGCATCTTTTATATCCGGCAAGTCAAGAATCGACCCGGCATTGCCGCTTTGTGCCGCATGCGGGCTGTCTGTTTCGGCAAATCCCTCATCTGCCAGCTCTTTTAAAAACGCCGCCACATCCGCATGCACCCGGTCCGGGGGCACATCCTCAAAATCCGCGGTCATGGCCCCGGCGATGTCTGAGGTGCTATTCGTGCCGTCAAGGCGTTGCCAGATATAGACGCCCGTCGGATTGACCGCCTTTTCCCGGCCGGCATCCGAATCATACAAAATTGCGTTATCTGCTGCCAGACATGCCGACACCGACGGTTTTCTAACTAAATATTGCCTGTGCTCTGTGTTATCCATTTTTTTATTGGTCTCGACGCCCTTTCATTAATAGATGTGTTGCGTTTAATCTGATTGGTGGATGCTGATCGGTGGATGCGCTCTCGCTTATCCACCCTACAATGACACACACAATGTTTCGTCCTTTCGTGGATGCGCTGGCGCTTTTTTGATCGGTGGATGCGCTGTCGCTTATCCACCCTACAATGACGCAATGTTTCGCCCCTTCGTAGGGCAGGCCACCGTGCCTGCCAATAAGCCGGATAAGCGCCAGCGCATCCGGCAATTCACTGGCCCTAAAGGAATTATTGATAGGAGCACGGCGGATAGAAGGTATAAGACCAGCAGGCATGTATATTTTAAGCGGGCAAATTTTTTAAAACTCCGGGAAAAGTTAAAGGTGCCATTACTCATTTTTGTAAAAAATTTTTGGAGACGGATGACATTTTCTCGCCACTCTCTTATGAACCGGGGAGAGGTATAACATTTCTCATCTCTCCCTGATGAACTGGGGAGAGGGGATGCACAGTTCTAACCCCTATCTCAGTAACAGGGAGGAGGGATTACTTTTTCTCACCCCTCCCCCAGGAACTGGGGGAGGGGTTGGGTGGGGGTATTTACAAAAAAGCAAAACGGCATCCTACCTTCTCATCCGAATCAGCGCTGCCTTCACTGCATTCTCGATATTCTGCCCCGCAAACTCCCTTACCCACCCGTAGCCAAAATCAAACCACCTTTAAGGAGGGTATGGATTTCTCTTATGTTGATAATTCTCCGGCTTGTCTCAGAATCATTTCTCGCGTGTGGGGGGCGAGCCTAAAGTGCAGAGCAGTCAGCTTATTCAATACAGGGCCAACGCTTCTAATCAACCCGATTTTCTTTGCATCCAGCAACAATCCAAGGGTACCGGTAAAGGGTATATTCAGGATGTGAGCTCTGGTCCGGGCCAGCGAATCATCCAAGACCGCTACAAGTCCATCATTCTCCATGGCAAGCAACATAACTTCAGCTTCGCCAGGCCCCATGTCAGTAAGCAACCTGGTGCTCTTTCCTCCTTGTGGATGTATCATCTTTATCCATTCAGTTCGCTCCAAATCAGGAAGATCAACTCCCTGCTCAAGCCCAACAGCAAGCTCATGCTTAACAGCTGGGGGAATAAAAAGAGATCTGCCTGGTGCAGATACTGTATGGATGAAGTGTCGCAGACCAAATCAGGCAAGGCGGGTTTCCTTTTCTAACTCCTCTTTATTGAACCTGAATGTATCTACCCCATAATCAGCAAGATGGACCAAAAACACTGTCCTGGGCATACCGGCGAGCCTGGCAGCAGCCCCCGAAGACAGCTGCCCCATTTCGTAAAGCTTGACAGCAGCTGCCATGCGCAGTTCTTTTCCTGCCCGCTCTTCAGAGCCGTTAAATGCCATAAGACTTTCTTCCGGCAGATCCAATAAAATTTGAGCCATATCAAGCTCTCCTCAATTTATTGATCTCAACATCTTTGTTTGAAATAATCATCGCTTTTAACTGCTTAATAATCTATCCAGATAGACAGGAATCGTCAAGATTATCTGTCTGGGAACACGGATAAATATTTACTTATAGCCAGAAAATTGTACATTTTCTGTCAAGCGCGGAATGGGTAAGGCAATGTAAGCCCTGCGATATCCTTGTGCCTGGCCCGGATAATCGCCTCTATAAAGTCCATGGTGTGGACCGGCTCTTCCATGGTCAGGATGACGATTTTCATAAAAGCCCTGCCTCCCGGCAGCAGACCCGAACCGCCTTGAACCGGCAGCCCCGAGATTTTTTGTCTTCAAACCGGAGCCCGCCAAGTCCTTCAGCAGGTAGGTAACCGGGGTCCTGGACCGCCTCTGCACTGCAATTGCAGATGACCATAGCAAATTCGCGGTGCATGCGCAGAGGTGACAATAATCGGTGGATGCGCTGTCGCTTATCCACCCTACAATGCCACAATGTTTCGTCCCTTCGTAATAATATCGGTCGGCACGGTGGCCGACCCTACGATTTATCCACTCTACAATAATGCTGACGGGCCATTGTAGGGCAGGCCACCGTGCCTGCAATAAGCCGGATAAGCGCCAGCGCATCCGGCAAATGACTTGTCCTTATCGTATTCTGTGAACCGTGAACCCTGACCCCTGCTGTGACCCCCGAACTCTTAATTCACAATTCAAGGTTTGACACCGGCACCCGGCACCAAAAATTTTTCCACTGAAACATCAAAAAGTTCAGCCAGTCTCAAAGCAACAGATTTGCTAATACCCCGGTGGCCGCATTCCATATTAGAAATGTTCTGTCGGGAAAACCTGCCAAGCTTTTTTCCAAGCTCTGCCTGCGAAAGTTTATGCAGCTTTCGATAGATACGCATGTTTTCGCCAGGCGTCATCTGTGCACGAATGTTTTTATACCAACTGCTTTTTGTAACTTCTACCAGCTCTTCATCTTCATCCTCAATGACTTCGACATCACCATACTTCAGCTGCAAATACTCAATGAGTTCGGGCGAGATCTCCCCTTCAACCCTAATATGGGGCTTTTTCACGACTACCTGCATAATGCACCTCTATTTCCATGAATTCTTTTTCGGCCCGCCAGCACGCAACCCATGAATAAGAAAGGTGACAATGATATTCATTTTTCTTAAGGGGGCCAAAATTCGGCCACTCAGATCTTATCGGGCCTTTGCGCGCCAAATCTTCAACAAGATTGGCGAAAAGCTTTTGTTCTTTAATCGGCATTCTCATTACGCTTTTTTGAACTTTTTTGCGGAAAAATACGTGCCAGCCCAAACATCACCTTTTTTACGGCCAATAAACCCTGTACCAAATGTTGAATTTTTTAAGATCAATGTAACCATTTTTAGGTTACATGTCAATAGGCCTAAGGTAGCCCCCTAGGCCGGATAAGCGCCAGCGCATCCGGCAAATGACTGCCCACCGCCGCCGCACAAGCAGCCTACCCTTATCCGATATCATGGCAGGCGGCAATAAGCCGGGCATGCGCTTCCAATGTTTTCCAGTTATGAAACAGAATCAAGAAGCAAAATCTTTATGGAGGGGATTTCCGGCAAGCGGATGTCATTGGTAAAAAACAGGGTAGCATCTGTTTTAATAGCAATGCTTATTTGAATAGCATCCGGAGTACGCAGATTATATTCTGCCCGCAACATAGCGGCTTGCTCGCAAATATCTGTGGTTATATCAAAGGTAAACAATTTGAAATTCAGCAAAATGTCTCGGTATTCTGCTGCAAGCTATGGTTTCTGCATCCGAAAAGGCTGGACCAGTACTTCCAGCAGCGTAACCGTTGACGTCACAACCGTAAAATCACCATTTCCATGCCTTCGAAGAAAGGTTGTACCCTGTCAATATAAGCAGGATTTTCTTCTATAAAATAAATCAGCGGAGCCGTATCAAGCCCGATTGTTTTTCCCTGTAAATCGGTTATCCAGTCCACGATGATCTTTCTTCATTGAGGTAGTCTTCTACATTAAGATCCTTCCAGATATTTTTTCCTTTCCCTTTGAGTTCCATAATGCTCCGGTTCCGGTTTAATCGAACTGTCTTTTGACGGATCAGCGCCGCCACTTCCTCCAGCAGCCGAAGCTGATCTGCAAGGTTCAGGTTTTTTATCTCTGATATAAGATGGTCATGTTCTATTTCCGTCATGATCTATTTTCCTTATCAAAACATCGATTTTGTCCGGCTGACGAGGTTATTATAAAATACAACAGAAAGAGAAAAGTTTCAAGCCTTGCCGTCCTACCGCCCACCGAACTCTTAATTCACAATTCAAGGTTTGACACCGGCGCCACGTCCCTTCGTAGGGCAGGCCACCGTGCCTGCCAATCGGCCGGATAAGCGTCAGCGCATCCGGCAAAAAGTAGGGCATGCCACCGTGCCGGCCAAACCTCCGTAGGCCGGATAAGCGCCAGCAAATGACTAAAAACACAATTGCATTTTCTTTGTAAAGGATTACATAGTAAATGAAAAATGATTAAATTGAGAGAAAAGGTTTTGGATTGAAATATATTTAGTGCCTGAACGAAAACAATAAAAATGTAAAATTTTAGTAACTTATAAAA
>CAZVFQ010000136.1:0-6563 GCA_964626455.1 uncultured Desulfobacteraceae bacterium | reverse complement strand
TCAAGGTCATCCAGATTCGCGATCAGGTAAGGATCATTAGAGTTTCCTGTTCCACCGCTATAGGTTCCCGCCCATGCAGAGCCGGCCATGAAGAACAGGGCCGCCAATATCAACATTGCAGACTTATACATAAAACATCGCATTTTTGTCCTCCTTTCCTGCCTTTTTGTTGAAATCCGTTTATAAGTGCCCGTCATACAGGTAGGTTATGTGAGATGATATCCTTTGTCAGACTGTACCCATATTTGGGGTAAATCTTTATTATTAATAAATCTTAAGCCCTTATCTGGCAGGTGCATGTGGCCGCATTTGCTGGGCCGGGGCCCGCGGCCGCATTTGCTGGGCCGGAATACGTGGGCGCATCTGCTGTTCCGGGGCTGCCGGGCGCACCTGTTGGGCGGGAGTTCGTGGTCGCACCTGTTGTTCCGGAGCACGTGGCCGCATCTGCTGGGCCGGTGTGCGTGGCCGCATCTGCTGTTCCGGGGCTGCCGGGCGCATCTTCTGTTCAGGTGTCGCCGGCCGCATTTGTTGAGCCGGAGTTGCCGGGCGTTCTCCCCCGGGGCCATTGCCGGTATTGATCTCATTTACCTCTTTAATTATCCATTCCTGTGGCTGAGCTGTCTCCTGGCCCGCTTTCTCCTCCGGGGGATTGGGCCGCGATTGAATCGGCTCTTCTTCCTCCTGAGCTAAAACCTGACCCCCAAAAACAAACACAAAAAATAAAATATACACTGCCACTTTAAAATATCTCTTCTTGTTCATTTTACTCCTCCTCCTTGTTTGATTGCCGACAGTCTGCTTAATGATCATTGGTCTTTTTGGGTTGTTGCAAAAAAACAGCAGCCAGAGATGGATGTGAAGTTATGAATTCTGCTTTTTTGTTCATGTTTTTCTGTTTAAAATAGGCTGCGGCTGCCCTGATAGCCCTGATGTCAATTTCATTGCCGGCAGACACATACTTTTCACCCTGCAAACCGGCAAAGCCAAGCTCAAACCACCTCCCCGCCTCAGCCTCTTTGCCCATCATCAAAGCCGTCAGTCCCATAATAAAGTCAACCGGAAAAGAGCCGTTGTTTTGCCGATATACATCATAGTATCGCAGGGCTGACTCGTATCTGCCGGCATGGAGCAAGGCATCTGCAAGGTCTTTCTGGCGGTAATTCATGCCGGCATTTATTTCATAGGCCTCCTTAAAAAATTTCAGGGCTGCATCAAGATCCCCTCTATCAATAAGGCATTGCCCCAAATCGGCCAGGACATAAGCATATCGCTTGTCAGCAAGAGATGCTGTGCGCGCCGTTTTAAAAGCCTCCTGTGTTTTGCCGGACGCGAGCAGGGCAAAAGAATGATATACCTTCAGAGAAAGATCCTGATCATGGAGGTGTTTATAACGCCTGGTCAGATCGAGCAGGGCCTCTGTGTCATCATTCTGGTAATAAATGTCGGCCAGCCCGCGAATGAGCCATGTCTCCGGATACGGATCCGATAAGTTCTCCGGCTCTAAAAGATACTCCCGGCAATGCTCGACAATCCACTTTCTGGCGATACTGAGATAGCCTCCATCAACCGAACATGAGATGATCGCATCCTGAACACGATATTGCCGCTCTGCCAGGCGGGGAAAAAAGACACTCATCGCAGTTAGAATATCCCGGCCGTAAAAACCGGAAAAAGGCGGGAAAAAATCCGCGTCTATACTCAAAATAACCGGTTCCCCGATATGCGGCAAAGAATCGATATCGCATATTACAAGCGGTATATCAAAATATCTGCCATGGTAACATCCCTGATGCATGGCAAAGGTATCGATGTATTTCTGCGGAAAGCCGTAATCATCCAGGAATTTGTCCAGCTTTTTATTGGCTTCGGGGGCTTGAAAACAGGGAAAGGGAATAACCCAGTAGACCTTTGAAATAATTTCCAGCTTATGCGCCGCATAGATAAAAGATCCTATGTTGTACAAACCATCGGGTCCGTTTGCATCCGCAGCGCTGAATGCCTGCCAGTCCCCGTGCTGCTTTATCTGCTGCAGTGCTTCAATTTTTGCGGGCTCAATCCAGCGAAGATCGTCATGGGCATCTATATTTATCAGCACCGCCTGGCTTATATCCTTTTGCGCCCAGCCAACCAGAGCCTCGCTGTGAGTCTCAAATATTTCAGGCACAATTTGATCTCTTCCCAATACAGGCCAGGCCTTAGCCACTCCGGGCAAAACCGGGAATAATTGTAGAAAAGCAAGCAGGATACCAATAAAAATCAGCCTCATATTCCTGTTCCTACCTGTCCGCTATGCGACCGGCTCCCGTGTCATCGGTGCTGCCATTGGGAGCGCCCGTATCTGTCGGCTCAGTCTTTACCTTTTGCGCATTCTCAGGCTGTTGCGAGTATGGAGGGAGATTTTTTTCTATCCTTGTAGTCAATTCACGGCCAGTATTCATATGCGGAAATGAAACGCTCCAGGGACGGCCGATCAAATCGAGTTTCTGGTCAATCTCATAATCCTGCTCCCAATCCGAATGGGCATAGCCGGAACCCAGTAGAAGGATTGCCAGGAGCCCGGCTGTCACTATTATTTTAGTACCTGTCATGGCCGGTTTTCTCCTATTGATTAATAGTAGTTTACGGAGAGACTGAATATCTCTCTTTTGTAGTCCGCAAAATCCAAATTCGATCCACTGTAAAAATATGTATACCCACCCTTTACAAAAAACCTGTTAAACAAAGGGTATGTCAGTGACAGGCTTATAGTAATCATATCATCTACCCGCCTGGGTTCGGGGGTATACTTAATATAGTCGGCATTGGTGTAGTCAAATCTGCTGAAGAAACTCATATTGTGCGGCAGGCCGATATCAAAGGAAGTGAACAGATTATAGGAATCCCTGTTAAATTGAGTCCCATCGGTATCAGCGATTCTGTATTCACCCCCTATTCCCCATAGAACCTTATCCTCCAACAGGCGCAGATAATGATCCAATTCTATATAATGGGTTGCCCCATCCCGGCAATACAGCTCGGGATAGTCGGTGTCGTATTCGAAATCCTCCCAAACCACTGAATAACCGAGTCCCGCAACTGCCTTTTCCCGCCATTGTGCCGAAGCACCGGCGCTGATCCCTGTAGTGTCGCTGTAACTGCTGCCGCCCAAACGGGTGTCAGAATAATTCCCGGTCAGCGATATCGTGTATGGTAATTGGTATATGTTACCGTTTTTAGACAAAATCATGTCGCTGCTGTTAAAACCAAGATTGTATGAAGAAAATTCACTTCTCCCGTGCCGGCTGTAATAGAGGGAATGCCTGATTCCCAGAGAAAAATCTTTATCGTCAAGATTTTGATCAATAAAGCGGTACTCAAGCGCTCCGGAAGCGATTGTTCTTAAAGAACCGGTTGAAGTGTCAGGTTCGTGCCTGGAGCGCGCGACAACGTTGTCATCATATTCCATTGCCAGACTGATATAGGGATTCCATCTTTTACTGTCTGTAATCGGTCGGTTTGCAGCTTCCACGGAGCGTAACTGCGGCATTATTTCCCGGGCCTTATCCGCGTATGGAGAATCCGGTGCCATATCTTCAATTGAAGCCAGTAAATCAATCGATTCCAGGACGCTTCCTCTTTGCGCTAAAGCCTTGGCGAGATAAAACCGGACTGCTATACTAGAAGGATTTATTTCCACGGCCCTGCGCAGTACCCGCACAGCCTGATCAGTTTTTTGCTGACCAAGAAAACAAATTCCCTTGAGTCTTAAAAGAAGAGTGTCGTCCGGCTTTTCGGCAAGCAGCCGGTCGAGCTCCCTGATTGCCGCATTTAAATCGCCGGCTATCATTAGATCTCCGGCTTTTTGCCAATAAGCCTGTTCTTCGGCTGAAGAAAGAGAAAAAAGTAAGAAAACAAAAAGGAAGGCTGCCATGGCATACCAGATCAATGTCCTATAAAATGATCTTTTCATGGTTTATAAGTCCAGAGGGGAGATGGCCCCTCACTTTGGGCGGGCTGTCAGCCGGTAGTAAAGCCAAAGAGAAAGGACGTTGGCGATAGCCCTGGTGAAAATGATATAAGTCGCCTATTTTTCGTATTATCACCTTTAATTATATATAAAAGATTTTTAAGAATTAAGCAAATAGAAAACAGCAATAATTAGGGGTATGGCAGGATTGGCAGTAAGTGCTCGGTATGTTCCTGTTCAAGTCGGGAAATACGGTTGCATTCGATAGCAGACGAGGATTGGTTATTTTATCTTCTGGTTCGGTATACAGTTAACTTGGACACCAATTTGTGGATTTAAAAATCCCCCATTCCTGCCAAAATTGGTAATATTCCTGGGATTCCCCAAACTTGCACAATGGTTCTGGCATGTTATTCTTATTTTAAAGGGACGCTTTGTGGGCCGCAAACCTTTAATTAAACCAAAGGAGAAAATGAAAATTCTAGTGGGCTATACTGACACAACAGCAGCCCGGTCCGCCTTGTCACTGGCGCGGGAGTATGCCGAGGCCTTGAAGGCCAAGGTTTTTATTATTACATCCATGGAGGGCGGCGACAGCGAAACCGCTGAGGAGATAAGAGGAGCTGAACGGAAACTTGTAGAAGCCCGGGCATTTATGGAAGAAAAAGGGGTTGAGTGTGAAACACATCAGGTTGTTCACGGCAGGAGCCCGGGCGAAAGTTTGACTTGCTTCTCGTCTGCTCTCTTATAAGAGTTTATTTAGCGGTTATGGATTTTTTATGTGCCTAATGCTGATGATTTTCAGTGCATAAACCGTTGCCCGAACAAGTGATGAGAACGGAATAAATAATTGGTGTCCATCCAGAGCTATAACTGACTGTAAAACAAAAAAAAGCGCATTTTATGCTGACATTCTGCCGCGTTTTGTAGTATAAGGGTACTTCGACAACAGCCCGATATAGATAGAATCTGTCCAGCGATTTTCCCAAGGCCTGAGCGTTGGTTAAAGAACCTGTCGAGCGCGGATCGGGGGCGGGGGTATGACGAAGCCTGCCGTATACTCGTCGACATTGCCGAAGCTTATGACCTGTTTGCGACCAAAAAGAAATTTCAACAAGAATTGAAAAAATTCATGGCCGGCCACCTGCGGCGCAAGGCGCTGATTCAACGTCTGGTGAAAGCCGGTATCTGGAAGGGCCAATAAAGGATGAGCATGGGAAGCCATAAAGAGGCTAAAGAACTCGAAGCCCTGGACAGACTTATTGAGGAAATCACCGTTGACGCATACGGCGATGATGAACAGCTCCGGGCCTTTCGGCAGGCCTTCGAGGATGACGTTGCCCTGGGGCACACGGGGAGGTCCTCTTGACATTTTGGCTGATTTATGCTTTTATATATTTTTAAGTAGCGCATCATGAAGATGCTGCAGGTTTTGCAAATTATTTTCTTTCGTTAGATCAGGCCACGAAGGCCAGGGCTTAAAATAACCGCCCGGTTTTCATGGCCTTTTTTATTGGGGCTGTTTTTTTGGAGGGGCTTTTGCCGCGTCAAGTTGCCTGGTGTCTCCGGTCTGGGAGAAAGCAAACCATCGACGAAGATTGTGACGGACGACCGGAGCAGGACCGGTACCATGACGGTGAGGTGGATGCCAAACCGACGTATGCCGGCGGCCGGCAACGCCTGGATATGGACAAAGACCGCGACGGTCATTTTGAGACACGCACGGCGTTTGATACTGCGGAGTGGACGAAGGTAACAGAGCTTGTCGACAAGACGGACCATCTTTGGCAGCCGGTCGACAAGGTTGGAATCGCCGAGACCGCATCAGTTGGGTACTCGTCCGCTTATGGTTCCTCGGCGGATTACTTGGGCATGGTGCGGGGACAATGAGATGGAGGTTAAATGTCTGAATATGAGTAAAAAGGAAACCCATGAATGCGCATACGAATTTGCGTTATTGACGGTCAGGGTGGCGGTATCGGCGCGACCTTGATCAAATACTTAAAAGAGACATTCGTCGAAGATGTGGAGCTGGTCGCGCTGGGAACAAACGCCATTGCTACGGCGCAGATGCTTAAAGCGGGGGCCAACAAGGGTGCGAGCGGAGAAAACGCCATTTGCCGGACGGTGATGCTGAGCGAATACCTCGTTGGGCCGATTGCGGTCAGTTGGGCCAACGCCATGCTCGGAGAGGTGACCCCGAAAGTGGCCGAAGCCGTCTCTTCGAGCCCTGCGTTGAAATTTTTTCTGCCACTCTCCCAGGAGAACGCGGAGATTGTGGGCGTAACCAAAGAGCCGCTGCCGCATTTGGTACAGGCGGTGGTGGATAGAATCAAGGAGAAAATGAACAATGTGTGAGGCCAATGCATACCTGATCAAAGACGGCCGGGAGCAATTGCTCATGGAATCCGTGGATGTCGTGGAACCCGGGGAAGACGGCACATGGCGCCTGGTCGGCATCTTTGGCGATCAGAAGACGGTGAAAGGCAAAATCAAGGGGATGAACCTGGTCAATCATAAGATTTTGTTCGGGCCGCAACCCGAATAATGCGCCGGGACAAGCTTTTTTTTTTCTCACTGATTTTCAGGGTGATGTGGAAGAAAAGAAAAACAGCGG
>CAZVFQ010000135.1:0-6629 GCA_964626455.1 uncultured Desulfobacteraceae bacterium | reverse complement strand
TATCGATTTTATCCTGGACTGCATGTGGGACCTTAAAAAGGCGGCAGTACACGCAATGCACAACCTCGGAACGATGTTTTTCCCGGCTGAAGGTGGCGTCAAGTATTACGGGCTGATGCTCTAAAAGTTCTTGTTGCGCAGTCTGCAGCATTTGATCATATACACGGCTTCTTTCTTCGCTGCTGTAAGCTCCTTTGCCGAATGATTCTTCAAGAGAATTATTCTGCCTGTCTTTAAAAAGTTTTTTGCGGATCAGATCCGAACTCAAAAGCTTTGCGTCAATGGCTTCGGCCAGTGTTCGGGCAAGGGTGCTTTTGCCAGAGGCAATCATCCCCATCACCACATAGACCGTTGGCCTGATAAAACGTTTTGCATACCTGCAAGCCAGTGCTGAAAACATCTGCACTCGCTGGGAAAGCAGCTTGCTTTGATCGGAATTAAGGTTTTTCTGTTCAAGACGGAAGCAAGTGACTTTCAGCCGAACGCAGGCCCTGTAGCACAAATAAAAGTCAATAAGCGAAAAAATTCCGGGGTCCTTGAGTGCAGAAACGAAAATTGAAAGCATTTCTTCTGATACGCAGTAATGTCCCTGATGGTCAAGGTCCATGCACAGAAAAGCAATTTCAGAGGCAATATCATTAACCCTCATGCGTTCGTTGAATTCGATGCAGTCAAGAACCTGTATTCCTTTCGGGGTAAAATAAATATGCTCGGCTCTAAGATCACCGTGGCCTTCCCGAATCCTTTGCTCATGGAGGCGTTTTTCAAAAACACGGGCCCTGTGCTTTAAGAATTTGTTTGTGGCCGTATTTATAAGGTTAAATGTAAAACTATCAATATCCCGGCCGACAAACTGCCTCATCTGGCGAAAATTTTCCATGCAGTTTTCTGTTACTGTTGCCGGGCCCCCGAGATCTTTTCTGACCGGAACTGTCTGGTAAAATTCCGCGAGTCTGTCTGCCAGGTGCTTAAAATCACTGTTTCCCAGCAGATCTTTGGCCAACATGCTGCTCATGGTGTAGCGATCCTCTATCCGCCGCATTTTGACTGCATACTCTACTGGATCTCCCGCGCCGTTCATTACCAAACGGTCGCCTTCCCGGGTAACTGCAATCACTCCCAGGTAAATGCCGTCGGTTAAACGCCTGTTCAGCCGCACCTCCTCGCAGCACAATAGTCTGCGGTTTTCAAGGGAACTGAAATCCAAAAATTCCAGGGCAATCGGTTTTTTAATCTTGTAGGCAAATTCTCCGGCAAGAAAAACAACTGAAATTACAGTTTCAATCCGTTTGACATTGTCTGCAGGATGTGGATAGAACCCTGGCTGCATCATCATACGTTCAAGATCAGGATGTGGATTTTCCGGCATAAATTTTTCTCGGCTTGCTCCTTTTTTCAGGATCATTTTAAAACTATAACCAAACCCCGTCAATTGCCGCTCCGCAATCCGGGCACAACCCGTCCTGCAAACGGTTCTTAAGAAGCTGGGCTCCAAAACGCTCAATTAATAAGGCTCCGCAATTATGACATTTGGTCTGCTCCCTACCTTCTCCCGGTACATTGCCTTCATACACATACATAAGCCCTTCATTAATCCCGATATCCCGGGCTCTGCGTAGCGTAGAAAGCTGGGTTTCCGGCCAGTCACGCATTTTATATGCGGGATAAAACTGAATAATATGCCATGGAATTTCAGATCCGACCCCTTTAATAAAACGTGCAATTTCCTTGAGTTCATTATTCCCGTCATTTAAACCAGGGATAATAAGCGTGGTAATTTCCATCCATACCCCCAGTTCTTTCATCAACCGGATGGTTTCCAGAACCGGCTCTAATTTACCACCGCAGTATTTCTTATAAAAATCGTCCGTAAACGCCTTGAGGTCGATGTTTACGGCATCAAGATACTGCGACGCATAATCTGCTGCTTCAGGACTCATATAGCCGTTGCTTACAAATATATTTTTGATTCCTTCCTTTCTGGCAAGTATGGCTGTATCCAGCGCAAACTCATAAAATATGGAAGGTTCGGTATATGTATAGGCAATACTTTGGCACCGGGCCTGCTTTGCTGCTGCCACTATCTGCTCAGGGTTTCTGTCATAACCGGCGATTTCTCCGTGGTTATTATGGGGATATTGAGAGATGTCAGAATTCTGGCAAAAACTGCAGTGAAAATTGCACCCTACTGTTCCTATGGAATACGCCCTTGAGCCGGGTAGGAAATGAAACAGAGGTTTTTTTTCGACAAAATCAACATGTTCTGCAACAGTTCTTCCGTATACGAGGCTGACAAGTGTGCCGCCGCGGTTTTCCCTGACGCCGCAAATCCCTCTTCTGTCTTCGAAAATTCTGCACCGATGTGCGCAGAGAGTGCAGCGAAGGGCATTGTCAGATATGGCCTCATAAAACATTGCTTGAGTTGTCATCAGAGCCCCTGCAGACCCGCCTAAAGTCTCGGGTCTATATTGCCTGGACCTCCGCAGTCAGGAGTATAACAGGTTATATTAACAAAACTGTTCTTCTCGCCGCAGTGCGGGCAGACATCAGGAGGTTTGGCCGCGGTTATTGTATAACCGCAGTTTTTGCATTTCCAGTAAGTCAAACCGCATTTGGGGCATATATCTCCTTTAAACCGGCCGGCTGCCGTATAGCCGCAGAGTGCACACGAATACTTTTCCGGTTTGTTTTCCATTCCCCCCGCCTTTCTTTGTTAGTGCATCAGGGTTAAGTTTATATGATTAAATATCAAATAAAATCAAAAAATTATTTTCTTATTGCCTTTCCTCATCAATAACAGGACTTCTGTTATAAGAATAATCTCAAAACTAATAAAAGCAAGAGCAAGCCCAGCCTATATACATATACAATATTTTACCCTTTAGCCGATCACTTTGCTCCTGCCCCGGATTTCACAAAGCACTACTTTCTGCTGTATCCCACCCAATATCGATAACTATGAAGCTCTGCAGCTGCATCCCCCGACGCTGGAAGATGAACTCAACATTCAATGAACAGAGACACAATGCCTGAAAATGATGTGGGCGCGGTGAAAACTGAAAAAAATCAGGTCGGTCATTTATTAACCTGGATTTGCAGGCTTTAGATTTACAATGGAAAAGATATTAGTTGTTTACAAGGCGCTTATTGACAATCCTGACGAAGTGACCGTAACCGCGGTCAGCTGCGCCCAGACCGCGGTTTTGGGGCTGAAAGCGGCCAAGGAGGATCATTCTGGAAAAGGATGCCGTTGACGAGACCCTTTTCAGAACCGGTGACCCCAGAGACCGCTTGGTGCTCGAACTGATGGCCGGAATCTGACAATATCCGTAAGATCAAATCCGGGTCTTCACTATTAAGGCTTGTTTTCATGCCCCCTTTTTTTCCCTTTGCCTCTTTTATAAGGCGCCTCTTCTTCTTCCCATTTGTTCTTGTTGCCGGACTTCCTGCTGGATTCTTCCCGCTTTTTCTCTGCTTCTTCCAGTGCCTGTTTGCGCTCCTGTTCTCCGCGCTGAGCTGCTTCTTCAGCTCTTTGCGTCTGATCATTCTGTACCCTCATGGATTTAATTTCTTGCGCGGCTTTTCCGGACTTTGCACTTTTTTGCAGTGCAGGGCCGGCCTGTGCTGTAAATGCGAACGCAAAAAGCAGAATGATGGATAATGCACTAACGCCATTATCCCAGGTTGAAGGATAATGGCTTAATCAGGATGGATATATCAGCGAATTCCAAATATAGAGGAATGACATTGTATCAAAAGTGATAGGTTACAGCGGCGCTCAGGGCCCCTGCACCTATAAAGATAAGGTTGGGGCCATGGAACTGGGCTCTTAAATCAATTTTTTCCGTAAGGGCATAACCTACACCGATACCTATGAAAGGGGCTCCCGCAGAGACTGCATCCTCATGATGTATTGTTAAATCCAATCATTAATCATCACTCCAAAACTGATGCGGTTGGAGCGGACATTATAGTCTGCAAGGTTTTCGCCATATCCATAGAAATACTGCACATAAACCCGCAGTTTATTGATAATGGGATAACTCCAGCCTATCTCCAGGGCCCCTTTATTATCGTCAAAATCCAAATTGTTGCGCAACAAAAACGAAAAGACATTTTTACGATATTTATAAGCCCCGAAAATGTGACCATGTCCTAAATAATCTTCTATATCCGGATTATCATCATCCTCGGTGTCCTTGGGAATGCGGTACCAGGTTTTAAGGCCGGTGGCAAAATTGCCCCTTTCAGCAATAAATTCCATATAAATGCGATTCCAGCTGCGCGAGAGATCCGGTCCCATACCATTGGATTGGTGGTTGGCCCCGAATGTGAAGAGACGATTGGTCAATCCCAAAAAATTAAAATCCGTATCAAAGGATAAAAATATCTCTGGTTCGTAGTTGGTTTCCCTGACCTGTGCCATTGTGCGTGATTTAAAAAAGGCGCAATTCTATGAACTTACTTTATTTTCTGCCATGCCGGTGTTCGCCCAGAATTTAAATTTTAAAAATGTTTTTATACAGTTGCCAGTGGAATCAGTGGGCGGGAAATCAGTGACCAGCGAGTTTATGATAGGCTAAAACCCATTTTTTTGTACTGCTCTAAAAGTTTTGAGCCACATGAGCAAAATCGTCAGAGAAAAAAGCCGTAATTTTATGTCATGATCTCACGGTTGGTTTAGCTTTACCACAACTTTTATTTTATATAATATTAGGAAAACGAGAAGTCAACTATTTTTCATAGATTATAAAAATAGAAAATCCAGTTTGTAAAAAATACAAATCCCAGCTGCCGGCTATATAGATGATCATATTTTCCTGCTTGAAAAACCGTCTTATACATGCCATTTGTTTTCTATCATAGTTTTTAAAAACATAAGCAGGTCGTGGACACAAATACGCTATGGATTTTGAAACTGAATTGCTCCGGGCGATGGGGCAGGCTTTACCGGACCCGGTATTTGTAATCAGCGAGAATGGATATTATCTAGAAATAGCAGGCGGCATGGATTCCTCCTATTACCATGACGGATCATATCTAAAGGACATGTCGCTACATGATGTGCTGCCAAAGGATAAGGCTGAGTGGTTTTTGGAGCAGATCAGGGAAACATTGAAACAGGTCAGGCTTCGCACGGTTCAATATTCACTGTCGGGCAATGATGTGAAAGGGCTGGAGACAGCACCGGGTCCGGATGGCAATATTCGTTTTGAAGGTCGAATTCAGCCATTGCCGCTTTCCCTGTGGGGCCAACGCGGGTGGTCTGGGCAGCACGAAATATTACACCAAAAAACACAATTTTCGTAAAAAATTATGAAAAAAACACCCATCCTGGAAATCCTTTTTGGCATTGGCCTGATCGTTCCGGCAGCAGCCCTGCATCTTATCCATTATTTTATATTCGGCGAAGTGTCTTACCTTTTGTCTTTTTTAGCGAAAAAATCGTTCAGAATAGTTGCAACTGCTTCAGGCTGTTCTTCCTGGAGAAAATGTTCAGCCTCCACCTCAACGACCTTTATATCCTCAAAGCAATCTTCAATGTGGTTCAGATACTCGGGAATGATTACCACATCGCGGTTTCCGTAAATGTAAAGGGAGGGCATGGAAAATTTTGTTCCCGCCAGCTCCTTCCAGCGCTTTGCGTCTTTTCTCATTGCCCGGTAATAGTATGCACCTGTGGCAGGCGTATTTTCGATACTGTAACATCGTATATACTCGGATATGGCATCTTCGGGGATTCTGCCTTCCAGCCCGGCCTTACCGAAAAAATACCTGATCCAGACTTCCTCGTTTCCCGGAATCATTGCTTCGGCAAGGTTTGGCTGCTGCTGAAAATACTGGTACCAAAAGGGCACCGACCCCCTGGATTGCATAATCTTCAGGGCTTCTGCGTTTCCCCTGCTATTGGTCATGACGGGAATATTCATGATAACCAGGCGGGAGACACGGTTGGGAGCAGCAAGGGCGATTTCCTGTGCCACTGCGCCGCCCCAGTCATGACCGGCAAGTAAAAACCTGTCCACACCAAGATTGTCGATAATTTCAAGAACATCCCTGCCCAGCTCCTGCTTTCGGTAAAAGTCCGGATCCATGGTTCTTTCGCTGTCACCGAGGCCGCGCAAGTCCGGGGCGATAACCCTGAGATTCTCGTTGAGAAATGGAATAATCGCTTCCCAGCAGTAAGAACTCTCGGGCCAGCCGTGGATCATGACCAGGGGTGTTGCATCGCTGTTTCCCCGATCCCGTACATTGAAGGTTCCCCGCGAAACAGAGAGTTTTTTCGATTCCATGGTTGTCTTTCCTCCTTTTTGTCAGCCAATTCCCGTTAGCCATGAGTCAACTGTGGAAAATCATATTCAAATATTTTTTCAGTGTTTCCAGGACGACTATGCAGGCCGATAGTTCCACGCGACTTTTTTCTTTTTCGTACTTTTTATAAATTATTATCAGGGATCTGGTTGTGTGACAATGTATTTTCCCGTACATATCCGGGAAACTTTTTCAAACCGCTCACCTTAGGCTTGTCGGGACGGCTATCTTAGAAATTATAATAAAATTTTTAGGCAGTCCTGTTTGATGGCACCGTAAAAAGTCCAATATCTGCGTTACGCGCAATTTTTCAGAAT
>CAZVFQ010000134.1:0-6863 GCA_964626455.1 uncultured Desulfobacteraceae bacterium | reverse complement strand
AAAAACTTGAACAAACCCGCAGAGTCAGAGATGAGATAAGGGAAAAAATTCATGAGTGGCTCGTCGGGCAAAATCAATGCTAAAATGCTTAGTCACGCTCAAATCTGACATTTACCGTTCGTTTTCACGACTATCCTTATAGACGTATTCTCAGGATTACTTTTCGCTTATGCTATTAAATCATTCGGGGACAAACATTTAGAATATTAATGAAGCCGTCTCATTTTGCCAAAAATTTCGTCATCAGCTACCAGGCGTTTTTCCGGCTGTTCTTCCGGACTTTTTTTAAGAGTAAAAACACCCAGGCCAGGCTTACGGTCAAGCGGTTTTTCGTGATGACCGGTTTTTTCATTGTGCTATTTATCTCACAAACTCTGCACTGGATAGGGCTTTTATTTGATGAAATCTTTTTTAGAGGCTACCGTTCAGTTAAAGTTAAGGCCCCGCTCTTTATAGTCGGAGTCCCCCGAAGCGGAACCACATTTCTTCACAGATTGCTTGCCCGGGACTCAGAACGATTCACCACGTTTTCACTCTGGGAGTTGATTCTGGCGCCCTCGGTTTGCGAACGCAAATTATGGCTCGGCCTTGGAATGATTGATCAAATGCTGGGCTCACTGTTTAAAAGATTGCTCAGATGGATGGAAAGGCATATATTCAGCGGACTGGACAATATCCATCAAGTTTCACTGTCCGATGAAGAAGAGGATTATTTTTTACTTCTCCCAATATATGCCTGCTTTCTGCTGATACTGCCTTTTCCGTTCCAGAACGAGCTGGGAGATCTGGCTTTTTTTGACGACCGGATTTGCGAGTCAGATAAAGACCGGATAATGAGTTTTTATAAATCCTGTCTTAAACGGCATCTTTACGTAAAAGGCACGGACAGGGTATTTTTGTCAAAAAATGTAGCTTTTACTCCCATGATCAACGAGCTTAAAAAAACCTTTCCGGACAGCCGGATAATCGCTACTGTTCGCAACCCAATCAATGCAGTGGCCTCGCATGTAAGCTCCATGATGACCGGCGCCGCGGTTTTTGACAACGACACGCGGGGAAATGAATTCAGGGATCAAATGATTGAGGTGCAGCGATATGCATATACACATATCCTGGAGACCCTGCCTTACTTTTCCCGAAACAGCTCCATGATCGTCTGTATGGAAGATCTTCAAAACAACCTGGCCTCGACAATCAAAGACCTTTACGATAGACTGGGATTTCAAATGACAGCGACATTTGAAGCATATATCCAGGCTCAGGACGACCGCCAGAAAAATTATAAAAGCAGCCATCGTTATGACCTTGCAAAATACGGATTGTCCGAGGAAGCACTTTACGAGAAGTTCTCAGACGTATTTGAAAAACTTGGCTATCCCCGGCCGGGCGGAAAAAAAGGGCATGGTTTGCAGCAGGAAACCTGTACAACTGAAAAGCAGAGTTAAGGTTAAGATTGATTTATGGCGAATTTTATTTCTTGCAATCCAAAAGCAGCTGATATCTCAGATACCTCTATAATGCAGTTGCGTGTATTGTTTCTATCCGACGCCATTACCGGCAGAAATGGCGTGGGCTCCTATTATGACGATCTTATCGGACATTTAAAAGATTATATCGCTTATGCCGGGCTTGTGAGCCCCGGTGGAGATGCAGGCGACTATGCCCATGGCCTGTTTTTTCCCCTGCCCGGCGATCCGACCCAACGGGTTTATCTTCCCAGGGCCTCTCGGATCTATCATAACAGTAAAACTGTTGCACCGGATGTAATTGTGGTGCCGACCCCCGGACTTTATGGCCTCCTGGGATTTGCCATAGCCAAGTATCTGGGAATTCCCTTGTGCGCAGGCTATCATACCCGTTATGAGAAGCTCACCGAACTATACTGGAATTCCTCATTTTGCGGAATAAGCAGGCTTTATATGAAATTGATAAACAGAATCCTGTTCAGGTCCAGTGAACGGGTTGTTGCTAACAGCATGGAAATGATTGATGAGGCCCGGCGTGACGGAGCCCCCAGTACGGTGATGGCAGGAACCCCTATTGGCAAAACGTTTTTGACACCTCCTTTCGCCCCCCTGTCCGCTGATTTTGAATCGGTTTGTTATGCAGGCCGGCTGGCGCTTGAAAAGAATATAGAAGATATCCTCCGGGCTGCTGAAAGGCTTTCCCATATCAGGTTTACCATTGCCGGAGACGGCCCTCTGCGTGATAAAGTTGCCGAGCATGCAAAAACTTTCCCAAATGTTGAATACGCAGGCTGGCTCTCAAGAGAAGGCGTCAAGGATTTAATCGATGAATCGGACATGCTGCTTCTGCCTTCAGAGGTGGAAGCCTTCGGCACCATAGCACTAGAAGCAATGGCAAGACGCCGCTTGGTGCTGGTCTCAGAAAAGTGCGGCATATTGGACTGGCCGGATCTCGCCGACGGTGTTTACGCGTTTGGGAGACGGGAAACCTTAGCCGACGCCATCTCCCGAATAGCAGCCACAGGCTATGACAAGCGGCTAAAAAAAGCAAATACAGCCCATAGAGCAGCCGAAACATTTAATAACCAGACCATCAGGCAGTGGATTTATCTGTTTGGTGACATTTTGGCAAAAGGCTGCAATCCGGAAAAAAATGAAGAAAAATCTTTATAATCTTCCAAAAAATACTGCGGTTGTTTCGGTTCATGATGTAATGCCCGAAACCTTTGTCCGGGTAAAACAAATCATCCGAATGCTGGAAAAAATGACGGTTTTTCCGGTGGCTCTTCTGGTCGTCCCAGGCCGTCAATGGTCAAAAACAGATATAAATTATTTAAAATCGCTGCAGGCTGCCGGATATGAACTGGCCGGGCATGGCTGGCAGCACAGAAGCTTAAAAAAAACGTACAACTGGCAGCGGCTTCACGGCATGCTTATATCGAGAAACGAAGCCGAGCATCTCTCTCTTTCGACAAAAGCCATCGCCGAACGCATCCATGCCTGCTTTCGCTGGTTCGATGCTGCAGGGCTTGCTGCACCCACGCTTTATGTCCCGCCCGCCTGGGCTATGGGGAAAATGCCTAAAAAACTTTTAAGCACCATGCCTTTTCGTTTGTATGAGACCCAGTGGGGGATTTATAATGCTTTTGCCGGTATTTCGTTCCGAATGCCGTTGGCAGGTTACATGGCTGATACCTGCTTGCGGGCAAAGACATTGAAAATAAACAATCTGATAAACCGCTGTCTTTTTTTTGCGCCTTTGCGCATAGCCATTCATCCAAATGATCTGTGCCTGCCAATGGCCCGGGACTTGAAACTGCATCTGGCTAAAGTGCACCGTTTCTTAAGCTACAGCGATCTCAGCCGCTGATCAATTTAACCTTTGAACCCAAATCAGACTCAAAACTGTTGGTACGAAGGGAAAACCTTGTCAGCCGATTCTTTAAAAACAAGACGTATACTATTGAAAACCGGAGTTCTGGTTCTTTTAGTACTTGGGGTGTACCTGTTATATCAGCTGACAGGCTTAACCAAAAATATGGAAGGCGCGGGACTTGCCGAGAAGGTGACTACGCTTAGATCTTTTATCAACTCTATGGGCTATCTCGGTCCCGCAGCTTTTGTGGCCGTCTCCACTGCGGCCATTATGGTATATATCCCTGCAGTGGTCGTAGTTTGTGTTGCCGTCTGCATTTTCGGAGGAATTACCGGTGCCTTGCTTGCTACTGCAAGCATATATCTGGCCGTGACTGCAGTCTATTTTACCGCCCAATTCCTGGGCCGTGACTTGGTGGTTCATGTGGCCGGCAGAAAATTCAGCGAATTCGAATCTCGGCTTGAGGGCAAAGGCCTTGTAACGGTGATATACATGCGACTGTTTTTTTTTGTTTTCCCTCCCACAAATTGGCTCCTTGGACTTTCTGCCCTCCGGTTTCGCGATGTATTTTTGGGTACAGTTCTCGGCACAGTACACCACATCATTATATTTTCATGGATGACAGATGCGGTTATGGAAGTGATCCGTACCGGAGGCTCACTTAACCCCCTGGAAACCAAAAAGCTGCTGATTCCAATGCTTGCGGGCATGTTTGTCTTTGCCGCCATTCATATTATCAGCTACCGCATGCGCAGATCAAAGCCTCCGCTAGGTTGATCGACAACGCTGTTCTTTTCAGTTTATTAAGAGACTTTAACTGTAAAAGCATATTTTTTTAACGGTCATCCGCTAAATACCGGGCTAAACTGAAATTCTCGGAAACTTTGATCAGAGTAAAAAAGCACATCGGCCGGATCGGCGGCAAGCCGAGATTGTTCCCCGTAGAAAAGCTCGTCGGAAGCACTTATACCAGTGAGACAACAATGCTTGCCATCGATATCAGCATTCCTGGATAACCTGAAGTTTGCACATTGAATCCAACATGTTATATTTGGTTTATTTGACTAAAGCGTACTTTTTTTCATGCAAAATATAAATCTTCTGTTTGAAAAACAGGTGCGATCCAATGATAAAGAAAGCTTTCGACTTCCGCTGGGCTCGGCTGCTTCCAGAACACCCGGAGTTCTTCTTTGAGATAATACAAGTGGATCATTGATTTTTGAGGAGGGTTCAAAAACCCGAAATAAATGGGTCCAATTTTAAACCGGAAGTAGATCGCGAGCATTAACGGAGGACCCGGATACGTTGATGCCTTTCCCGGCACAAGGAAAAAAAGTCATGGCTAAAAAAGAAGATACCACAGGCACGACCTGCCCCCGATCAAAACCATCTGTATTTTACAACCCGGTACAGATCCGCCAACATGCCGAGAAAAAACCGCAAAAAACAAAGCTTCCAGACCCGGAATCCATGACCCGTGAAGAAATCCAGCAGATGTTTCATGAAATGCAGGTAAAGCAGCTCGAGGTCAATCTACATGTCGAGCAATTGAACACCCTGCTTATAAAATACGCTGCCCGAGCCGAGCTTTCAACGGCGTTGGACGCGCTTTCCGCACGCCTGGCAATTATCAATGGATGTTGCAATGCCGGTGGCGCGACGGATTTTGCACCTGATCCGGGAGGGTGCTGTAGTGACAGATGGCAAAGAGATCCGATTTACTACCAGCATCGGCTTGGAACAGGTGCATGCAGATGATGCCCACCCGGAGCTCCTGCTTGCAAGGGGCGGATGCGGCCATGTATCAGGCCAAGGACAAGGGAAGGGATAGAGCGGAGATAAAAAATTGATTAAAAAGCATCAAATTCGCATTCATAACCTCTGAATTAACCCGGGCCCCAAAGGAGTCAGTGATGAACATCACGCGTTTCTTTGAATGGATTGAACGGCGCCGACGCGCGATACAATTATCCGCGGCCCTGGTGCTCGTCCTTCTCGTTGGCCTTGTATTCGTTTTTGTTTACAAGACCGGTGGGATCAAGTTTGTTTATTCCCACTCAATGTACATCCCCATCCTGCTGGCCGGCCTTATTTTTGGCATCAAGGGCGGTGTTTTCATCGGCTTGCTCGGCGGTATGGCATTGGGGCCGTTCATGCCTATCAACGTGGCTACCGAAGAGATGCAAGGGGCGGTCAACTGGGCGTATCGCACCGGGTTCTTTACCTTAATAGGTTTTTTAAGCGGCGCGGCGAGTTACGGTGCAAGACGTTACTGGACACATCTCAGGTGGATTTCGCAACACGATGTATTCACCCGGCTTCCGAACAGAAACGCGCTTTACGACAAGTTGTCCGAGCTTTACGACAAAAAAGGGGAATGTTCGTTTGATGCTTTTGTTCTTGCGGTCGTTTCCTTCGAGAACGCGCTGGAGCTGAAATCCGCGTTTGGTATCGCCGTTATTGAAGAAGGCATTTTGCAGATGGCACGGCGCTTTGAAAACAAGCCCCAAACCGAAAAATACATATTCCGGACAGACACGGCGCAAATTGGCGTGTTGATAAACATTGGCAGCCAGGAAAAAGAAACGCGTCTCGAGGAGCTGAGCAGGGCCGCCCTCGAACCCGTCTGGTACAACGGAATCCCCATTCATTTCGATATCCGAATGGGCACTGTTACGTGCGGAGAGGTCGAGGGGACGCCAGAACTCTATCTGCAAAAGGCGGAAGCGGCCCTGGTCGTGGCCCAGGAAAATGCCCAGGATAGCGTGAACTACAATCCCGAAATCATGATTGTTACTGAGGAGAATCTGGCCATTCTCGGGGAGCTGAAAAATGCTATCAATGAAGGACAGGTATCGCTGCATTATCAGCCGAAAATCCATATACCAACGGGCGAGGTCCATGGCGCCGAGGCCCTGATGCGATGGCGCCATCCGGTGCGGGGAAATATTCCGCCGGGGATGTTTATTCCGCGCGCGGAGCATAGTACATTGATCCAGTTGATTACGGAATTTGCCATAGAGAAGGCCGTGTCACAAATTGTACAATGGGAACAACACGACATCCATGTGCCGGTTTCCGTCAACATTTCTGCCCGCAATCTGCTGCAGCCAGGCTTTGCCGATATGGTGTCAAGAACCCTCCAAAAATACGGCCTGAGCGGTGAGTGGTTGGAACTGGAGGTAACCGAAAGGGCGTTGATGATGGATATAAAGCACACCATAGATGAACTAAATCGGATGGCGGAACTGGGAATACTATTTTCCATAGACGACTTCGGCACCGGGTATTCATCATTGCAGTATTTGCATCAGTTACCCATATCTCTTATCAAAATAGACCAGTCATTTGTCCGGCGCTTGCCCGATGATCAGGGGGCGGTCTATATTTTGGAAGCAGCGGTTTCAATGGTTCATAAAATGGGAATCAAGGCGCTGGCCGAAGGCGTGGAGAGCAAGGCGATCTACGACTTTCTCGGGAAACTCGGATGCGATATGGTGCAGGGCTATTTAATTGCTCCA
>CAZVFQ010000133.1:0-6921 GCA_964626455.1 uncultured Desulfobacteraceae bacterium | reverse complement strand
CTTGCTAATCATTTAAAGCTCCATGAAAAAAGTTAACTGAATCTGCTTTCTTTAACTAATTAAGCACCCCGGAAAAACAATTCCATCTGATTGCTACTCAAGGCTGAAATTTTATTTACAACAATAAACAGCGATTATCTTCTTACACAAAAACTCGGGCGATAAAACCGAAGGAGATTCAATAACATGTTAACTGTATGCAATTCAGGCCATGAAAAAAATACCAGGCTGCCGGGCAGGAAGGAAAACAGCATTGATGTCTTCGCATAGCCATTGGCCAAACTCGATGACTCTTTTCTGATGGCATGATGGGCAGAAATGCCGCCGCTCGCAGGAAAAAGGCAATAAAAACTCATAGCCGCAGGATTCACCACGCACCCGGGCAAATCCAAGGTGCAGGTCTTAGCATTCCAGAAACCGGAAAATCACCTCACTGACATAGGGCCGGAAAAATCCGTATCGGCTTTGATAACGCTCTTCCCAGACCATCTCCAGGACTTCGAAATGATTCTGCACGCACTGAAAATAACCAGAGTTTTGAGGTTTTCTGGGCGTATAGGCATCGTCTGTGGATTTTGGGGCAGGTTGAAGCACCCCATATTTCTTCGGCAGATAAAGAGAGGGGCCTTGATAATCCACCATTTTCCATATTCCAGCCCTGTCTTTAGTTTCCGCATAAAAAGCAGAAAAGCCACTGAAAGGCCGATTGGTTAAAATCCGCTCTTATTTTTTGGTTTCCGGGAAACTGAGCTCGATTTTTTCCTTTCCGTCCTTTTTTTTAACCTTGATTTTCAAATCCAGGCTGCTGTTGCGAAGCCCCACGGCCAGGGGAATTTCACCTTTGTCAGATTCTATGTGGGCTATGTTTCTCACTATCTCGACGATTTTTTCAGCAAGCTGGCCGGGCGGTGCGGGCAGTCTGGCGCCCCGGTATTCGGCGGTTACTGAGATCCCGCCGTCGTCTGATTTTTTTAATGAAATTTTTTCGGCGTTTGAATTTATGCCGTGCAGAACCGACAGTGCCAGCCAGTTCAAGGCCGCCTGCTCGACATCCTGCTCGTCTTTTACCTTTGCCAGTTCAGTGAGGTAATCGGTTTCAGCATAACAGTCGATGTGTTCCTGCATTTTCTTGTGAAAGCTGCCGGTGTCCTTCATATGCGACCTCCTTTTTTCCATATATTTAATAGTATTTTAAAAGATAAGGCTTCCCCGGACATTGTCAAACTATCAACCGTGTCTACCAGGACAGAAAACCTGATGTCATTGAAGCAACAGCAAAGATGATCAGCAGCCAGGCACACCTGTCGCCATAGTCCCCGCTGATTGCAGGAAAGCGCATGAGCACAGCAATTGCAGCCACCTTTGAGGCGGTTGCAATATATCCTGACACCTGGTGGGGGCCATCTCGTATGCGTCAGGAGCCCAGAAGTGAAAAGGAAATACAGCGAGCTTGAAGAAAAACCCTGACAAGGAAAGAACAAAACCTGTAAAAACAAACGGCTCTCTGACCAAATTAGTATAATTCTTTACCGGCAAAAGTTCTGGCGGCACGGGTACGGCTTACCCCTTGAAAAGCATTAGGATGCCGAGCACGAAAAGGAGGTAGAGAACGGCATTTCTATAACTTTCATCATTTATGCGGCCATAAAAGTGGTTTCCGGCAAACACGCCGAATACCAGCGGGGCCGCGCACCAGATAAAGAGTTTGAAAACATGCATGGTGAAAAACCCGTGAAACAGATAAAACGCCGCCACTCCGAGACCGTTTATCATGAAAAACGCTACCAGGGTTGCCTTGATTTCAGACTTGGCCCAGGGCTGCAGCGAAGTATATATAACCACCGGAGGCCCGGAGGTTCCGATGCTGCCTGCCAGGCATCCGGCTGCAAAGCCGGAAACAGCCGCCCAGAAATTTCCAAGGGCCTTTTTCGGCCTGAACCTGAACCATGTGTTTGCAGAAGTAATTATGAGCATTGTACCGACAAGGATCTCCAGAGGTCGTGGGGCGGCGGTTTTATGAATGTAGACGCCCACGGGTATGCCGGGAAGAGATGCAATGAGTATGGGCAGCCATTTTCTAACTGCAAAGTGCCCTGAGAGCTGAAAGATTAGAATCAGGTTGATCACCGTGCCCAAAAGGATGATCAGTGGAATAGCGGTCTTGATGTCTATAAGCAGGGCCATAAGAGGAAGGGCCACCAGCATTACGCCGAATCCGGTCAGGCCCTGTACTATTCCGCCTATAAAGGCGATGATCTGCAGATATATCAGCTCAGGCATTTTTGGTAAAGCTTTTCTTTTCCTCACTGGTGCCCCAACATTGAGGCTATAAAACGACATAACTAGTCAATAACCACCCCGGAAAGGTGTGGCTTGATGGAGACCCTAAAAGGGACAAATTCTTCATTCATTCCATAGCTTGCGCTGATCAAAGCTTATATATTTATGCATTTGCCATTTTACGTATTTTCGGACCTGGTCCTCATCGAGGCCTATCGTACTTACACAATACCTTTTGCCAAAAAATACCGCCCCCAGTATCGTTTCCTGAGTTCCAGATGCATATCGAAAATCTTGATTGCGCTCTTGCCCTTTATGAAACACACTGCCTCGGCAATCGAATATTTCGGCGGCACTGATAAAACCAAATGGATTTGGTCCACCTGGATGTTACCCTCCAGGATCTCAAACTTTTTCCACTCGCATAGCTGCCGAATAATGTCACGCATTGAGCGCCCAACGTCGCCCTGTAAAATCTTGAACCGATACTTCGGGCACCAAACCACACGGTATTTACATTCCCATACAGCGTGTGCTAATTTTTTAAAACGATTCATTGAGTATCTCCTTAGCTTCTCGGTGCGGAGATTGTTTGGCTTTACCTTGCCGGTTTAGCATGCACCGCGATTGAGAAGGACTGAACCGATTTTTCACCCCGGAATCCAAGATAGACGACAAAATTATGTCTTGCTGGATTCTTTGTGGTTGCGAAAAGGAGAGTTTCAGGGAGTGGGATTCCAGGCTTTTCCTGGCGGGAGCCCAGAACTTGATTTTACCTTGCCTATCGCACCTTCTGAGAAACCGAATTTTACGTTCTATATAAGACGCTTTGTGTAAATCTTCAAACCCAACAGTAACTATTATTTGATATACTGCACATTCTGAATTTGTCAAACTAATTATTACTCCTTGACAGGGTAAAAATTTACGATATGGTTAAGCTATAACCTGTCAAACTCCGGAAAACTTTCTGTACAACTGGGCTTTGTGTTTTAATAAAAACAACGTTCGAATAAACTATCGTTGTAATCGGCCGAGAGGCCTCGGGCGGCTCTTACTGGCTGCCTGATATATTATAAACGCACAGCTAAAAGGAGGTATTCGCCATGCAAGAAAACAAGGGACAAGAAAGTTTTCTGGAAAAAATGGGGTATAGCATTTCTTCAAATGTTGAAAAATGGATGCCCAACCCTTACCTGTTCGCCATTATCCTCACCTTTATAACTTTTTTGCTCGGAATTGTGTTTGCTCAGCAGGGTCCTATAGAGATGGTCGATCATTGGGGAGAAGGGTTCTGGGACCTGCATAATTTTGCAATGCAGATGGTTCTGGTTCTTGTTACCGGATATGTGCTTGCCTATCACCGCCTGACCCGCAAACTGATAATGGGGCTTGCCCGGCTTCCCAAAAACGGAGGGCAGGCCGTTGTAATGGTGGCACTGGTGGCTATGATCCTCTCATGGATAAACTGGGGTTTGGGCCTTATAGTCGGTGCCATTATAGCCAGGGAGACCGGGCGGCAGGCTTATTTCAATAATATCAAGGTTCACTACCCGCTTTTATGCACCGCCGGATACATGGGGCTGGGTCTGACCTGGCACTGGGGTCTGTCTGGTTCAGCCCCGCTTCTTTCGGCAACAGACGGACATGTCTTCCAGGATCTGATAGATATAATTCCTGCCGGTGAAACCATTTTTTCAGGTTACGGGCTGGCTTTGAGCGTTCTGTCCCTTATTTATGCATCTGTTATAATATATTTTCTTTCTCCTAAATCCGAAGAAAAGATCAGGGGAATAGATTATTACGTGCCCGAGGCAATTGAAAAGGCAGACGAGGAAGATGAGGCAAAAAAGGAGAAATTCGACTCAATAGCTGAAAAGATAGACAATAGCAAGATTCTGGGCGGTTTGTTGGCCCTTATGGGCATCATATATATAATAAGATACTTTTTCATCAAAGGCGAAGGCTTAAACATCGATATTGTCAATTTTTGCTTTCTTTTTATAGGCTTGGCTCTTTATACCAGTCCCAAATCCTATCTGGAAAATTTTTACACCGCGGTAAAGTCAGCAGCTGGCATTATCCTGCAGTTTCCTTTTTATGCCGGCATCATGGGAATGATAAGTCTTTCCGGCCTGGGAGTTATAATGGCGGGATGGCTGGTTGACATTTCTACGCCCGGGACATTTCCAATTATTTCATGGCTTACAGCGGGGCTGGCAAACCTTTTCGTGCCTTCAGGCGGAGGCGAATGGAGCGTAGTGGGAGAGACTATTTTGCGGGCCGCCCAGGATCTCAACGTTCCCATAGGCAAAACGATAATGGCTTATTCAGTGGGTGATGCATGGACAAACCTGTTCCAGCCGTTCTGGGCTATTCCGCTTCTGGGTATTACAGGCATCAAGGCAAGGCACATGTTCGGTTACTGCATTACCATGCTTATTCTGCTTATTCCGTTTCTTGCGATTGCATTGAGCGTGATCCCCTATTAATATGGATGCAATAGCATAAGGCCGTGATGAAAAGCAGCGGCTTTGGCAATAAGTCCTGAAGCCGCTGCTTTCCGAATCTTTGGGTATTGCAGATAAATTGAGGAAAAAAACCAGGAGGAGATTATGGGAGAAATTCTCTGGCAGCCTTCTTCGGAAAAAATCCGGGAGACTGCCATGATGAAGTTCATGAGCCATATAAATTCAAAATATGGTAAGGAATTCAGAGAATATGCAGAACTTTATGAATGGTCCATAGAAAACATTTCTGATTTCTGGGCAAGTTTCTGGGACTATGCCGGGATCATTCATTCCAGGAAATACGACAGGGTGGTGGATGATCCCGGCAAAATGCCCGGCGCCAGATGGTTTGAAGGGGCGGAGCTTAATTTTGCCGAAAACCTGCTCCGCTACCGCGACGACCACACGGCAATGGTTTTCATGGGGGAGTCCATACCGGTACGCAGGCTTACCTATGCCGAGCTTTACAGGGCGGTGGCAAGGCTGGCGGCCTCGCTCAGGCAGCTTGACATTCAACCCGGTGACCGGGTGGCGGGATTCATGCCCAACATGCCGGAGACCATAATCGCCATGCTTGCAGGAGCCAGCATGGGGGCAACCTGGTCGTCCTGCTCCCCGGATTTCGGGACACAGGGCGTGCTCGACCGGTTCGGCCAGATAGAGCCCAAGGTTCTTTTCACCACAGATGGCTACCTCTACAAGGGCAAGCACATAGACAACCTGGAGAGGGTGGGCAGGATCTTAAAAGAACTACCCAGCGTAGAACAGGTGGTGGTGGTGCCTTATACCGCTGAAAAACCGGACATTAGCAAACTGCCCAGTGCCGTGGTATATGATGATTTCATATCAAAGGAAACTAATCCGGAGCTTGAATTCATGCAGCTTCCCTTTGAGCACCCCCATTACATTATGTATTCCTCCGGAACCACCGGACCTCCCAAGTGCATGGTCCAGGGAGCCGGCGGAGTGCTGATTCAGCAGGTAAAAGAGCATCTGCTCCATGTGGACCTAAAACGCGAAGACAACCTGTTCTACTTTACCACCTGCGGCTGGATGATGTGGAACTGGCTTACCTGCGGGCTCTCCCAGGGCGCCACCATTACCCTGTACGACGGCAACCCGTTTCATCCGGACCCGGGAGTATTGTGGCGGCTGGCAGAAAATGAGAAGATCACGGTGTTCGGAACCAGCGCCGGCTACATAGGCGCGCTTAGAAACGCCGACTACCGGCCGGGCCGCGAGCATGACCTTTCTGATCTAAAGGCCGTGCTTTCCACGGGCTCGCCACTTGACAGTGAAGGATTCAGATTCGTCTACAACGAGATAAAGCAGGACCTCCAGCTTGCCTCCATATCCGGAGGAACTGATATTAATTCATGCTTTTTCCTGGGCAACCCCATGGGGCCGGTCTACCTGGGAGAGCTCCAGTGCCGGGGGCTGGCAATGAAGGTCAAGGCATACGACGAAAACGGCAACCCGGTATACAATGTGCCGGGAGAGCTGGTATGCGAGGCCTCTGTTCCCTCCATGCCGCTTTATTTCTGGAATGATCCGGATGGAAGCAAGTACCATTCAGCTTATTTCGACATGTTCCCGGGTGTGTGGGCCCATGGTGACTATATTGAAATAAACGATCACGGCGGGGTGATAATCTATGGCAGGTCTGATGCCACACTGAACCCCGGCGGCGTGCGCATAGGCACCGCAGAGATTTACAGGCAGGTGGAAGAGCTTTCCGAGCTTGAGGACAGCATTGTAACAGCCTACAAAGTCGACGGCGACGAAAAGGTTGTTTTGTTTGTGAAAATGGCGCCCGGATATGAGCTCGACGAGTCAATGGAAAAAAAAATCAAGGACACCATTCGGAAAAACACCACGCCCCGGCATGTCCCGGCAAAGATCTGCGCGGTGCCTGACATCCCTTACACCCTGAACATGAAAAAGGTTGAACTGGCGGTTAAAAAGATTTTGCACGGCAATGCAGTGCTAAACAAAGAGGCGCTGTCCAATCCGGAATGCCTGTCCTTTTATGAGAAGATCAAGGATCAGTTGTAAGAAACTGTACCAGAAGAAGTAACAGGTTTCTCTCATGGCAATGCAAATAATTACAGGACCCATTGGGAGAAACCAT
>CAZVFQ010000132.1:0-6935 GCA_964626455.1 uncultured Desulfobacteraceae bacterium | reverse complement strand
CAAGGAAAGACAGGAATACGTGAGCAACGTGTATCCCAAGGTCGGCGGGAGACTGAGGCTGGCGCACGAGGCAAATGACGCCATCAACATTGAAACAGAAATTTACCGGTATGACGAAAATCTTGCGGTGGTAATCGCCACGGTAAAAACCATGAGCGGACAATTTACCGGTATTGGTATGTCTTCTGTTGAGCGGGACAAGAAGATAGCACCCGCCATTCTTGAGCTTGCAGAAACCAGAGGCATAGCAAGAGCCCTGCGTTTTGCCGGTTATGGCGTTGAATACTGCAGCGCCGAGGAAGTATCCCACCTGGAAAACGGAAACCCCGCACCTCAGGATAACAAGCAGGCAAACAGGCCTGGACCCTCCCAGGGCAATGGAGGCGGCAGAAACAGTTATACCGGCTACCAGAAACCTGAGCCTGGCAATGGGAATAACGGCGGCAACGGCAATGGCTACCGCAGGCCGGAAAACGGAGGCAGCAGGCTGTCGCCCAAACAGTACAAATTCCTGATTAACCTGAGCGATGACAAAAAAATCACCTATGAGGATCTCAACCAGAAAGCCCTGGAGACTTATGGTGTGGCGCTGGAACATCTTTCCAAAAACGATGCCTCCAGCATGATCCAGGAGCTCCAAACAATGTAAGGAGGAAGCCATGACGAAAAATCCAGCTTTAAAATCCCAGGACATGGAAAGGAGCCTTCAGCTCAGCTACAGCCAGGTATTCACGTATCTGGGCTGTTCGCTGAAGTATCGGTTCCAGTATGTGGAAAAACGAAAGCCGGAGCGAAAAAGCATCAGCCTGCTTTTTGGCGGCGCTCTTCATGACGTAATCGAGCGGTTCTATCTCAAGGCAAAGACCAGGGGCGAGTATGAAAATCTGAATACTCTGACTGAGTTCTTTGAAAACGTCTTGCGCCTGAGCCTGGATAGCTGCGAGGTTCCGGTCTTTTACAAGAAGGAAACCCCGGATGCTGATAGTGCCGTAAAAATGGGCAAGTCCCTGATTGAAACGTTTTATGAAAACGTGGATCTTGACGGCTACCAGATTGTGGATGCTGAGCTGCCGCTAAAAGCTGAGCTCTATGATGAAAACGGGATCTCCACCGGCTTTAAACTCTACGGCATACTGGATCTGCTTCTGTTTGATGAAAACCAGCAACGCCTGGTTGTGGTGGACACCAAAACAGCGGCAAGGGCCAAAAGCCAGAGCAATGTGGACGAGGATCTCCAGTTTTCATCCTATTCCTATCTTCTGGCAGCCAACAAGCTTACCAGCCGCACTGATACAGTCAGCTGCAGGATGGATGTTTTGCGGAAGTTAAAGACCCCAAAGATGGAGTATTACTGGACCCAACGCACCGCTGCAGACCGAAAGCGATTTGCCAAAATCGCCAGTGGTGTACTCACCGGGATTGATAACCAGGTCTTTATCCCGAACAGATCCTGGCTTTGCTCGGATTGCCAGTATACCCAGGCTTGCCAATCCTGGTAATTGGCGCTTCTCTTCCGTTTTTACCTTTTCAGCAGCAACGTCTGATTGACCCACACGAAAAAACCTTAACCTGACCGTCCTTATCGTCCAGATCGCCCAACGCCAGAAGTGCGCCCTTTTCAGGGCACAGAGCGGTTGGACGGTTTGGACGGTCTGACAACTGTAATCACAAACTATCAAAAGGAGGAAATCATGAAAGAAACAGCAAAGCTCGAAACCCTGATTGAAAACGTTCACTCCATGGCGGAAAACTATTACGACGATACAGTGCCGGTCTGTGACATGGAATTTGACAGCGCCAGTTCCATGTGGATCTCCGGACAGCATTTTGAGGTCCTGCCTTCAGCGCAAAAGCTTTTCGCAAACAGGCTGAGGGTTCCTTATTCTTATCTTTCCAGATGTCCGGCCAATCTCCAGGCGGAAAACCTCAACTTCTGGATTGCAGAGGAGCAGAAGAAACGCCAGGAGCTTTTCTGCAGATTTGACGGGAACAAGCTCCGGGCTGTGTTTACAAACCGCTATGAGCCTGTTGACCACATGGAGTTGCTCTCCAGGATGCTTCAATACGGCTTTGAGCCGCATCAGGAAGTGCGCTGTCTGCTTAACCAGGAGATGCTGGTGGTAAGCGTTCCGGAATATGACCGGACTTTCAGGGTCGGTGAAAAAGACAACGTGGTGCCGGGCATTACCGTCTCCAACTCAGAGGTCGGGGTAATGGCGCTGTCCATTGATGCTTTCTATTACAGATTGGTCTGCAGCAACGGGCTGATTGCCAAGACCTCGGTTGCGGCCAAGTACAAGCACATCTCCAGAAAGGGCATTGATAATTTCCCGGTGGTGCTCGAAGACGTGGTTCAGCAATCCCGCCAGGGACAAGGCCGTTTCATGATCTCTGCGCAAACCCCTGTTGATGATCCCATCAGCTCGATTGAAACCTTTGCCCGCCAGTTCCAGTTGCCGCAAAACGAGGTGGAAGTGGTCAAGCAGGCATTCTTTGTGGAAGAAGGCGCCACCATGTTCCACGTAATCAATGCCTTTACAAGGGCGGCACAAGAGCCCTTTCTGCCTGTTGGTGTGTCTTATCAGATGGAGCGGATAGGAGGGGCCATTCTTTCCATGGTAAAGCAATAGCAAGCACATAACCTGAAACCCGAAAGCCCTGTCGGAGCAATCCGGCGGGGCTTTCTGTGTTTAAAGGAGCCGGAAATGACAAAAAAACAGAGACAAGAATACAGGGATACCGAGGAGTTGCGCAAAATACTGGCCAAGGCCCTGCGAGGCAAAAAATTTATCCTGGACTGCGGCCATCACATCACTTTCGGCTATCACCTGGGCAACGACATCACCATTTATAACGGCAGGGATTTCAAAATCACCTGTTCTGAATGCGGATATTAAACCCAAACAAAACAAGGAGGCAATTATGGACGATTTCTTTGAAGATTTCGGTGGAGATTATGAAGAAGGCTTTGAAGGAGACTGGGAGGATTTCGATGATGGCGGATTTGAAGAAGGCGACTATGGCAGTGATTATGAAGAACGCTTCTTCAATGAAAATTTCAATTACGACGGAGACGATGACAGTACCGGCTTGGAGGATGAGCACTTGAGCCGAGAAGAGCAGCAGGCAGATGAAGGCTGGATTTCGCCGGAAGAAGCGTCAATTCTTGGCTATGGGTTCGGCTATGAAGAGAGAAGGAGAAGGCAGCTGCGCCGGGACGCTATGCTTGAGCGGTTTTTCAGGCGGCATAGGCGGAATAGGCGATATTAACACTACATAACACAGCATAGGGCTGGAGGAATGCCGGTTGTCCGCACTCCAGCCCTTTTCACATTGTCTATAAACTTGGATAGATCTATGTATGTTTGATGTATGGTTGAATTATCAGGCTTCTTGTCTTGCCAGTGTCTTTTTGATATAAATATCAACCTGTTTCTGAATTTAAGATTTTTCCACCACAAGCAAAGGAAAAAAACAATGATTAGTGTTAAAGCGGACAGCGACCTTTCGTTTGCCTGTGAATACTGTAATCAAAAGTTTTCCTTATTAACAGTGCGTTTCAGCGTATTATTATATGGTGTGGCACTTTTGATGGGAAAAGATTCGTCTTACGCTTGTATCACTTGCCCCAGCTGTATAAAGACGCTTTTAATAGAACCCGATAATTTCAGCCACATGCATTCATTACTCGACGAATTTGTTTTCCCGGATGGGTCATACAAGACAGGGCATTTACAATATAACTCGTCTGTTTTTTACAAACCCCATCAGATACCGCCACTAAGGAATGTTTTCAGGGGGTTTTTTAATACAATCGAGATCAATGATCCATGTCTTGAAAGATGCATTCAGGAAGGTTTTGAAGCTGCTGATAATGCAGGGCAGGAATTTTTATGTACGTATGCCCCTGATAAGGGCGGATTTCCTTGTGGCCCCTTTGTTTCCGTTTGGTGGTTCTATAAAGAAGATCTGGAAGAATTTCTTAAAATCGAGAACGAGCAAGGTTTTCGGGCATTTCCAAGATATGTTTATAAAAATGAGTACCTTGAAGATATCAATAATTTTTGTTGGAAATATTTCATAGGCATTGAATTTGCGGAAGAGGCTTGGCGTAATGCAGGCGAATCGATAGATGAGAACAACCCCATTGTTGAATATTTGAATTCACCCGTAGACAGAGAAATTCCGGTAAAAAAACTTCTGGCGCACGAAAACCGATATGGCCTTGATGAAGAAGGTCTGAAACGTTTGATTGAAGAGGAGGGTGAAGAGCCTTATACAAACAAACCAGCCAGTAAAGCGGTTACGACAACGCCTCGTGATCGTGAATTATCAATGCAGGCAGAAGCCGAATTTTTGGAAATATTGCTCAGCGATCCGGACCCGTTTTATCCAGATGCCCCCGGTTGTTTTAAAGAGCCCTTTAAAGAGTTTTGGAAGACTGTCAATCCGTTGAAAGATCGAACTCTCCCTCTGGGGTTTGCTGACTTTAAACCGGGTGATTTCGGCGATCCCCATGAGCATGTACAATTATTTTCCGAAATAAATCAAAATCAAACCAAACAATGTACTTTTGAATTTTTAAAAGATAACTTTCCGGCATTTCTCAATGAATATATTGAATTAGCCCAGAAAGCGGATTTTTGTTACGGGTATATCTGGTGGCTCAAATTAAAGTATTTAGAACAATTGCATGAAATTATCAGAGAGGAACTCCGGGAAGAAGCAAGATATGCTTTCTTTCAGGAAGGCAAGTTTTGGACAATAATCTTTAATGGAAAAACTATAAGAGGATTGCGGGGCAACGGTTTTGCCTATTTACAATATCTTGTAATGAATCCGTACAAATATTTTAAAGCAGCAGACCTCCTATTTATTGATGGTATAAGGCCTGAAGATATTAAAAAACCAAAGCCGGAATATAGTAATCCTGACAGTGGCAAAGGTGGCAGCCCGGAAAGCCGCCGAAAGGAAAAGGTCAATAATTTCGCTATAGGAGATGATAAGACCTTTCAAGAAGCAGCAAGAAGGCATCTGGAGTTAGAGAAAGAAATTGAAGACGCACAAGATTTTAATGAGATCGGATTAGAATTATTATATAAAGAAAGAGAGGATATAGAAGGATATTTGAAACAAACCTTTAATAAATTTGGAAAGCCACGCCAGTTCCGGGGTGACTCCAAAAGAGAAAAGGACAGAATCGGCAGGAGCATACGCAGAGCGTTAGAAGCCTTGAAAGAAGAGGACAAAGATGCCGAACAGCACTTCAAGGAATCGCTGTCCCCATATTTTTCAAGCCAAATAGCTTACATTCCAAAAGAAGAAATAGACTGGAAGTTTTAGATAAAAAGCGACCCTGCCTTTTGACCTCCTCCATTCCTGATGGAATGCCGCATATATTCTGAATCCTTACACCTGATCCCTTCCCAAGCTTGGCAAAAGTGGATTTTATAACACAAGTATGCCACGCCACGTCTTTGGTATATCCAATAACATACCTAATTATATTATTATTCTTTATCTTTGTCCTGACTTAATTTAATGCCCCTAAATTTTTTATTTCGACACATTTTGTCGTCAGTTTCGACACACTTTGTCGCCCTCCCTTTATAGAGGCGGTCAGCAAGGGGCTGGCCGAAACATTTCATCTTTTTATATAAGGAGGCAATCATGAGTGAAACGAAACTTAAAACCGAACCGGCAATGATGGACAAACAGGAGAGAAGCAAGACTCGAAAAACAATTGTTGTCCAAGACCCATTGCCAACAAGAAAGGAGCTTTTGGAATTTGACCTGCGTAAATTAAAAAGTGATTCGCAGAAGGCTAAAAACCATCTTGAATTTCACCAAAAAAAGATCGCAACGTACAAGAAACTTGAAAAAAGGCTCAAGTCGGTTATTGAAGACAAAGATGGTGCTCTTAATACCCATAAGCCGCCGCATCAGAAAACTTCAGGTTTTAGAGAATGGACTGAACAAAATGTGAATCTTTGTACCGGGTGCCTAAACGATTGTATTTATTGCTATGCCAAGGCCCTGGCATATCGGCGGAAACAAGTTGAACCAGGGCACTGGCAAGAGCAAATAATTCGCCAGAAAGAGGTTGATGCGCCAAGAAAACTATATTCCGGCAGAGTTGGTTTCCCTTCCACTCACGATATTAATGATTCAAATATAGAGGCCTGCCTTACTGTTTTGGGGAAATTGTTGAGGGCTGGAAATGAGGTTCTCATTGTTTCAAAGCCCCGGCTTGAATGTATCAAGAGAATCTGCAGCGTTTCTGAATTTTTCAAAAATGAAATCATGTTCAGGTTCACCATCGGCGCCACAGACGACAATATCCTCACTTTCTGGGAGCCAGGCGCCCCTGCCTATGCAGAAAGGAAAGAAGCCTTAAAATACGCTTATGACCAAGGCTTCCAAACTTCAGTAAGCGTAGAGCCGATGCTTGACAGTCCCAATATCGATTTTCTGATAAATGACTTGATACCATATGCAAGCGACTCCATCTGGATAGGCACGATGAATCATTTGGGTAATCTGAAAAAGCAAGGGGATGAAAATATAAAAAATGCTGTGTCAACCATAGAGGCAAATCAGTCTCCTGAAATATTGATAGAGATATATAATAGGTTCAGGAACAACGACAAAATCAAATGGAAAAGCAGTATTAAAAAAATTGTAGGCTTGTAATTGCCACCAAAGCAGGGCATGGATATGTGAAATGATGTATAGAGTATGAAATACCCGGCAACACCAGCTGTTGCCGGGTATAAAAACCAGGAAGAAGCCTTTCTTATCCCCACCCACATAAACAAATCTGAAAAAAATTTATTTCGACACATTTTGTCGTCAGCTTCGACACTTCTTGTCGACCTTTCTTTATAGAGGCGGTCAGCAAGGAGCTGGCCAATAACATTTAATCTTTTATCAAA
>CAZVFQ010000131.1:1564-7016 GCA_964626455.1 uncultured Desulfobacteraceae bacterium | reverse complement strand
GTAAAAAGCTTTTTACGAAGCCATCATAATTGTCTGTTTGTAAAGGAGCATGGAATGAAGAAAATAGAGGTGGTAATAAAGCCCTTTAAGCTGGATGATGTAAAGGAAGCCCTGACCGACATAGGAATCCAGGGGATGACTGTTTCAGAAGTCAAGGGCTATGGCCGGCAGAAAGGGCACAAGGAAGTATATCGCGGTGCTGAATACGCTGTTGATTTTGTTCCCAAATTAAAGATAGAGATTGCCGTGAACGACGATATTGCCGAACAGGTTGTTGATACTGTACAAAAAGCCGCCTTTACCGGAAAACTCGGCGACGGCAAGATATTCGTGATTCCAATGGAGGATGCCGTTCGTATCAGGACCGGTGAGCACGGCAGAAATGTCCTTTAATGGTACTGTTTCGGATTGATCCCGTACTTTCCGGCCTTGTATGAAATTTTGCGCATTGTGGTTCCCAGGGTCTGGGCGGCCTGGGACATGTTGCCCCGGGTATGCTTTAAGGCGTCTATAATCATTTCCCGTTCCAGTTTTTCCACTGCATCCTCCATTGTCTGGGAGGGCAGAGTGCCGGACTCCTTGCCGGTCTGCAGGGTGGGAGGAAGATGATAGCCGTGTATGACCTTCCCTTCGCATAACAGCACAGCCCGTTCGATGCAGTTTTCCAGTTCGCGCACATTGCCGGGCCAGTGATATGCCATAAGCATGTCAATTGCCGGGGTGGAAAATCTGAGTATCTCCTTGCTGTTTTCCCTCACGTATTTTTCCAGGAAATAATCGGCAAGAGCCAGAATGTCGGTTTTGCGTTCCCGCAGGGGCGGCAGATAGATGGGAAAAACGTTGATTCGGTAGTAAAGATCGCTTCTAAACAGTCCCTCTGCCACAGACTGTTCCAGGTTTTTGTTGGTGGCGGCAACAATGCGTGCGTCCACCTTAATGGTCTTGTTGCCGCCGACGCGTTCGAGTTCCTTTTCCTGGAGTACCCGGAGCAGCTTTGCCTGAACCTCGGGGGTAATGGAGCCGATTTCATCGAGAAACAGGGTGCCTTTGTGGGCGAGTTCGAACTTTCCTGCTTTTTGGTGGATCGCCCCGGTAAAGGCGCCTTTTTCATGGCCGAATAGTTCGCTTTCTATAAGATTTGCAGGCAGGGCCGCGCAGTTGACCTTAACAAACGGATGGCTTGCCCGGCTGCTGTTATAATGGATGGCATTGGCCACAAGTTCTTTTCCGGTACCCGATTCTCCGCGGATCAGCACTGTGGCATTGCTTCTTGCCACCTGCGAGATCATTTGATAGACCTCGCGCATTTTATTGCTGTTGCCCACAATGTTTTTTATCCGGTATTTTTTTTCAAGCTCCATCTGGAGCCGTTCGTTTTCCGCTTTAAGTTTTTCCTTCTCCCGCCGGATGCGCTCGAGATGGATTACCTGGGTGGCAATCATGGCTGCTACCACGCTTAGTATTTTTTCGCCTTCCTTAAGCGGGTAGTCGGGATCATAAGGAAGATCGGCCCCTAGCGCGCCGATTACCTGCTGTTCTTTTTTTATGGGCACGCAGATAAAGGACAGCTCCTGGCCGCTTTTGCCGCTTCTGGTTCCGGTGCGATCCAGAAATTGCGGAGATTCGCTTATTTTCGGGATCGTGACCGCCTCGCCCCTTTCGATCACCTGGCCGGTAACCCCTTCGCCAAGCTTGTAGATTCCTTTCTGCATGGCTGAGCGTGAAATACCGTGGGCCACTTCTATGCTGATTTCGTCGCTTAACGGGTTTAATATGGTGATCATTCCCCTTGACATGTTCATGTCGGCAGAGAGTATGTCAAGCACGGTATACAGGGCTTTTTTCAGATCAGGGAGCCTGTTTAGCGCCCTGCTGATCTCGTATAAAAGGCTGAGTTCATCCATGTTCTTCATGAGTGTTTTTATATCCTGAATCCGTCAAATGTGCAAGAGTTGATGCACTCGTAAAAAGTCTGATTTCAGATGGCGCCGTAAAAAGTTCAAGATCAAGGCTTGCGCAATTTCGAAGAATGCAGCGTACTTAGCCGTACGTGAAATTCTGAGAAATTGCGCGGAACGTAGATATTGGACTTTTTACGGTGCCATCAAGAGTTCGTCAATGGATGAGCTGTTAATACAGCATTATCAGAACCTTCGCAAAAGGCGTCTTCCAGTTCCGGGTTGTCCCCTGTTTTAAAAGAAACGGGCTGCTTTGCTGTATTTGTCATATCCGGAGTAATTCCTTTCCGAACAATTGTTTCTGCCAGGGCTTTAAATTCAAGATTTCATCGAGTTGCTCACGGGTTTCAGGCTGTTTTTCAGCTATCTGTTTAAGCGAGTTCTTGTTTAAAATCAGCGAGGGATCAATTTCAAGCATGTCTGCTTTTTTTTGCCGCCATTTTTTCAGCTTTCTGATCCTGCGGGTAACTTCTGCGGATACGGGTTCTGATTTTTTTCTGGGGTAATGCGGGCGCTGTTCCGGCGGAACTGCGAGTGCCTGGTTGATTTGCCTTACCAGTGTGCCTCCGTACATTTGCAGCTGCTTGGGGGTTAGAAGCCCGGTTTTTTGCAGTTCCTTTTCGTTTTTCGGTCTTTTTTGCGCCAGGGCGAGCAGTGTTTTGCTGCCCAGTATTTTAAAAGGCGGACGGTTTTTTCTGCGGGCAGCCTTTTGCCTGAACTCAAGCATTGATTCAAGTACTGCAAGACTTTTCGGGTCCAGCCGGCCGGCTCCTTTTACTTTCATAAAAAGCGGTTCATGACTGTTTTCCGGTCCGGGGCGCACAGCAGCAATGTCTTTGCAGTGCTGGTGCACCCACTCAAGCCTGCCCTTTTCTTCAAGTGCGGCCTTTATCTCTTCATAAAGTCTTACCAGATAGCGTACGTCATCTGCGGCATAGGCTATCATTTCTTCGGGAAGCGGCCTTACAGACCAGTCCCTTTTCTGGAATTTTTTGTCAAGGGCCGTGTTAAAATGTTTGCTCAGCACCGCCTCCAGGCTTGTTACGCTGTAGCCGAGAAAACGGGCGGCAAGTTCAGTGTCAAAAAGATTTTCAACGGTAATGCCAAAATCCCGGTACAAGCAGCGCACGTCATAGTCTGCTCCGTGAAAGATTTTCACTATGTCCGGCTCTGCAAACAAGGCCTGTAGCGCGGAAAGGTCCCGGATTGCAAGTGGATCTGCAATGTGACAGGATTTGCGGGTTCCAAGCTGGACAAGACAGACTTTTTCTTCGAAATGATGCATAGAGTCAGCCTCCAGGTCTACGGCCACCGCAGGTTCGCGCATCAGTTTTTTTGCAAGCACATCGAGTTGTTCTTTTGTATCGATATATTCTGCAGGGGTTGATTCAGTCATGGCTTCTTTTAGCGTTTTTTATGATTTCAGGGGGTTTCCGAGTTTTTCCTTGACCCTCATGGTCATATTCTCTACATAGTGAAAGATTGAAATCTCTGATGAATATAGCTAAAACCAGAAACACGGCAGAGCAGTTTTAATTATAATTTCATAAATAACCATGCGGACAGAGTCAATGATCAATATTACATTTCCCGATGGCACGGTGAGGCAGTTTGAACCGCCGGTGGACGGTTTTGCCGTGGCCGCGGCTATTTCAGAGGGTTTTGCAAGAAACTGCGTGGCAATGGAGGTCAACTCCAGGCTCATGGATATGAGCGCTTTGATACGCGGGGATGCAAAAATCCGGTTTATTACAACAAGTGATCCCGAGGCGCTGGATATCCTGCGTCATACCGCGGCTCACGTTATGGCCCAGGCAGTGCTGCGCCTGTATCCGGATGCCCAGCCCACTATCGGCCCGGTGGTAGAAGACGGCTTTTATTACGATTTTGACATGGAGCCTGTCTCGGAAGAGGATTTTGCAAGAATAGAAGCAGAGATGAAAAAAATTGTAAAGCAAAAGCTGCCGATACACCGTGAGGAGGTCACAAAAGATCAGGCACTGGAGCACTACCGTAACGAACCTTACAAGAGCGAACTCATTGGAGAACTAGAAGACGGCACCATTTCATTTTACACCCAGGGGGAGTTTACTGATTTATGCCGCGGACCTCACCTGCCTCATACCGGTTTTGTCAGGGCATTTAAGCTCCTTCGGGTATCGGGAGCCTACTGGCGGGGTGATTCAAACCGTCCACAGCTTCAGCGGATATACGGTACGGCCTTTTTTGACAAAAAGGAGTTAAAAAAATACCTGGAATTTTTAGAAGAGGCGAAAAAGCGCGATCATCGCAAAATAGGAGCGGCTTTGGATCTGTTCTCGTTCCACGAGGATGCCCCGGGAATGCCTTTTTTTCATCCCAGAGGGATGGAAATCTGGAACGCGCTTCTTGATTACTGGCGTCATGAACATCGCACAGCCGGTTATGTGGAAACCAAGACCCCGATTATTTTAAACCGCAGTCTGTGGGAAAAAAGCGGCCACTGGGAAAATTACAGGGAAAACATGTACACGGTGGTCATAGATGATACTGAATCTGCAATAAAGCCAATGAATTGTCCGGGTGGGATGCTTTTGTTTAAACGCAGGCGGCATTCCTACAGGGATCTTCCGGTCCGGGCCGCGGAAATAGGCCTTGTCCATCGCCACGAATTGTCAGGCGTGCTTTCCGGATTGTTTCGCGTGCGGGCTTTTCACCAGGATGATGCCCATATTTTTATGACCCCTGATATGATTGAATCCGAAATCCTGGGGATCCTCAATTTGGTCCGCCGCATGTATTCAACCTTCGGACTCGGCTTTCACCTGGAGCTTTCCACCAGGCCGGAAAAATCAATCGGTACAGACGAGCAGTGGGAAAATGCAACCGGCGGCCTGAGGGCGGCCCTTGATTCCTACGGGGCAGATTATCTGATAAATGAGGGTGACGGGGCTTTTTACGGTCCCAAGATCGATATTCATATAAAGGATGCAATCGGCCGTACCTGGCAGTGCGGGACAATTCAGCTCGATATGTCCCTGCCTGAAAGGTTTGATCTTTCATATATTGGAAAAGACAATGAAAAGCACAGGCCTGTGATGATTCATCGGGTGGTTTACGGCTCGATCGAGCGCTTTCTGGGTATCCTTGTGGAGCACTTTGCAGGCAGGTTTCCCTTGTGGCTGGCACCGGTCCAGGCGGTAATCCTTCCCATAAACGATTCTCTGGCGCCGTTTGCAGAAGAGATAAACACCCGGTTTTTCAACGCCGGCCTGCGCACCAGGGTAGACGACCGTACCGAGAGCTTAAACAAAAAGATAAGGGAATCCCAGCTTGAAAAAATCCCCCTGATTATTACGGTCGGGGAAAAGGAGAAAAGCGCCGGAACACTTGCAGTCCGCACCCTTGACGGGGAGGTCAGACACGGGGTGCCAGTGGATACCTTTATTAACGCGATTTGTGATAATGTGGCTAAGCGCAGGTTGGAGTGTGAGGTGTATGTTAATAGTTAATAG
>CAZVFQ010000131.1:0-1464 GCA_964626455.1 uncultured Desulfobacteraceae bacterium | reverse complement strand
ATTAACCATTAACTATTCTCTATTCACGCCCCGTAAACCGCCACGTTTTTCAGGTCCTCGCCAAGATATTCGCGCTCGTTTTCACCAAGGATCCCCAGAGACAGACAGATAAGTGTCCACAAATGCACGCTCTGCCACGGATGATCTCGGATTTCGCTTAAATCGTGAATCTGGGAGTGGCAGTTATGGCATGGTGTAATGCAGTATCCTGCTCCTGTGGACAGGATCTGATTTGCCTTTATTTCACCGTATTTCCTGCGTTCTTCAGGATATCCGGCCTGCAGAAAACCGCCGCCTCCTCCGCAGCAGTAGTTGTTTGACCGGTTGGGGTGCATGTCTATGAAGTTTTCTTCGCCTACAACGCTTTTTACCACGAACCGAAGATCTTCTGCCACTGGGTCGCCGAAGGATTTGCGCACAAGCTGGCAGGGGTCCTGGACCGTGAATTTTACGCCAAGATCCTTGTTCCAGTCTGAGTTGACCTTGAGTTTGCCCTCCCGGATCCACTGGGCGTAAAGCTGGATGATGCTCTGGATTTCAAAGTTGTGGGGGATGTTGTATTTTTGCAGTCCGACCCGGACTGCGAACAGTTCGTGCCCTCACTCGGTATTGAGCCAGACCTTGCAGCCCAGATCATCCACCGCCTTTGCCTTGACCTCGATAATATGTTTCCATGACTCGTCATCAGCCAAGAACATACAGTAGTTTTCCGCAGCCCATCCCTTTGTACCGTAGGTCCAGTCAGCCCCCACCAGATGCAGGATTTTCCAGAGAGGCACCATTTCGTCAGGTTCGGTTACAGGCTCGCGGGAATTCTGGTTTAAAAAATAGTATGCCCCCTGTTTGTTAACAGGGGCTTGCATATCCTTGAAATCAGGCTGGGCTTCCCTGTATTCCTCAAGCACGTCTTCCACCACGAACTGAAAGTCCTCTTCGGAGGCTCCCATGGCGCTGCAGGTGTCATTTTTAAGCGCCATATCGCACGAGCCAAGGATTCCCTTAGGCCGTTGCTCCCGCGGCCAGCTCTCCCGCGCGTAGAATACCAGCTGAGGGATATTGATCTGCATCGGACACACGTAAATGCAGCGCTGACACATGGTGCAATGCCAGACCCATTCTGTTTTCATTATTTCTTCGTCCATACCCAGCGATGCCATGCGCAGGAATTTGCGCGCATCCATGCCGCCGATCCCGGTCGCCGGGCAACCCGATGAGCAGGCCCCGCAGGTCAGGCAAAGATCAAGGTTGCCGCCTTCAGGCAGCAGTTCCTTGACCTTGTCGAGAAAAACGCTTTTGCGTTTTCCGCCAAGTTTAATCGCCGGTTCCGCCATATAATAACCTCCGTATTATTAGAAGAGATACTGTGTTTATTTTAAAAAATAAAACAGGATTAAAAAAATCAAAAATTATTAACTGCCATAATGCAGGCGGCAAAGTCAAGAAGAATTGCTGTATCACAAATGG
>CAZVFQ010000130.1:0-7047 GCA_964626455.1 uncultured Desulfobacteraceae bacterium | reverse complement strand
GGGCCGGCCTCACGCCACAGAAGTTCGAGCAGGCTTTTCATAAACGGCTGCTGCGTTAGATGCTTTAGCCTGGCGAGTTCGGCGTTTTCCCGAAAACCGGATAATTTGCCGGCTTCCTCGCGCACCGATTCCAGCAGCTGCTTTTCATCGGCCGCATCGCGGAAGATACGTGCAAGTGCTATCCTGATATGACTGCTGCGGTTAAGGCCCATATAGTCAAGGGTTTCTCGGAACTTCTTTCCGTCTATTCCCTGAAGCTCGCTAAGAGTCTGTTTTGACAGTTTTTCAGTCGGCACACTGTCGATTATTTCAACAAGGCCATAGGATACAAGGGAGTATACGGCCTTATACCCTGTAAAATCGTCAAATCCTGTTTTATCAATTATCTGCCGTATAGTGGTATCTCCGTTTATAACCGATAAAACCAGGCTTTCTTCCTGGCTTAATTGGGCCTGACGACTATTTTTATCGTCAGGCATGCATAGTCTTAGCCTGGCCTGATCATCCTGCAGCTTTTTTTTGAGCACCTCCAGTTCATCAATCCTTCGTGATGCTTCCAGGAGTATATTCATGGAGTCGAATCTTTTGCCGGCCATTATCTTTATGTTTAACTCTTCATCATTGTATTCAAACTCACCTGCCTGCCATAAGAACACGTTGTAAATGGTATTTTCAGCCTGCTTTAACAGAAAATCATTTAGTTGCGCCAAAGTAATATAACCGGTTTCCACCAGGGTTTTTCCTATGAACTGTTTTTTTTGCCTGCTTATGGCAAGGCATTCATCCAGGGCCTTTGTGCTTATAATGCCGTTGTTTAACAAAAGCATCCCGATCCGGTTGTTCTTGCGACTTTCTGTGGCAAATACTATGTCTCCGTCCTGAAAAAATATCTGCACTTGATTTGTTTTTGATACAAGCGTCAGCCTGCCTGTTTTCAGCTCATAGGCCAAAATCTGAATTAAAGTTGCTATGTCAAATGTTTGAAGTTTTCCCCTGATTGACATGGAAGCTCTCCCTGACTCCTGCCTGTGAGGCACACACTCATGTGATAAAATCAATTGCCATGTTTATACTCAAGCCGGCAGGTCGGTGTTTACAGCTTCTGCGGCTTTTTTCGTCATGCCCGGCAAGGCCGCCAGCTCCTCGACCGGGGCTTTTCTAATGGCGTCTATGCTTGCATAATGCTTAAGCAGAACTTCTTTTCGCTTTTTTCCTATACCCGGAATATCGTCTAATACTGATTTAAGAGACCGGCTGCTGCGTTGTTTTCTGTGAAATGAAACAGCCCTTCGATGGGCCTCATCCCGGATGCGCTGCAAAAAAAACAGTTCTTCCCTGTTTTTCTGAAAATTAACCGGATTTGCCCTGCCCGGAAGATAAATCTTGTCCTCCTGCTCGCCGCGACTCTCATCCTTTTTGGCAATACCAATCACGTTAAACCTGCCGGCCAGGCCGAGTTCCTTGAGTGCGGCCATTGCGATATTAAGCTGCCCCTTGCCTCCGTCGACCATAAGCAGATCAGGCCCGGGCATATTTTCTTGTCCTTCTTTATCTGCGAATCTGCGCAGAAGAACTTCCCGCATGCACGCGTAGTCGTTCTGGACGGAAACATCTTTTATCCTGTAGTTCCTGTAATCGGATTTTTTAGGCGAAGCGCCTTCAAATACCACCAGACCGGCAACAAGATCTGTGCCGAAAAGACCCGAGTTGTCCACACACTCTATTCTGTGGGGATAGCGCATCAGAGACAGTCGTTTTTCAAGCCCGGAAAGCAGGCGGGAGGCTGAGTCTTCTTCTTTTTCAAGGGCGGCAAGCCGCTGGCCGGCGTTTTCCCCTGCCATTTGTATCAGTCTTGCCTTTTCCCCCCTTACAGGGGAGTGCAGCATCACTTTTCTGCCGCGCAGCTCAGAGAGCCATTTTCCGTAAAGATCCATGTCAGGCACTTTCATGCCTGTTAATATTTGATCCGGAATGAATTCGCTTTCAGTATAATACTGCTTTACAAATGAGCCCAATATTTCCTCATCAGCAGATATAACGTCCTTGAACAAAAAATCGCGCATACCCTGCAGGTACCCGTTTCGCACCTTGAGCAGCAGAATAACCGCCCTTTCATTACTGCGTCTGATTGCTATAACATCGCGATCCACAAAGTCCGTTGTTACAGCCACCTGCTTTTCAAGGGTTTTTTCCAAAGCATACATCTTGTCCCTGAGCCGGGCTGCTTCTTCAAAATCACTTGATTCGGCCGCTTCCTGCATTTCCGATTTGATCCTTCGGATCAAGTCAGGGGTGCGGCCCTGCAAAAACATGCGCACCTCGTTTACTATTTTGCGGTATTCTTCAGGATCCACATCATAACAGCACGGGGCCATACAGGCACCGATTTGGTGGTTGAGACAGGGACGGTTACGGGGCTTGACCTTCGCAGTTCTGCACTTTCTTATTTTAAACATACGATGAATCATCTTAAGTGTCTGCCTTACCGCTCCTGCAGAGGCGTACGGTCCGAAATACAGGGCTCCGTCCTTTTTGGTTTTCCGCACGATCGTAAGATTCGGATACTTCTGATTAAGATCAATGCGCAGGGAAGGATAGCGTTTGTCATCTTTCAGGATCACATTGTAACGGGGCCTGTGGTGCTTGATCAAATTCGATTCAAGAATCAGCGCTTCTGCCTCAGATGCTGTTACAATTGTTTCAAAATCTGCTATGTTCTTTACAAGCACCCCGGTTTTTGCATCCGGTTTCGCCGAACCCGAAAAATAGGAACCAAGCCTGCTTTTAAGGTTGGATGCCTTGCCCACGTAAATTATTTTACCTGCAGAGTTTTTCATTAAATAAACCCCGGGGCTGCGCGGCACATTGGCCAGCTTTTCGGATAAACTCCCGGTTTGCGTATCTTTCTTTTCCCTTTGAGTATGACTATTCGACTGCTGCTTCAAAATCAAAAACCAACATTTTTTTCAGGGTATGAATCCGGTCGCGATAGTCTGCGGCTTTTTCAAACTCCAGATTGTCGGCCGCTCTTCGCATTTTATTCTCCAGGCTCTTTATTTGGCGCTCCAGATCCTTTTCAGAGCCGTATTCTGCAGCCTTTTCAGCAACCTGGAAGGCTGGCGCCGCTGCTGAATCATAACTTGAGGCAAATGCTGATACCAGTGATTTTTCGATTGTAGCCGGAATAATACCGTTTTTTTCATTATATTTTTTCTGAATCCGGCGCCTGCGCCCGGTCTCGTCAAGGGCATGGCGCATGGCATGGGTCACTGTATCAGCATACATTATAACCTTGCCGTCCGCATTTCTGGCCGCCCTTCCAAAGGTCTGGATAAGAGAACGCGCAGAGCGCAGGAAACCCTCTTTATCAGCATCTAAAATTGCAACCATGGAAACCTCCGGGATATCCAACCCCTCGCGAAGAAGATTTATGCCCACCAGCACGTCGAATTCTCCGGCCCGAAGGTCTCTTATGATTTCGATTCGCTCAAGTGTTTTGATATCAGAATGCAGATACCTGACCCGGATGCCCAAATCCGAGTAATATTCTGTCAGATCTTCTGCCATGCGTTTGGTAAGTGTAGTAACAAGAACTCTTTGATCCGCCTCCACCCTTTTTCTTATCTCTGCAAAAAGATCATCCACCTGATTTTCCGCGCCTTTTACCTCGACTTCCGGATCAATCAGGCCTGTGGGGCGTACAATCTGCTCAACCACATTGTCCCCGGCCTTTTCCATTTCATAGTCAGCAGGAGTGGCTGATACGTAGATGGCCTGAGTGACCCTGGCGCAGAATTCATCAAAGGTAAGGGGACGGTTGTCAAGGGCAGAGGGCAGGCGAAATCCGTATTCCACAAGTGTCTGTTTCCTGGAGCGGTCACCATTGAACATTCCGCGCAGCTGAGGCACGCATATGTGGCTTTCATCTATAAAGACCAGATAATCGTCCGGGAAATAATCCAGCAGGGTTGGCGGAGGCTGTCCCGGGGACCGTCCTGTTATATGACGCGCATAATTTTCAATTCCGTTGCAGTAGCCCAGCTCCAGAATCATTTCCATATCGTAATTGGTGCGCTCCTCTATGCGCTGGGCCTCAATTTGTTTGCCTGCGTCTCTGAAAAACTCAATCCTGTGCTTTAACTCCTCCTGGATATCTTCTATAATCCTTCTCCTGCTTCGCTTCTGGGTTACGTAATGACTTGCAGGGTATATGGTAACACCGTTTAACCGCCTCTTAACCCTTCCGGTCAAAGGATCTATTTCAGATAATGAATCTATCGCGTCTCCGAAAAACTCCACCCGGACTGCTAAATCCTCTTCATATGCAGGAAATATCTCGACCCTGTCGCCGCGAACTCTGAACACGCCCCTGTAAAAATCCATGTCATTTCGCTGATACTGCATTTCCACAAGATCTGACAAGAGCCGGTCACGAGGCATTTCCATGTCAATATCCAGATTTATCCGCATGGCAAGATAATCTTCCGGGGCTCCAAGACCGAAAATACATGAAACACTTGCCACAACCAGCGCGTCCTTTCTTGAAAGCACGGAGCGGGTGGCTGAATGGCGCATTTTGTCAATCATTTCATTTATCGAGGAATCCTTCTGGATATAAGTATCAGAAACCGGAAGATAAGCCTCGGGCTGGTAATAGTCATAATAACTGACAAAATATTCCACTGCGTTGTCCGGAAAAAAAGACTTGAATTCGTTATAGAGTTGGGCTGCAAGGGTCTTGTTGGGCGCGATCACCAGGGTGGGTTTTTGCACTGCTTCTATTATATTAGCCATGGTAAAGGTCTTGCCCGAACCCGTGACCCCGAGCATAACCTGATGGGCCGCCTGGTTTTCTACGCCCCGGCTCAGATATTCTATGGCCCGGGGCTGATCGCCTCTGGGAACCATTTGTGTTTCAAGCCTGAAATTACGTTTTTCCATCGCCTCGCTTCCAAATCGTACCCTCCGGCCTGTCTTCCAGGACAATATTATGTTGCCCAAGCTCATCACGGATGGCATCGGCCTTTGCAAAATCCTTTGCACTGCGCGCTTCTGTCCGCTCCTTTATCTTCTCTTCAATCCAGTCCTTGTCAATGCCTCCGGATTCAAGCACTGCCTGTTTTTTGTTCTCAAAATAAACGTGCGGTTCATCGGTCATTATTCCCAGAACCCCGCCAATCGCAAGCAGATCGCAAATCCGGTCCGCCTCCACTGGATCGCGCAGAACCTCGCCGGGACCTTTTTCATCTATTGCGCGGTTTAGCCTGCGTACAGCTTCAAACAATATCCCTATGCCTTTTGCGGTATTAAAATCATCATCCATGGCCTCGCAGAAACGATCCCAAAGCTGTCCGGCAGAGTCCTTGGTATGATTTTTCCCAAATTCAGGGGGCCATTTACCAAGGCATTCCTCTATGCGCAAAAGAGGCCCGTAAATCTTATCCAGCCCGGAGGCAGCCTCATACATTGCCTGCTCAGTATAATCCAGAGGAGACCGGTAATGATTTGAAAGCAAAAACAGCCGCAAAGCTTCGGGATGCCAGGCTTTTACGATATCCCTGATTATCAGGAAATTGCCGAGCGATTTTGACATCTTTTCCTGGTTAATGTTTATAAACCCATTGTGAATCCAGTATCTTACAAAAGGTTTGCCAAAAGCCGCTTCTGACTGGGCCAGCTCATTTTCGTGATGCGGGAAAATAAGATCCTTTCCTCCGCCGTGTATATCAAATGTTTCTCCGAGATATCGGGCGCTCATGGCCGAACACTCAATGTGCCAGCCCGGCCTTCCCCTGCCCCACGGACTTTCCCAGGCAGGCTCGCCGGGCTTGGAAGCCTTCCACAATACAAAGTCAAAGGGACTTTCTTTGCGCTGATCAATTTCAACCCTGGCACCAGCCTCCATGTCTTCCAGCCGTCTTCCTGAAAGTTTTCCGTATTCCGGCCATTTTTTCACAGAAAAGAAAACATCCCCGTCCCTGCTGTAGGCATATCCTTTTTCCTCCAGAATTTTTACGATTCGTATGATTTCGGAAATATGCTCTGTGGCCAGCGGCTCAAGGTCCGGGGCGCACATATTAAGACCGGCCATGTCCTCGTGGAATTCGTTTATGTATCTGCGGGCCACCTCCTCTGTACGCATTTTCAACGCATTTGCCCGTTTGATTATTTTATCGTCTATATCGGTAAAATTGCGCACATAAAAAACATCATAGCCCAGCGCCTTAAGGTATCTGTATATGACATCAAAGACCACCACGGATCGGGCATGCCCGACATGACAGGAGTCATATACAGTTGGTCCGCAAACATACATCCGGATTTTTCCGGAAGTCAGGGGTTTGAATATCTCCTTTTGCCTGCTTAATGTGTTGTATACTTTTATGGTCATTTAAAATTCATCCGTTTCCTATCTGGTTTTGCGTAATCGGGTGTATTGAAAATAAAACAGAAAATCATCTATTCAAGAAGTACCACGCACATGGCTGCCATGGCAGAGCCACGCCCTATGACGCCAAGACCCTCTGTGGTGGTTGCCTTTATGTTGACACGTTCTTTGCCGATTCCAAGACAACCTGATATACTGTTGGCCATAGCGTCCATGTAAGGCAACAGCTTTGGCTCCTGGGCAAATACAGTGGCGTCAATGTTTACCACGGAGTCAAATTTTCCCGAAACCATAAGCCATGTTTTCTCCAGCAGGGTCTTGCCGGAAGCGTCCTTCCAGGCCGGATCGTTGTCCGGAAAATGCCTTCCTATGTCCCCAAGAGCCGCTGCGCCCAGCATGGCGTCGCAAAGGGCGTGCAGCAGCACATCTGCATCAGAATGTCCCAAAAGACCTTGTTCATAATCTATTTCAACCCCGCCAAGCACCAGGGGCCGCCCTGGTACAAGTCTGTGAATATCATAGCCAATTCCTGTTCGCATGCAAAAACCATCCTTTAAGGTGTTGTAAAAAGCTTCTATCCTCATTTGAGGTCTTTACAGGAAGAAAGCCCTGCGGTCGGGGTCGGTTTTTTCGCTCCTGACCGTTTTCGGGATTCATCA
>CAZVFQ010000129.1:0-7058 GCA_964626455.1 uncultured Desulfobacteraceae bacterium | reverse complement strand
GCTTTTTACGAAGCCTTCATTATTAACAAGACAGTAACAATAATCTAACACAGGAGTAATTATGAGAACAAAACAGCAATGGGTGGACGGCCTCCACAAAATGAAACACAACCTTTATATGGGCGGAGAAAAAATAGGCAGGGACGATAAACGACTGATCCCGACCATGAATGTAATGGGCAAAACATTTGAACTGGCTGAGATGCCGGAGCACGAAGACCTTATGACCGCCACCTCACATCTGACCGGGGAAAAAATCAACCGGTTCTGCCATGTGCACCAGACAACCGAGGACCTTCACAAGAAACAGGACATGACAAGATTTATCTGCCGTGAAGTGGGCGGCTGCATACAGCGCTGCATGGGAGTGGATGCAATCAACGCCATTTATACTGTCTCCTATGAGGCTGACAAGGGTAACAATGGATCAACGCAATACCATGAAAATTTTAAAAAATGGCTCCAGCGTTTCCAGAGCGAAGACCTTGTGGGCTGCTGCGCGCAAACTGATGTCAAGGGCGACCGCACAAAGCGGCCCCATCAGCAGCCGGATCCCGATACCTACGTGCACGTGGTGGAAAAAAGAGACGACGGCATTGTGGTGCGGGGCTCCAAAGTTCATATTTCCGAGGCTGCAATTGCAGACGAAATACTTGTGGTACCCACCCGGGCTCTTCTGGAATCAGACAGCGACTATGCAGTATCTTTTGCTGTACCGGGCGACTGGGAAGGGGTCAAACATCTGCTGACAGTACATAACTATCGTGACCGCGAGTACTTTCCCAAGGGATTTAACGCGGGCAGCTGCGATTCCTACGTGATCTTCGACGATGTGTTCGTGCCGTGGGAAAGGGTTTTCCTGTGCGGCGAACACCAGCACGGAGGAATCCTGGCGCTTTTGTTCGCCCTTTTCCACCGCCACAGCTACTCGGGCTGCAAGCCTGCCCTGGGCGACCTGATGCTGGGAACTTGCGCCCTGGTCGCAGATGCTAACGGAATTACAAAGGCCAAGCATGTAACAGACAAGCTTGCCGAAGTCATCAAAGTCACGGAGCTGGGATATGCAGCCGGCTTTACCGGCTCTGCCATGGGCAAAGCCGAGCTTTATATCCCCGGCGTTGGCTTCCGCCCCTACGGGCCCGGCAACATGATTCCGCATTCCATCTACTGCAACGTGGGCAGATGCCTTACAGGCGAGGCTGTATTCCATGAACAGGAAATTCTTGCCGAACTTGCAGGCGGAATGCCGGCCACCTTTCCCTATGAGGGAGAATTCGTCAATCCCGAGACAAAGGACCTGGCATACAAATACATCACCCGGAGCGCGACCATGTCCCCGGAAAACCAGGCTCAGCTCTGGCGGCATGTAGGCGATATTGCCATTTCCGCAAAAGGCGGGTGCTCAAACTACGGGGCTCTTCACGGCGGAGGCTCGCCGGTAATGGAAAAAATAGCCATTACAAACCAGTATGACATTGACTCCCGCCGCAAACTGGTAAGAAGAATCGCAGGTATGACAGAAGAGGATTAAACAAACGAACACTGCGGGATGTTTTTCTGCAGGACCGTTAAACCTGATGAATAAGTGCCTGGCCCGGGCTGGGAACCTGGAAACAGGGGATAGCCCGGCCGTCCAGGCTTCCGATAAATGCGGTTCTGCGATCCTTTCCGCCGAAACAGATATTGGTGGGCCGCCGGAGAAGTTCCATACGGCGGTCTTCCAGTACAATATAAAGCTGCCTGTCAGGCGCAATCACCCCGATTGCTCCCCACGCCGGAAAGGTAACCCAAAGGTTGCCCGATTCGTCCAGGGCAATGCCGTCCGGAAAACCAAGGTCTCCGAGAGGCACAGGCCCGTAAGATTCCGGCTGCCCCAGACCGCCGTCCCTGTTGATTACAAACCTGGTCACGGCCCGTCTGGTGGTTTCAGCCACATACAGATATGAGCCTGATTCATCCACTGCAACCCCGTTTGCAAAATAAAGTCCTTCTGCCACTATCCTTGCCGTGTTTTGCTCATATAAAACCACGCATCCGTCAGGCGCCGGCTTCCTGAGGGCTCCTTCCAGGTCTCCTGCCGTGGAATTCGACACCCAGAGCCGGCCCTGCATATCCATAAAGGGGAAATTGGGGGTTGGCATGATCCTGCCGTCAGCCTCTGTAAACAGTACCCTATGAGTTCCGTCCAGGGCCAGGCACTGAACCTTCCCGTTTCCGATATTGGCGATTATGCAATTGCCTTGTTCGTCTAAGCATATGCCGTTGGGCACGCCGCCCACATCCCCGTAAAAACCGGTTTTCCCGTCCGGTGTGATCCGCGCGCAGCAACCCCTGGCATCTGCTGCCACAATGGTTCCATCGGCTGCCGCCATTACTCCCTCAGGCCGCGCAAGCCCGTTGCCAACCGTTTTTACCCGGGACAGATCCATTTTTTCAATGCACAATTCAGCCACTCCTCTCATCCCTGGTGCTCTTTCCGCACCAGGTCGTTTACGGTTTTAACTGGGTTAAATGTTATAAGCGGGACTTCAACGAACACTGTATTCCACCCTGCCATGGAACCGTTCCACAAACCCGGATGCTCCAGGGCCTTTAAATCCCTGCCGTCTTTTGATTTAACGGATATGAATACTGTCTCCGGATCCACGTATTGATCCAGATCAAAGGATTTGCCGTCTTTGTCCCGCAGACTTGCAACAATATCAACAGGGTTAAAATGAGTCAGGCTCTTTAAAATTGCCTGCTGTTGGGCAGAATCCGGATCTATCTGGGCTTTTTCCACAATCTGAATGGAAGTGCCGCCGTTGTTTTCTTTTACCCAGAAAGGACCGCCTCCGGGCTCACCTGTGCTGGGCACCATGCCGCATACACGCAAAGGGCGCCGGAATCTGTCAATTAAAAAGGCCTGTTTTTTCTCTGCCGGAGCTTCGGAGAGATCATCTGGCAGGCCGATGCAGAGATCTTTTTCAGCAAATTTCATGGCTGCCTCTATATCTTCTTCCCCTGCTTGTCCATGGCTGATAAGATCCAAATGCTCCCGGATTTTTTCTTCTGTCATTAACAGATAGCCTCCTAGGACCTTTTTCCAAAGGTATGTCTCATCTTTTAGCCGATCCGGCACCACGTTGTCGACGTTCTTGATAAATACCACATCCGCCTGCAGCCGGTTTAAATTGCCGAGCAACGCTCCGTGCCCGCCGGGGCGGAAAACCAGATTCCCCTCATTATCCCTGAACGGACTGTTGTCCATGTCGACCGCAATGGTATCAGTTGACAAAGACTGCTCCGAGAACCCTACATTAAAGTTTACCCCGTAGGCGCTTTCATAATCGCCCTGCACCCTGCGAAACAGTCTTTCAAATCCTGATCGGTGCTCCGGGGAAATGGTAAAATGAAGACGGCAGCCGCCTTTTTTATCCTTGACATAGGCCGCGGCCTCCACCAGGTGCTCTTCAAAGGCTGTACGGGCGCCTTCAGGATATTTATGAAAAAGGATCAATCCCTTGGGCTTTGCTGCATAGTCCAGACCCCTGTCTGATAGCAAGTAATCAATAATCTCTGTAAAATCGCCCTTGTCTTTTAACTTTTCAATATTAAAGCCGTCAAATTTCATCCGGGAACGAAGAGAAGAATAAAAGGCAAAATCATCAATGTTTTCCATAAACCTTAAAACCTCGACATAATCACCGCCTTCTTTTTCCGCCAGCAGCGATACCGGCTGGTATTCAATCCTGGCGAATTGTTCCGTAATTTTCAGCAGAGACCTGAACATACGGGTGGCGGCTCCTGATGCGGGAACAAACTTGGTTATCTCCCGGCCGGACTTAGCATTTTCATATGTCCTGATATATTTTTTAAGATCACGGTCTGAAAGCCGCTTTATACCGTCACCCACAGTGCAGGGGCGATCCAGGACAGTATAAGTTGCACCTTTCTCAAAAATACCAATCTGTTCTTTCACCTTTTCAACGCTCAGCCCGCGCTGCTCTATACTGACAATATCATCATTGCTCAGCTCAACCCGATTCATCTGCTCAAACCCCCCTTGCCTTAATTTCGGTTTATTCAAAAATTTATTACTAATATAATACGATACAACCTGATCCGTCAAATCACACCGGCTAATGGCGGCTTTTGCCCGCCTCGCCCACCAGATGGAGCGCCGCCTTGAAAAGCACCGGTCCGATAACCTGATTTATGGCAATGACTGCCAGTACAAGAGTATTAAGATGAGCGCCGATCTCGGAAAATTCCCTCATGGCAAGCTGTGCAAGCCCTATGGCAACACCGGCCTGTGTAAGATACGTCATCCATGCACAGTTTTGATAAACAACCGGATCTCCGTTTATGCGGCCCGCTGTCCAGCTTCCGGCAAAAAGGCCTGCGGCCCTGACAATCACAATGGCAAGAGCCAGAGGCCAGCACATCATAAGAAAGTTAAAATTCAAGGCTGCTCCTGCCAGGCAGAAAAAAATCACATAAACCGGCATTGAAACCCGGTCAAGGTTTTCAATAAAAAAAAGTCCTTCATCCGTTGCATTGCGAATAAAAAAACCCGCACTCATGCAGACGAGCAAAGGCTCTAAGTGAAGCGAAATGCCGGCATTTGCCTCAATAAAAGCATTGAATCCCATTGATGCCCGGCTGATGCCAAAGGCAATAAAAATCAGAAAAATCAGGAAATCCTTTTTTATGTATTTTATATATAAAAACAGGCCTTTGCCGATAAGGATGCCTATAAAAAGGGAAACCGCAATCTCGCTGCCTAAGATCGCGATTTCGCCCCCCTGCATTCCAGCGCCCGACACCAGTTGCCTTGCCACTGAAAGCGCGGCTGTAAACATGATAATAATCAGAATATCAGTGACCATGGTTACACTGAGTATTGTCTCTGTAAAAGGGCCCTTTGCCCTGCACTCATTAATAACCGCGATGGTTGAAGACGGCGATCTTGCAACACAGATAACACCGATCAGAACGGCAAAGGCAGTAAGCTGGGAAATGGAAAATTCTCCCGGCACACCTATCGACTGTCCGAAAGCCATTACAAACCCGCTGACTGCCGCAAAAACCAGTCCGGTTACAAGCAGGATGTGCAATATAATGGCCCGCAGACGCCTTTTCATGGCAGATATCTGAAGCTCTGCGCCTGCGGCCAGTGCTATCACGCTCAAAGCCAGTTCATCGATCAGCTTGAGCCTTTCCACGGTTTCAAAGCTAAGAAACCCGCTCACAAAAGGCCCCGCAAGTATCCCCGCAAAAATATAGCCCGAAAGATTCGGCAGCCCGATTAACCGCACCAGCTTGGCAAAAACAAAAGCAGCCAGCAGGGCTCCGCCCAGGGTAAAATTGATCCAGCCTGCATCCTGTCCTGACGATCCTATATCCACTTCTTTAAGGCCCAGGGCCAGCAGACCGAGAAAAAGCAGGAGCAGGACATATGCGATATAGTTTTCCCTTGTATAAATTGACGGCTTCATTAATCAGACCTTTTTAACACCAAACTGGCAAAATAAGGGCTTGCCAGCTGTGCCATTACTATAGCGACAAGCGCAACGCCTACTGCATAAGATGTTTCCTGACCTGAAAACCGCTGCTGGAACTCAAAAAGAATAGCCACTGCCAGGCCTCCCTGCTCGATCAGTCCCAGTCCCAGGATGCGCGGATAACCGTGCAGGGCCGGCAGAGAACTTACCGCGGCCATACCGCCCGCTATTTTTCCAAAAATGCGTACCAGCCAATAGGCGGCGGCAGGCAGTGCTATCCAGAGATCCGGCAGGTGCCAGCCGGCACCCAGGAAAATGAGCAGCACCAAATATACCGGCTTTTCAATGCTCGCCAGAAGATGAAAAATCTTTTCCTTTTCCATGGTAATGTTTACAAGGCAGAGTCCCATAAAAAAATTCGACAGCAGGGGTGAAAATCCTGCCATGGCCGCAGCACCGCTTGTCAGCACGGTCATGCCGATTATTACAAGCGCCAGTTCGTCAATGTCCCGGCGCTGTGTGAGAAAAAAAACATAAATAACAAACACCGCAGCCAGAACCGCTCCAGGCAGCAGCACTGTTTCCAGGATACCTGCAGTTACTTGCCGGCTTCTGACAAAAAATATAAAAACCAGTATCAGCATAGGCACCAGCCCGTCCAGACTGCCGATATAGCGAAGCAAACGAAGCGAACGCGAAACTCTGCCGCCCGGCCGGCCGGGAAATACAAGTGCAAGCCCGGACTGAGCCGTACATGCAGCTGCTGCAGAAAGGGCAAGCGACGTAACCAGATGCAGATTTCCTGATACCGGAATAAAAACGGGAAGCATAAAATAGAGGAATAAAAATGAAAAAAGCACGGTAACCGCGCTTTCCATCAAAGAGGCAAGAAAAAAGGCCGGGGGAAACCGCCGCAGCTGGGAAATTTCGAACTGGAAGCCGAGCAGCAGCCCAATCCATCCAAGGGCAAGGGCGCTAAAAGGCTCAAGGCTTCGGACCGTTGGAGCGTCAAGCACATTTAAAAATCCCGGCCCCAGCAGCAGGCCTATGACCAGAAACTCCAGTCCGGTCAGGTGCAGCCAGACAAACCGGCTGCTGCCGGAAATCCGTCTAAAGCTTAAATGATATCCGCCGAACGCGGCAATACTTACCAGAAAGAAAGCAAAAAAAACTTTCATGCAGAATTCCTGGTTTTGCTGTGAATTAAAGGTTGACGGCTTCGTAAAAAGCTTTTTGCAGCGCCCAATGTTTTTGCAGGTCACTGACAGGCTGCAGGCAGTAGTCGATCAGTTATATCGCAAGCAGCAGCAAAACTGTAAAGCTGCCGGTACGGGCACTATTTTTCCCCGAAATCCACCCACATATCGGCTTCTGCGCCGCAGTTGGTGCATACCGTGTGGCCGGGCACCGAATCCGGGCTTTTTTTATCTGACAGGTGTACCTGCTTTTCTCCGGAAGCCGGCCCGCTTTCTTCGGGAACCAGTTCGCATGTGATCATCATTTCAGCTTCACTGCCGCATTTTTCACAGTAACATACCTGTCTGAATTTTTTTTCTCCCATCCTTACCTCCG
>CAZVFQ010000128.1:0-7239 GCA_964626455.1 uncultured Desulfobacteraceae bacterium | reverse complement strand
TTTTTTCTTGTCCATGGATTTTACGAAAAAAATCCTGATATCAAGCTGTTAAGGCAAACTGTACTTGAAGCCTGCGGGTTTTTTTGCTATTTAACAAAAGTATCAGAGAAAATATCTGTAATACAGTTTTCAGGCTCTTTTAAAACCGAAAAATACAAATCTTATAAATGAAAACAAAAAAATATCGGCTTTTAACCAGAAGCGACCTTGACGGACTTATCTGCGCTGTATTGATGCGGTATCTGGAAATGGTCGATGAAATCGTTCTCATCGATCACCCGAGTGTTATGCAGGAAGGCCAGTTTGAAGTAAAACAAAATGATATCATAGCCAACCTGCCCTATGTACCGGGGGCCTGGCTGGCATTTGACCACCATGTTTCAGAAACGCTTAGAAGCCGGGAGAACCCCGGCCATATAATCGACCCGGATGCTCCTTCAGCAGCCAGGGTTATATACGAGTATTACGGCGGAGAATCAAAATTTCCCCCATTTTTTAAAGATATTATGAAGGCTGTTGACAAGGCTGACTCCGGGAGCTTTTCCCGCAGGGAGATTCTTCATCCCACCGGATGGGCGCTTTTAAATTTTTTGGTGGACAAGCGCACAGGAATTGAGGACTGGGGCAAATTTGCCATATCTGAAAAAGAATTCAAATCACGGTTAATCGACTGGATTGGGCAGATGACAATAGATCAGATCCTGCGCCAGCCTGATGTTGCCCAGAGGGCTGATGTCTATTTTTATTACGGGGAAAAATACAAAAAACAGCTCGCGCAAAGCGCGATATTAAAACAAAACATCGTAATAATCGACTGCCGGGGGAAAAAGAGCGTTTATCCGGGCAACAGGTTTATCATATACGCCCTTTATCCCCAGTGCAACGTCTCCATTCAGGTCAAACATGAACCCGAAGAGGAAAAGACCACCTTCTCAGTTGGAAAATCCATTATCAACAATACTTCAGATATCAATATAGGCCAGTTGATGTTAAAATACGGAGGCGGCGGCCACAGAGCCGCAGGAGCCTGCCATGTACCGGATGCTGAAGCAGAAAGGGTGCTTTCTGAAATAGTTGAAGTATTAAGCGATAATTGACAGCCTCATAACAACTCCTTAACAACCGCAGACAAAAGGATCTTAATATGACCCATCTGCTTACTCAAACCGAAACCTGGAAAAAACTCTCTGCATCCGCAGAGCGGATGACTCTTCCTGAAAATCATCTCAAATACCTGATAAAAAAGGAAAACCGATTATCAAACTTTTCGGGATCAGGCGGTGGTCTGTTTTTTGACTGGTCACGACAGAGGGTGGATAATGAAATAATGCAGCTGCTTTTGAAACTTGCTGAAGAAACCGGAGCCCAAAACCGTTTCTCAGATATGGTAAACGGCGCTGTCGTGAACCTGACCGAAAAACGGGCTGCGCTGCACACAGCTACAAGAGATTTCTCGGGACGGCAGGTTTGTGTGGGCGATAAAGATATAATGCCTGAAATCCGCCGCATACGCGATGAAATTCGGGAATTTTCCGAACAGGTACTTTCAGGAAAAGTTTTAGGAACCACTGGCAAGCGCTTCAAACAAGTCGTAATTATAGGCATAGGAGGATCGTATCTGGGAACGGAATTTGTTGCCTCAGCGCTGCAGGGCTTGGCTGACACGGGAATTGAGCTTTATTTTCTTTCCAATGTTGATGTTGACTGCTTTGGAGGGATTGCTGCAAAAATAGATCCAGAGACAACGCTGTGGATAGTGATCTCCAAAAGCTACACCACAACAGAAACTTCAGCCAATGAAAAACTGGCAAAAAGTTACCTGCTAAAATGCGGCCTTAAACCAGAAGATCATATGGTTGCCGTAACCAGCAGAGGCAGCCCCGGAGACAGTTCCTCAAATCCGGTAAGACGGGTTTTTCACATGTTTGACTTTATCGGCGGCCGCTTTAGTGTTTGTTCGGCTGTGGGAGGGCTGCCCTTGAGCCTTTATCTGGGATATGACAAGTTCGAACGGTTCTTAAAAGGCACAGAAGAAATGGATCGGCATGCGCAAAACGCTCCTCCGGAAGCCAATCTGCCTCTTATAAACGCGCTTATAAGCATCTGGAACAACAATTTTCTGGGATATCCTGCATGTGGCATTATCCCCTACTCCACCCCCTTATCAAGACTGCCTGCACATATTCAGCAGTTATACATGGAAAGCACCGGAAAGGCAGTTACACAAAAAGGAAATCGCGTTGAAACCGATACAGGGGTGATCATTTTCGGGGAACCCGGGACAAACGCCCAGCACTCCTTTTTCCAGCTCGCCCACCAGGGAAGGGCCTTTCCCATAGATTTTATCGGGGTTGTAAGTCCGCATTACACAGATTATAAAACCGCATCAAAGGGTGTGACAAATCACCAGGAACTGTGGGCAAACCTTATTGCCCAGCCCCAGGCCCTTGCATGCGGAAATACAAATCAAGCCCATCCTGCACGCAATTTTCCCGGCAACCGGCCATCCTCTGTGCTGCTTCTTTCTTCTCTGTCACCGGAAAATATCGGCAGGCTGCTTTCATTCTACGAGGCCAGGACTGTCTATGAAGCCTTTATATGGGATATCAACCCGTTTGATCAATACGGTGTGGAGCTTGGCAAAAGCCTTGCCTCCGGAATAAGGCAGCAAATGGCGGCAAAAAATAATGACCCGGGCCGGGGTTTCAACACCGGCGATCCGGTTTCAGATGCATACCTGGAAATCCTATATTCAGGCGAATGGAAAGATTAACAGGGACAGACTTATATCCGTCCCTGCCTGCAGTGTTTGCATTTATTTTTCAAACCTGTAAACCATTGCCCCCCAAGTTACACCAGCCCCGAGGCCGGCAAACAACACGGTGCTCGAAGGGCCTATTATCCCTTTTTCCAGGGCTTCATCAAGTGCGATGGGGATGCTGCCGGCTGTAGTGTTACCGTAGCGCTGAATGTTGTGATACATTTTGTCTTCCGCGATGCCCAGTGCTTTCTGAAAGCCCTGGTTAATCCGGATATTTGCCTGATGGGGTATGACAAGATCAATCTCATCAAGGCTAAGCCCTGCTTTTTCCAGAGTCGCGTACGTGACCTCGGGCAGACGCGTAAGAGCAAGTTTAAAAACGTTTCTGCCGTCCATTATCGGGAATTGTCTTCCCTGATCTATCATCTCATGCGTGATGCGCGGGTTTAACCTGGAAGCCGGGGCTTCAGCTATAAGAGCATCAGCATAACGGCCCTGGCAATGAAGGGAAGCCGCCATGATGCCGGCCTGCTGATCTGTGTCAGAGCCTTCCAGGCATACAGCACCTGCGCCGTCTCCGAAAATTACTGTAACATCCCTGCCTTGGGTTGAAATATCAAGCCCTGTGCTGTGAACTTCAGATCCAACAAACAGAACACGGTTTGCATATCCGCTTTTTATGTATGCATCCGCTGTTGAAAGCCCATATAAAAAACCCGTGCACTGCTGCCTTATATCCAGAGCCGGCGTTGTTTCAAGGCCAAGCTTGTGCTGCAGCAGACATCCCGAGCCGGGGAAAAAAATATCAGGGCTCAGGGTGGCAAATATGATAAGGTCCAGATCCTCCGGAGCCCACCCTGCCCTTTCAAGGGCTATTTTTGAAGCCTCTAATCCCAGGTCTGCAGCCCCTACCCCGCCTTCCTCCGGCACCCAGTAGCGCTGCTCTATTCCGGTTCGCTGCCTTATCCATTCATCAGTGGTATCCATCCACTGCATCAGGTCCTGATTCGTTACCAGCCTCGGCGGAAGATACCTGCCAGTGGATCTGATAAGTGTTTTTTTCATGTTTTCCTTTTATCCTGATTTTTTTACAATGTTTTAAGCCACAGGCTCCGGCTGCTTTTCCTAAAATATTGCGGGCCTATCCATTATCCGATTTGCCGGGAAGGTTTTTTTCCACAGGATATTTCTTTTTAAGCGATTCCATATAAGGTTCCAGTTTTTGCATTACTTTTTCCTGTTCCAGATTTTCGCGAATATCCCCTCTGACCTCTTCAAGCGGTTTAACGCCCTTATCCTTTCTTTCTTCGAGCTTTATCAGATGATAGCCGAAACGGGTCTCAACAATGTCGCTTACCTCGCCGGGCTCGAGTTCAAAGGCGGCTTCCTCGAAATTTTTAACCATCTGGCCGCGGCTGAAAAATCCCAGATCACCGCCAGACTCCCCGCTCGGATCATCTGAGTATTGACCGGCCAGCTCGGAAAAATCCTCTCCATCCTCGAGCTTTCCCTGGACTTCCTTGATTTTTTCCCTTGCTTCATCCTTGTTTTCATCATCTGATTTGATCAAAATGTGGCGGGCCCGAACTCTTTCAGGAACCTCGAATTCATCCTGATTCTCATTATAAAAGGCCTCGACCTCGCTGTCGCTGACAGAAAGCTCTGAGGCAAATTTTTCATCTATCAGTTCTCTTATGGCAAGATTCCTCTCAATTTCTTTTTCCAGTAAATCCACAGTATAATTCATCCCTGAAATCTGATTTTGAAATTCATCTTCGCTTTCAAACTGGCTTTTTATCTTATCCATCTCCTCGTCTACGGCCGCGGCATCGATTTTAATGCCTTCATCCTTGCTTGCCTGGTATAAAAGCTGTTGTTCAATAAGATTGTCAAGAATGACCTGCCTGATATAAGAAAGCTGCTGGTCGCCAATCTTTGCCCCGCTGCCTCCGTAACGCGCCCTGATCAGGTCAACCTTTCTTTCCAGCTCCTCTGCAGGAATTTTTACGCCGTTGACGACTGCAACGTAATCATTGTCGGGTTTTTCTTCTCCGTTATCTGCTGCATGGACTGTTTTGCCGGTGTTTGTAGCAAGGCTCAGCATGAAAAAAACAAGTGCAGCAAATACCATGGCTTCTTTAAACAGGTTGATAAGCATAAGTCCTCCTTGTCATCTTTTATTGATGAAAACTTTTCTGGTGTGATTGTTTCCGGAACTGCGGTTTTCCGGCGGGAAACGCGGGTTTTGAATCAGAAAGGATATACATGGGTTGATGGTACTGCAACCTGTTTTCTCCCGGGAAGTGGTCGGGACGGCTGGATTTGAACCAGCGACCCCAGCGTCCCGAACGCTGTGCTCTTCCAGACTGAGCCACGTCCCGACTTTTGGATGCAATATTTAGGTTACAAAAAATCAATTGTCAAACAAAAAAATTAATAAAAATTATTAGATCGGTGAGTTCGGCCTTCAGCCGAACGGGTTGTTTAACACTATGGTCTGATCTCTTCCCGGCCCCACGGATATGATTTCAACCGGGGTTTCTGCCAGCTGTTGGATACGTGCCAGATATTTCCTGGTGTTTTCCGGCAGATCTTCATAGACCCGGATCCCGGATATATCTTCTTCCCATCCGGCAAGGGTCTCATAGACAGGTTCGCATTCAGCCAGCATGCCAAGGCTTGTAGGGAAATGTTCAACCCGCCCTTGCCTGTATTTGTATCCTGTGCAGATTTTTATTGACTCCAGCCCGCCAAGTACATCAAGCTTGGTTACTGCCAGTCCGGTAAGGCTGTTTAGCCGAACCGCGTTTTTTAACATCACGATATCAATCCATCCGCATCTGCGTCTGCGGCCTGTGGTTGCCCCGAATTCCGCACCTTTTTCCTGGAGCATATCGCCTGTGTCGTCAAAAAGTTCCGTGGGAAAAGGGCCTTTTCCCACCCTGGTGGTGTATGCCTTGACGATTCCGGTGATTTTGTCGATTTTTTTCGGTCCGACTCCCGAGCCGCAGCATGCGTTTCCTGACACGGTATTAGAGGATGTCACATAAGGGTAAGTGCCGTGATCAATATCAAGATGCGTTCCCTGAGCTCCTTCAAACAACACCTTCTTGTCCTGGCGCAGAACACTGTCAATAAGAACCGAAATATTGCTCACATAAGGGGCCAGTTTCTTGCGAAAAATATCAAAGCGAGCGATCATATCGTCAATATCAACCGGTTCGCATTTATAAAAATTTTCCAGATAAAAATTTTTTTCCTGCGCAGCAGCCCGCGCATTTTCTTCGAAGCCGGCATCGAGCAGATCAACAAAGCGTATGCCGCGCCTTGCCGCCTTATCCTCATAACAGGGCCCTATACCTCTGCCCGTGGTTCCGATCTGCTTTTTTTTGTTTGCAGCCTCCCTGGCATGATCCAGGGCCTTGTGATAGGGCATTATTAAATGGGCCTTATCACTTATCTGAAGCCGCCCTGAAGATACATCCACGCCCTTTTCGGTCAAATATTCAATTTCATCAATCAATACCTCTGGATCTACAACCATCCCGTTTCCTATGATACAGGTTTTTCCCTGTATGATTCCGGAGGGCACCAGGTGGCTGATAAATTGTTCTCCGTTTACAACCATTGTATGGCCTGCGTTGTTGCCGCCCTGAAAACGGACCACATAATCTGAATATTCCGCCAGAAGGTCGACAATTTTTCCCTTTCCCTCATCTCCCCACTGGGTGCCTATAATAATAATATTGGCCAATTGCTGCTCCTTGTTAAGGCTGTTTATTCCGTTTTTTTGCGAAAAAATTTACAATAATATCCCGGCATTGGCTCTCACGGATTCCGGGTATAATCCCCGGGGCATGGTTTAATCTGCGGTCTGCTGCAAAATCATAAACAGAGCCGGCAGCACCCCATCCAGGATCTTTTGCTCCATAGACCACAAGCGCCAGTCGGGCGTGAATCACTGCACCCATGCACATTATGCAAGGCTCATTGGTAACATACAAAGCGGCATTTAACAAGCGATAGTTTTCAACATGCCGCGCAGCCTCCCGTATCGCCAGTATTTCTGCGTGCGCGGTGGGATCGGAAAACCTTATACACTGATTAAAACCAGTGCCAAGAATCTCTCCGTCCATGCCCGCAACCACAGCCCCTATCGGGACTTCGCCTGCTGCGCCGGCCTTTTGAGCCTGCTCAAGTGCTGCATCCATAAACCTGCAATGCCGGTCAAAGTCATTTTTGTCCATAGGCTCGCTTCTCTGTTTCACAGACTCGTAAACAATAACTTTTTTTGAAACTGTCAGGGCCTGCCAACTTATCATTGACAAGTCTATATCTTATCGCTTATGAAAGGTTGCAATCAACATTTTATCGTGCGCCCGTAGCTCAGCTGGATAGAGTGCCGGACTACGAATCCGTAGGCCGCAGGTTCGAATCCTGCCGGGCGCGCCACAAAAATCAAGGGGTTATGATAGATT
>CAZVFQ010000127.1:0-7291 GCA_964626455.1 uncultured Desulfobacteraceae bacterium | reverse complement strand
AAATCCTCCCCTTTTGTTGCTTGTTTTTTAAAAAGCCCGAAAGCTAAGCAATTGCTACGGGTCTTATCGGAGAACCCGCGCCGCCCCTTATTTTAAGGGGCAGTGCGATGAACAGAAACTCATAAATACCGTTTGCCGAAAGCTCTTCCAGGTTCAGCATTTCCATGATTTGTATGCCGTTTTCCTTGAGCAGGATTATGTGGCACGGAAGGTGATGCGGCGGAACCTTGTCAAAAGCCGTGGTGTCCGTGCCTGTACACCGGATCTGTTTTGATGCCAGAAACTCTGCTCCGCTTTCCACAACTCCGGGAACCCCGTCTTTGACAGAGAGATATTTTTTCCGGTCTTCCCAGTATTTGATCCATCCTGTACGAATGAGCACCACATCGCCTTTTCTGATCTCAATTCCCTGATCAGAGCATGCTTTGTCCATCTCTTTTTCATTGATGCCAAAATCATTTGGCAGTACATCGACTTTCTGAAGTGCTGCAATGTCTAAGAGCACGCCCCGCCGTACAATCGGCTCGGTCTCGTCAATGCCGAATTTGCCAAGGCCGTTTTGATAGTCCTGAAAATCGGATACATCGGTATCTCCGTATACCTTGTTCTCGCATGCCACATGGCCCACAGCGTCAAGATGGGTTCCGGTATGTCCGCCCATCATGAAAAGATCGTTTAAGAAGCTTATTTCCTGGTCTCCGGCCGTGATGTCGCCGTGTTTTTTCAAAAGAACGTAGCCGAACGGCGGCTGATTGGGATGATGAGGCATTCCCGGGTATATGGGCTGGCCAAGGTCAAACACCCTGGCCTTTTCAAGCAGGTTTTCAATATAGTCGCTTGTCATTTTGATTCCTTTAAAAGCGTGTTTGAAATAATGAGTTTTTGTATTTCCGAGGTGCCCTCATAAATACGCATGGCCCTTATTTCCCTGAAAAGACGTTCCACAACCGAGCTGTGCATCACTCCGATGCCGCCGTGCATCTGTACTGCCTCGTCTGCTATCCGGAATGCAGCTTCTGTTGCAAAAAGTTTTGCCATGGAGGCCTGTTTTGAGATTTTTTCGCCCTTATCTTTTAAAATTGCAGCCCTGTAGACAAGTGCCCTTGCCGCATCAAGTTCTGTTGCCATTTGGGCGAGTTTTAGCTGTATTGCCTGAAAATCGGATATGGATCTTCCGAACTGTTTTCTTTTCCGGGCGTAATCAAGGGATTGATCAAGAGCCCTTTTGCCTATGCCCACTGCCGCAGCCCCGACAGACATGCGGAATACGTCCAGTGTGCTTGTTGCAATTTTGTAGCCGTCTCCCGGATTTCCCAGCATGTTTTCTTCAGGAACAATGCAGTTGTCAAATTCCAGTTCTACAAGATCGTGCGGGGCCATCATTTTAAGCCGGTTTGTGACTTTAAAGCCTTCCGTGCCCTTTTCCACTATAAAGGACGAAATGGCGCGCTCGTTTTCGGCAAGAGGCGTTTTTACAAACACCACCATCATGTCTGCAGAATGTCCGTTAGAGATAAAACGTTTTGTGCCGTTTAACACGTAGCCTTCAGATGTTTTTTCCGCACGGCTCTGGATGCCGTTGACATCGCTTCCTGCCTCCGGTTCTGTTAAGGCGTATGTTGTGAGAAGCTTCCCGTCGCCGATTTCCGGCAGGTATTTTTTCTGCTGCGCCTGACTGCCTGCCAGAAGAATCGGATAGCTTCCAAGGCCCTGCATGGCCATAGTGACATCAGCAGGGCAGTAAATCCCGGCCATTTCCTCTCTTGCCAGGCAGACTTTAAGGGCGCTCATTTTATTGCCGCCAAGCGATTCGGGAACATAGAGTTTAAACAGACCCGCATTCGCCATGTCTTTTACCATATCGCGGGGCACTTCGTCGGTTTCCCCGTATTTTTCCGCTGCTGCGGCAAGCCTGTCTTTGGCAAAATCTTTGCAGAAATCCCTGAATTTTCTGTCTTTTTCAGACAGCATTACATCCATTATCAATCTCCGTTGATTTGCTGGGTTGGCAGTTGATTTTTCATGATTTTTCCTGTTGAGTTTTTGGGCAGCTCGTCAATAAAAGCAAAAGCCGGGATTTTGTAGGGAGCCAGATGCTGTTTGCAGTACTGCCGAAGTTTTTCCTCATCCGCCCGTGCGCCCGGCCGAAGGACCACAAACGCCTTTGGAATTTCTCCTTTTTCCCGGTGAGCCGCTCCTGTTACCGCAGCTTCATGCACGTCAGGGTGTTTGTATAAAACTTCTTCTATCTCCCTTGGGTAAATGTTGTATCCGCCGGTAATAATCAGTTCCTTGTCTCTTCCCACAATAAAAAAGTATCCGTCCTCGTCTCTGTATGCATGATCGCCGGTGTGCACCCAGCCGTTTATGACTTTTTCTTTTGTCTGCTCTGCAAGATTCCAGTATCCGGTGCATGCATTGGGACCCCGGAAAACAAGCTCTCCGATTTCACCGGCGGGAACTTCCCCGCCTTTTTTGTCTGCTATTATTGCATCCACGCCTGATACCACAACGCCTATGGAGCCCGGCTTGCGCTCGCCGTATACCGGGTTTGCAGCAACCAGTCCTGTTGATTCTGTAAGGCCGTATACCTCTAAAACCTTTGTTCCGAATTTTTCTTCAAGCTCGCCGAGCACTTCAACGGAAAGAGAGGCCCCTCCTGATAAAAGCATTCTCAGTGAGCCAAGATTTCGCCGGGTTTCTGAATATCCTTCCAGAAGATAATGAAACATTGTGGGGACCCCGGGATACCAGGTAACACCGTAACGCTCTATGGCTTCAAAGACCGCCTCTGTTTTGAAGCGTTCCATAACGATTACAGTTCCTCCTGAGCTGAGGCTTCCAAGTACCGGGCTTGCGTTGGCAAATACATGAACAAGCGGAAGGGCTGCTATGGTTACATCATTTTCCTGCAGCCCGTAGCTCTGGGCCACATTGGGCCCGGAAAAAGTAATGTTTTTGTGGGTGAGCATCACGCCCTTTGGTTTTCCCGTGGTACCAGATGTGTAAAACATTACCGCAAGATCATCGGGCCCGCATTTCGGAAGGGCTGACGTTTCAGGCTGGCCTGTTTCTTCTGCAATAACCTGTTCCAGGCTCTGTGCCTGTTTTTTTATGAGGGTTTTTTTCAGCCCGGGTATATTCCCGGCTGTTTCCTGTACTTTAGGGTAGAGGTCCGCTGTTGTGACAAGAATCGATGCTCCTGAATCATTTATGATATAGGCAATTTCAGTTGGAGAATAGACCGTGTTTACCGGTACTGCCACAGCACCCGCCTTGATTGCCGCAAAGCAGCACAGGATAAAATCTGAATGGTTGGGATGGAGCATGGCAATCCGGTCTTTTTTACCGAGTCCCAATTGAAGAAACCCCATTGCCAAACGATCAGTGATTTCTTCAAACCCCCTGAAGGTGATTTCCTGCCGAGAGCCGAAGTCTCTTAAAAAAACACGGTTTTTGTAGAGCGCCGCTTTTTTGCTGATAAATGATGCAATGTCGCGTGCCATTATGCCGTTGCCTGTATGCAGCGTTTATAAAACGGTTCTTCCTCCGTCTACGAATATGGTCTGGCCGGTCATGTACTTTGAAGCCTCTGATGCAAGAAATAAAACCGGGCCTATGATATCTTCAGGCCCGCCGATCTTTTTTAAAGGGGTAAGAGACAGGATGTTTTCAAGGACCTTTGGATCATCGAGTCTGTCTTTTGCAAGCGGGGTTGCAAAATAGCCCGGTGCAACAGCATTTACATTGATTCCGTGCGGGGCGAGTTCTTCTGCAAAAGCCTTTGTAAGCATTATCACTGCGGCCTTTGTGGCGGCATAAACAGAGTTTGGGATCTGAGGCCTGATAAGAAAGCCTGCTGAAGACGATATATTGATTATCCCGCCACCTCCGCTGCCTGCCATCTGTTTTGCTGCTGCCTGGCTTGCAAAATAGACGCCCCGGAAATTTATGTTGGAAACACGGTCAAATTCTTCCGGTGTAAATTCTAAAACCGAATTGCGAACATTTATGCCGGCATTGTTTACCAGGCAGTCAAGCCGGCCGAAATGATCCACGGTTTTTTTGATCATTTCGTTTATAGAGTCCGGATCGCTTACATCCGCCTGCACTGCAAGGGCTCTGACTCCGTGACTTTCGACTTCTTCTGCGGTTTTTTCGCAGTCTTTAAGTGTCCGGGAGGCCAGAGCCACATCGGCCCCGGCATTTGCCAGGCCCAGGGCGATCCACTTGCCCAGCCCGCGTGATGCGCCTGTGACAAGAGCAATTCGGCCGTCCAATCGTAGATTTGGATAATTAATTTCTTCCATGGCCCGGTCCTTATTCTTTTAAAAGTTATGGCAGAACAGGATTTGTCAATTTTCCGTTTTTTTATAGGTTTTTTCCAGGCTTGCACCGGGAGAGCGGGACAAAAACCGCACAAGCACGTCTTTTGCCCTGTGTATGTGATTTTCCATGGCCCTGCCCGCTTCCCGGGCGTTTCTTTGCTCCACCAGTTCGATTATCTCCTTATGGTCCGCGGCATAATCGGCAAAGGCGGTTACCATAAGGCTTATGTATCTGTAACGGGTTATTCTGGTGCGGATTTCCTCTACCAGCCAGTTCATCTTCGAATTTCCGCAGTTTTCCTTAAAGACCCTGTGAAAATCTATGTTTAAAGGTATCCAGTCTTCGGCCGCCTTTTCCTGTTTGTTGATCACGGCTTTGAGCGATTTGTTAACGTTTTTAAGGTGCTGGATGTCGGCGTCTGTTAAGAGAGGAGTAGCCCACTTGACCGCCCTTCCTTCAAGGACCGCCATCAGATTGTAGAAGTCCTCGACTTCCCGGGCTGAGGGCCCCTTTACAGTAGCGCCCTGGTTGGGCACAAGATTGACAAATCCCTGCTGTTCAAGCTGGTTTAAAGCTTCGCGAACAGGGCCCCGTGTGCAGCCGAAATGTTTGGCAAGCCCAAGTTCCTTTAAATGCTGATTGGGCGCAAGGGACCCGAAAACGATCTCCTCGCGGAGCTCTCTGCAGATTTTTTCCTTGAGCGGGATTTTCTTTTTTTCATTCATCCGGTTTTTTCCTGAAGCTTCTTGTCAAACAATATTGTAAGACAATCTTGAACGACAAAAATTGGTTTGTCAACCCCCTTTTTGCAAAGATCCGGGTTTAGCCCGAATCCAGATAATCAGACTGCGGTCAGGGGGGGCAATCCTTCCAGGGGAAGTGTTATTTATTTTGCAACAGAGCGGCAAATGCTTTAAAAACAAAAACAGAACCCGAAAACAGGAGCCGCAGATGAGTGATAACTATCAGGACATGCAGAACATATGGGATAGCCGGTTTGCCCGGCTGCTGCTTGACACCATGGGAGAAGGGGTCTTTACCCTGGATTCAGAAGGCAGGATAACCTCGTGGAATCCCGCCATGGAAAGAATCTCCGGATACCGGGCAGAAGAAGCGCTCGGCCATCCCTGCTCGCTGCTTAACTTTACAATGTGTTTCGGCAGACAGTGCCCGGCCGATATAGAAGAATGTCAGATTTATAAAAAAGGGGCTGTGGAGCCGGCAGAATGTCAGCTTCAGCACAAAGACGGCACCAGGGTTTCGGTGATAAAAAATGCAAGGGTTTTAAAGGATGATGAGAATAATGTGATCGGTGTGGTTGAAACCGTTACCGATCTTTCTGATCTTACGGCAGCAAGGGAAAAGGCAGAAGAGGCCCAGCAGAAGCTTTTGGAAATCCATCAGCTCGGAAACATTATCGGCAAAAGCCACGCCATAAAAGAGGTTTTCAGGGCAGTGCGCGTGGCAGCCAAAAGCGATGCAACCGTTCTTCTGCAGGGCGAGTCAGGAACCGGAAAAGAGCTTGCCGCAGGGGCGATCCATTACAACAGCGACCGTGCTGCCGGCCCCCTGGTGACGGTCAACTGCAGCGCGCTTTCAGAATCCCTTCTGGAAAGCGAGCTGTTCGGCCACGCCAGAGGTTCGTTTACCGGAGCTCACAGGGACAGAATCGGCCGCTTTGAAGAGGCTCACGGCGGAACGATCCTGCTTGATGAAATCGGGGAGGTAAGCCCTCTTATTCAGCTCAAACTGCTGCGCGTGCTCCAGGAAAGGCAGATAGAAAGAGTTGGCGAGACAGTGCCGAGAAAAATCGATATCCGGGTGATTGCGGCCACACACAAGGACCTTTATGCGCTGGTGCGCCAGGGTCTTTTCCGCGAAGATTTGTTTTACAGGCTCAAGGTTTTTCCGATATTTATCCCGCCATTGCGAAAGCGCAGGGAAGATATACCGTTGCTTGTGCGGCATTTTATCGACAATTTCAACAGGAAAACAGGCAAGTCGATTTCAGGTGTTACACGCGATGCACTTCAGCTTCTGATGGATTATAACTGGCAGGGCAACGTGCGTGAGCTGGAAAATGCAATTGAGCATGCATTCGTGCTCTGTGAGAGCTCCTGGATAGATGTTTTTGATCTTCCCGTAGAAATAAGGCAGAGAGAGCTTGACCCCATGGAAAGGGCTTTGGCAGCAGAGCCAGCTTACGCGGATAAAAAACAGCCTGACAGGCAGACCCTGATGAAACTTCTTGATGAATGCGGGTGGAACAAGGCCGAGGTCGGTCGGAGACTTGGCAAGAGCCGGACTTCTGTATGGAAGTATATGAAAAAATTTAATATCCCCCTGGAACCGCCCGCAAGCCGGTAGCTTTTTTTTGCATGCCGCTATCAATCGTTACCGATAAACTTTGCTTCAAATGGTAACGTTATAAAAACGTTACCATGACGCCCTGTTTACGCCCCTGTTAATCGGCTATCACCTTTATATTCATTTCCTTTCTCTTTGCCCTGTTTTCTTCAGGGTTCCTTGCTTGTTTATCTATTTGAAATTGCATAATATTGTTTTTCATGAAGGGTGTATCCGGGATTTCGGCACGCTTTTTGAAAGTAAAAGGGCAAAAAATTTTAAAGGAGCAGGAAACCATGCAGATCATTAAACTGGAAGACCCGCAGGCTTTTGACCAGACAACAGGAAACGGCGTGTGCCTGGTGGATTTTAATGCTCCCTGGTGCGGACCCTGCAAGGCACAGGAGCCGATAATCCATGAGCTTGCAGGAGAGTTTGATGCAAGTGCCGCAGTGGCCGAGCTCGATGTGTCGGCAAACCGCGAAGTAGCCTCCCGCCTCGGAATCCACAGTATTCCCACCATTATTGTTTTTAAGGACGGAAAAGAGCTGAAGCGTTTTGTCGGCCTCCAGCCCAAAGAAGTGCTGGCAGGGGCAATAAAGCAGGCCCTTGAGCC
>CAZVFQ010000126.1:0-7449 GCA_964626455.1 uncultured Desulfobacteraceae bacterium | reverse complement strand
ATCCTGACACGACACTCCGGCGGGGCATGCCCCAACCATTCCCGGATCATCGGTTTTGTGATTTTTATGCTGTTTGCTGTCACCGTCTACCCTCCTGCTGCTGAATATAATAACACTGTCCAGGCTTTAAGCCGGATCTGCGGCCTCTGCGGTTATAATCAACAACCTCTGATACAATTTTCCTGGCCGTGTTCTCAGAGAACAACCTTTCCAGTATGGCCTCAAATCCGGCAAGGTCTCCCTCTCCTATAAAAAAATCGGGGCCATTTTCATTATACTGGTAAAAAAGAGTTTTCTTTTCCATTTTTCAGTAATCCTTTTCCCGGAAGTTCTCTTTACAAAACGGCTTTCATATTCGCCGCTGTGGAGACGATTTCTGCTTTAAGAAAGCTACCCCACATTGACATTTTAAAACGTTTATTGTGTGGCTTCTGTGTTACTCCGGCAAAGCCGCCCATGCAATGCGTTTCCCTGAAATTTCCCTGAAAACCGGGCGGCTTTGCCAGCTGCAAAAAAGATTTTATTCTGAGCTTGTTTTCGCTTTAACAAGTTTGCCCTTCATAAGACTGCTTTCAGTCCCCTTAAAAGTAAGCTCTATAGGGCCTATATGGTTATTAACCTCATTGAAAACCTCGTCAATACGTCTTTCCGCGTCCTCAACAAGACGGGAATACACGTCTGAAAGGGCAAGCATTAGCCGTTCAGGTTCAATATTCCCTGCTGTCGGCCCTGTAAACTCCTCTAGCACCACCCCAAAACTTTTAATGGGGGATAACACCAAACCAAAGAATTCATCCATTTTTTCGGTTTCATCATTAATGCCATGATCTAAGCTATCCATTTTCTAATACCTCCATAAGACGTAAAAACGCCCTGGAAGATCCACGGTCCTACCACGAACCGCCGGGGCATTACTGCTACCCGCTTCCAAGGCGTTTATGTTTTCAAAACAAAAAATGACCATTACGGTGGCCTCCCGGTGGTAGATTTAGGATATTTCTAAAATACCACTGACACCTGTGGTGTCAAGGTAAAAATTGGCTTGCAGATTTGCCCCTGCTGAAACAAATCCTGTTTTACCCATGCTACCCCCTCAATGATAGATAAAAACGTTTGCTTTGTGGCCTCTCTGTGATTTAAAAGAAAACCGCCCAGCACAAGCACAATTGCCGGAGCCGGGCGGTTTTACCGGAGGTAAGGCACATGAGCCCCAGGCCAGGGGCTTATGTAAACGCGGTATTATGCCCCGCGGTGCGGCTGGTGTTAACCATTATTACGGTAAAGGCCCCGATAATCCAGAACCCCGATCCCGTAACAAAATCTGATCTTGAACCGCCAGGCGTCCACTGCAAACCCGGCCTCTTCCTCAAGATAAGGGGTTTCATTGCCGTCTAAGTAGGCAACTTCTATAGTATCAAAAAAGCGGGGATCTGCTGTCAGATACCACTGGCTTTCACTGGTGCCGTCAAGGATGGGCTCGGGCACAACCCGCAGCTTCTGATAGAACGGATTGCGGGCTCCAGCCCCTGAATCTGCCTCCAGGCCAACCTGTGTATTTACTACCTGGTCTGCGGTGGTCTCCAGGGCAGCGGGCACGATCAGAACCCGTGGTTCGATATTTAAGGGATAATCCGTTTGCAACCCTTTTTGTGTCCGCATTGCACGCCTGGCTTTACCCAGGGTGTCAATACTGATGACCCCTGCATCCTCACCGCTTGCAAGGTTGTTGTGGTCAGCATGAAACAAGGATATGCCGTCACTCATTGCGGCATTGTCGATCAGTTTTTGATAGACGTTCGCGTTTAACCCACGCTTTGCAGAGGCGATAAAGGCCCTGGCGACGCGTTCAAAGGCGCCCAGATCATCATTGATAAGCGCTTCCCAGGAAATGGAAAACATGCGTCCGAATTTCAGGATCTGAAAAACTTCGCTGCTCTCCCCGAAGGTCCCGTGTTCGTACTCTGCGTTTTCAGGGATATGCTTTAAATCCGGGGCCTCGGAGAGCTGAACCCGTTTCATTTCCTTGAAATCCCGGCCCTGGCCTTTTACAGTCCATTCCTCAAAGGTAGAAGGGGTGTTTTCGTATGCCTGCCGGAGCATTTTATTTCCGGTGTTTGCCAGGATCTCCGGGAAATCATCACTGGAATGAGTTCTCAAGGTCATGGCCCGGCGGATGGTTTGAGAGGGGGAAAGTGCTGTCACGTTCTCCCGGCTGTTTCTCTGTAAACAATCCCTGGCTATGTCCAGGACAGAAAAGTGCCTGAACTCATCTGCACCAGGCGCAGTTTTTTCAGGGGTGAACCCCGTCCGCATGAGCAGGCCATCAGTTATAGCCTCGGATCTTTTTACGTCTCCTGTTTCCCCCATAGAGAGAAAGCGCCCCGGCCCTATCGGGGGGTTGGTGCGCTGCATGTGGTCAATTACCTTTTTCCTTGCGGTTTCAACATCTACGCCGTCAGCGATAAACTGCCGCGCGAACTCATCCAGGCCCGCACAGCTGCAGATAGAATAGATTTCATTGACCCGTTCACGCTCTGCCCGCAGCACTTCTTCAGGGTTCTGCTGCGGATCCTGATTCTGGTTGTTTCCAGGGTTGCCCTGGCCATTGCTGCCTTGATTTTTTAACATGTCCATACTCCTTATGATTGACTGTGAATCCGCGCCCACGGGGACCGCAGAAGCCTCAAACGGCCGCCACTCAGTAACCACCCGCGCCGGTCCTTCAATTTCCGAACCGTTCACGGAGGCTGTCTCCCCGGAGGCAAGGTTGTAGTGCTTCAATATGGCCGCGCCCAGGCTCAGGTCTGTTAAATGGCCGTCCCGGACTTTTACCTCGGCGTTTTTACCGGCCCCATCATCCGAAAAATAAAGAGTTCCAATCAAACGGCTGTTTTCAATCCGTAGATCCCTGCATGACCCCAGGATGTTTCTTACACTGGATCTGTCATGGGTATCCAGTAAGGGGATCTGGCCGGATTCCGGCATTGCGCAGCCGTCCATGTCCAACACTTCTTTGATATTGCCGTCAAAATCCAGGAAGTCATAGACCATGACAGGATTGCCGGTGGCAACAACAGCATCCACTGTCCGGTTTTTTTCGTTATAAGTGCCGGGCACCCACTTTCTAAATGTTTCCTGTAGCATTGCTGTTCCTTTCTGCCGGGTTTTTAAGGCCATTTAAGCACAATCGGTTTAACGGAGTAAAGCGCTCCAGTCACAGGAGTCACAGGAGTCAAAATTTACCCCTCAAGAGCAAAACGCTGCATCTGGCGGTGTTCAAACCTTCTGATGCTGTCAACGTTTACCCGCAATGCAGACCTTACACGCACACAGGTCAAATCCCCGCTGTCCGCCAGGCGGCAAACAGTACGCGTGCTTACTCCCAAATAATCAGCTGTTTCGGAAGGTGTTACCCACTGCTTTGTCGTTCGGCGTATATCCATCATCTGCAAGCTCCATAATCTTCATCAGGGTTGAAACGGGTGCGTTTTGACACTCATCACACAACGGCAGGAAGGCTACCTGCTCGCCCAGGTGCAGTTTTCTATAGCCTGTAGACTTTTCCTTACAGACGATACACGGGGCTTTCCTGAAACGCCGCGCCATCTCTTTTGCCTGTTCATTTGTCATCTTGCTCAAATCCACTTTCATCATGATCCTCCCTGTTTGTTTGATTTGTGAAACCGGGCAGCAGTTTGGCCTGAAACACCTGGCTTTTATGTTTTTGCAGTCCTCCGCATCTATGGCGTCGCATGTATTTCCTGAGTTCCCGCTCAAGAAACAAGGATCTATGCTTGTATTTGACGCAGTGCAGTGGTTCCCGGCTCCGGCCAAACTCCCCACTTGCCCATCGTTCTATCTGCCTGACCGTAACCCCGCAAAATGCGGCTGCCTCTTTTTTCTCGTGAAGTACGGGGCTTGTTACAGCCAGGCAAACAAATTCCATGTCCACATCACCCGGCAACTGGTGATCTTTTAAATTTTCGGCCTGGCAGGGATAAAGGAACACATACAATAACCCTGGCTCCCCGATTTCCCGGCCAGGTATAGTTTTCACAGCCTCGCGCTCCAGCTCGTGTAGCTTAAACAGATATAAAAGCCTCTGGGCAAAACCCCCTTGCCATGCCGCAGCCAGGGTTTGCGCCCATTTGAAGGCCCTCAAATGATTTGGATGCTTTTTTAATTTCGGCATAATCCTTATCCCCCTGCTTTTAAGTCCTTATTGTGTCGGACTTTTTTAATTATCGATCCTGGAAAGTCGCTTTTTAAGACCATTTTTCTGAAATGACATCTTTAAACCCTCGTTTGTCAGTTTGTCATTTTTTTTAAAATTTAAAAGGTCACGTTTTTCGCGCCTCAGCGTACCCGCATAGAGTAAAATAAACAGAAGGACCCGTTTTGCAGCTTGGCTTGAGTAATTATTTTAAATGCACCCCTATACCCTGTTAAGAGCGTGCCGGGTTTGCCGGGTTTGGGGTATTTTGTAACAACTTTTCTATAACTGAATTTTCATCTCTCTCGCGTACGCGAAAGTTTGTACAAAATGGGTCGAACCCGGCAAACCCGGCAAACATATTATCCGGTCCAGACAGACAGCCGGACACCGGACACCCCCTTAGGGGGGTGTCCGTGTCCGTCCGTCTGGACTGTCCCGGACATTGTCCGGACATGTCCGGATATGTCCGGCTATTCCAGAGGACGGTAATGATCATCAATACAATCCACGTATCCATCGTTTAAGAGGCTTGTAACGGCCCGCCGGAAGGCCTTTTGTTTTGTCCCTCTATCACTGCTTGGAGAGACTCCTGCCCTGTATGCAGCCCCACGCCATTGATCTACATGCACACGGACATCATCGATATACAGCTTTTTTAGGGCCTCATAGGCAATCCTCTTGCCGCCGGTTAGGTTTGCCTTGCCCTTCTTCGGCCTGGCCTGTGTATCCTCTACCGGCACCAGGGACATTACGGGTTCCATATCATCGGAGACATATCCAGTATCCGCGATATCCAGGCGAAAATAGATATCCCTAAACGGCTCATAATCTTTCTGACGTTCGCATATTAAGGCCACCTGTTTGTCGTTGGTTTTCTGGGTCAGCAGCAGGGTGTCTGTAGCACCGGTTAGAGCAATTGAACCACGGGCGCCCTTGTTAGCGTCTTTTCCTGTATGATGTATCAACATGACTTGCGCGTTTGTTGCTTGTGAAATTTTTCCGCATGAGATTATTACCTGCCCCATGTCAGCGGTATTATTCTCATCGCCGGCCATGCAACGCGCGAGCGTATCAATTATGATTAGACCAGGTGATACCGGTAGGTGTCGTAGGGTTGCTATCAGGGCGTCCATGTCCCCTGGTTCATCGAGCAGACAAGGGACCGGAATCAAAGAGAAGTCATCTATTGCCTCTACGCCTCGATATCGCTTCCATGATTCAATTCTTTTCAGCGCTCCGGCCTGGCCTTCTGCCGCGATATAGACAACTGGCGTTTGCTTGACCGGGCGGCCATGCCAATCTATGCCAGCCGCGATGCTCAATCCGATATCCTTCGCAATGAATGTCTTGTAGGTGCCAGGCGGACCGTATAGCACCATTAGATACGAGGCTCCCGGCAGGATATCGCCCACGCGCCATGTTTGCGACAGCGTTTTCAAGAAATGGTCGTGAAGCTCAGACCCCGTAATGAGGCGGCTTTGGACATCTTTAGCCCCCCCACCAATCTGCTCCGTAACTTTAGCTATCTCTGCTTGCGCATGCTCCAATAACTCCTGTGTGCCCCTGCCCTCATAACAACCCTGGACAACAGCCTGACACATGTGGATCAGTTGGCGCTCTGCGGATTTCTGCCGGAGTATCCGGCAGCTGGTAGCGATATCAGCCGGGACCGGATCATTATCCACTATCCCCGCCAGGTAAGATGCCGTGACAGTCTCTTGATGCCCGTAGGCCCTCAGTCTATCGGCCACCACGGGCAACTCGGCAGCCTCGCCCCGGATAGCTATCTCCTGGATCACGCGGTATGTTATCTGGTGTCTGTGATTATAAAAATCTGCCACATCCAGCTGATATACCACCTGCTGTGCCATCTCGGGAGACAGGAGACACGCCGCTATGATGGACCGCTCTATCTCTGGAGAGTGCGGCAGGGGGCGGTTATCAAGTGAGGCTTGCCCGGCTCCCCGTGGTGTGTTATTATTTGTATAGATTTCTTTCCCGCGCCCGGTCTTGGCCGCCCCGCCGCCGGGCTCTTTTTTTGCTGGCATATCTTGACCCCACTATATGATCTGCGCCCGCTGTGTTAACCATTCCACCAGGTCAGTTACCGGGTAAGCTACTTTCCTACCCACTCGGATACGGTTCCGTGGTCCTTCCCCCTGAGAGTCAAGATTTGCTATGCGTCCGGGAGATATTAGCCCGCCGGTAAAATCGGAAATACGATCACGGGCAACAAGACTGGACGGCCATCGTTCAGCCATCCTCTGGAAATGGATAGATAAATCATTCGGGTTTTGCATGGTTGGTTCCTTTCACAGATTAAGTTTTGATGAATCCTGTGAAAGGTTTTAGGGGATAGGTAGAGGGAAATCTTGATACTAAAGCTATTTTTTTTTACGGGGTTTAGTTATTTCATGTTTCTGATTGCTCGGTAAGGGGCATGATGAGGTAATCCCAAAGACTCGAGGCATACCCTAAGCACATCGCTAAAAAAACTTACTTCGCCTTTATTCACGGGAAGATCCATTGATTCAAAAACTTTTTTAAGGTCCTGTGCCATTTTTTCTGATATAGCCGGGGGCCTGCCATTTTTGGGCTTGTAAAAGGTGATATGGGAGTCAAGCACCGTATTTAACCACATCAATTCCGTATCCACGCTTAATGCAGCCGATTCCATTTCACCGCTGCTCAATTCGCGGTCATGGTCCGGAAAATTATGCCTGGCAAATGCATTTAATTCTTTTAGCATCTCCTTAAACTCTTCGGTTTTCTTTTTAAATCGCATTAATTGATGTTTACGGTTTGCCCGGCTTCGTTTTCCTTTTTCCTGGTCCCAAACATCCCAGGCAGAACTCTGCATCGCCGCTTCAACCTCTTCAATGAAATTATCCGGAACCGTAATTCCCTGGCCGTTTATTTGGTTGCGAAGGTATTCTCTTTCTTTATCTGTAAGGATGAATTTAACAGGGGGGATTTGTTGAATGACAAATGGCCCCTCTTTAACTGGTTCACATTGAGGTTTAAGCTTTACCCAATTACCCATTAAGCCCCCTTTTCGCCTCTTCTACAGAAACAACATCTGCTGTCTTTTTATTTTCGCGGGGCTCAAGATTTTTTATCGCAGCCTGCAGGGTATTTTCCCCCAGGTGTGCATATCGCTCAGTCATTTTAAAGTTGCCGTGCCGCATCAATTTTTGAACCGTATATAAATCAACCCCGGATTCAACCAGCCA
>CAZVFQ010000125.1:0-7521 GCA_964626455.1 uncultured Desulfobacteraceae bacterium | reverse complement strand
TCACCCCTCCCACATCAGATGCGATCACAGGCAGACCCGCGCGCATGGCCTCTAAGATACTTCGGGGAAACCCTTCCCATTTTGTTGATAAAACAAAAATATGCGATTTTGCCAACAGGGCTTCCACATCATTGCGAAGACCCAGAAAATTAACCCTGTTGTCTAAACCAAGGCGTTTCGTATGTTTGCGCAGCATATGCTCCCTGGGGCCGTCTCCTATAAGGTCCAGGGTCCAGTTGTAATTTTTTAAATTCGAAAGCGCGGAAAACAGGGTGTCATGATCCTTCTGCTCATCTAAGCGGGCCACCATTGCTATTCTTACAGGCCCCGGGTTTTTGCCCGGCTCTGAGAAATGTTTCGCATCAGGCATTCCGTTATGAATTGTTACGAGCTTTTTTTCCGGGCAAATGCCCGCCTTGAGCGCAAGCCTTCTGTCGTAATCAGAAACCGTTATAATCCGGTCTGCAAGCGGGGCGGCGATTTTTTCCAGGGTTCTGAAGATAGGCGCCCATCCCGGGGATATGCCTTCTGTAAAGGACCAGCCGTGAGCGGTAAAAACCGTGGGCACGTTTATGCCGATTTTTGAAAAACGTCCGAGCAGGCCGGCTTTTGCGGAATGAAGCGACAGTAAGTCAGGCTTTTGCTGCCGGATAATTCTGCGAATCTCCACCAATGCGGAAATATCTCTTGCCGGATTAACGGGTCTTATCAAAGACCGGCAGTTTATGTATGGCACATTTTTTTGGGCAAGGTGATCACAGTACACTCCTTGTCCGCCGAGCACAACGAACGCATCGTGGCCCTGTGTTCTAATCCATTTGGCCAGATCGGCAACATGAACATGTGCTCCGCCAATGGTATCAGACCTGGTAATGCAGTAGAGAAATTTCATATTGATTGATATAGTTGTTCATATTTATCTATGATTTTTGACAGATCAAAATTTTCCTCGATTCTTTTGCGGGCCTTAAAGCCAAGCCGGGCACGCTGCTCAGGCCCCAAATCCAGCAGCTCTTTACAGGCTGCGGCAAAGGCCTCCGGGTCCTTTGGCGGGACAATCCTGCCGGTGTCGCCGACTATGGCTGCTGAATCGCCCACGTCCGTGGCAACGCACGGTACCCCGCAGGCCATGGCTTCTCCCAGAATATTGGGAAATCCTTCGCCGAAAGCCGAAGAAAGACAGGCAAGATCCAGGGCTGCGGTCAGCCTGGGAATGTCGGTGCGCGGCCCCAGCAAAAAGAAACGCTCAGCAAGCCCGGCATCCCTGATCCACTTGCTGAGATAGACATTATACCAATCAATATCCTGGCCGCACAAAATAAAATAACCATTGAACCCTGAACCTGAAAGCTTTTCTGCAGCCCGGACAAAGCCGGCATGATCTTTTTGGGGGTCAAACCGTGCGACCATGCCCAACAGCGCCGAGTCCGAGCTTATCCCCAGTTCCCGGCGCACAGACAGGCGTGCATCCTTGTCAGGAGTAAAATCCTCCAGGTTGAACCCATTGGGAATTACAAGCATTTTGTTTTTATCGTAGCCGATCTCCGCATGCACCTGCCTGGAAGATTCAGAGCAGCAGATTATTTTTTCAGGCACCCGGCCGGAAACCAAGGCGCAGGCGTGGGCTGTGAGCAGGGTGGTCTTTTTGTTGGCCCGCGGGTCCAGATTGCTGTGCCTGATATTCCAGATGACCGGGCTGCGGCAGGCCAGCCTGGATGCTATGCCGCCGATCAGGTCGGAATGATACATCCAGGTCTGAATAATATCCGGCTGTTGATCACGGATCAGACGTTTCAGTCTCCAAATGCCTCCGGGATCCGGCACCCCCCGGGGCATGTTCAGTGCATCAACAGATATACCCAGGGTTTCGATCTGATTCGTCATAGGCCCCTTGTCTGTAAGGGAAACCACCCGGCAGTCAACCCGGCTTTTGTCTATTCCCGACAGGAGCTTGCAGAGCATGGTCTCGGCCCCGCCGGTGGAAAGCCCGGAGATAACGTGCATTATTTTGATTTGTGCCGGGGTCGCCTTCATATTAAATTTTATAGCAATGTATCTAGGTAGCTTTGTATTGCCCGGTCTGCGGCAAAATCCCCGGCCCGTTTTGTTACGTCGGGATAGGAGGGTTCATCCAGGGCTTCTGCCATAGCCCCGCTAAGAGCGCCTGCATCGTTCGGGGGTACAAGCCTTCCCCATTTGCCGTTTTCCAGGATTTCAGCAGGTCCGCTCGGACAGTCGGTTGAAATAACAGGGCTTCCGCATGCCATTGCCTGAACAAGAACACCCGGTAGTCCTTCCCAGTTAGAAGACAGGACAAACAGTGAAGATTTGGACATATATGCGTAGGGGTTGCTTACAAAGCCGGGAAGTGAAATATCGTGCTCCATGCCAAGCTCACGGATAATTGCTTCAAGATTCTCCCGCAGCTCGCCTTCTCCGAGAATCATCAACCTGGCCCGCCTTTTTTTGCGCAAATCTGCAAAAGCGCGGATCAGCAGGGAAAAGTTTTTCTGCGGGCAGAGTCGTCCGCATCCAAGGATAACAGGAGGTTCTTCCGGGGCAAACCAAGGATGATCAAGAGGGTGTTGGCTGCTTTCAATCAGATCAGGTGTGACAACAGGGTTGTATATGACCTTTATATTATCATCGCTCAGCCCGAGGGTTTTTGCAAGATCCTGAGAAACCCCCCGGGATACTGACACAATACAGTCAGCCCTCGGATAAGCCATGCGCATGAAACGGGTCAATAGGCGTAAGCGTATTGATCCGGAGGTTTCTATTGAAAGCGAAAGGTGGTTGCGTTCGCTTATCACCAGCCTTGTGCGGGCTCCGGAGAGCATGCGTGCCCAAACAGCGACAACATTTACGTGGTTCATGGCTGAAAGCATTGATGCGGGGCGCTCACGCCGCAGGTACCCGGCCAGTTTCGGCAGGGCCGTAATCATCCTGGAAGCCCCCAAATCAACCACTCTTACATTTTCCGGTACCAGAGACAGGTACGGTCCTTCAGCCGCAGCCAGCACAAGATCCACGCTGTAGCCCCTGCCGGTAAATCCTTCTGCCAGAGTAAGCATAATCCGCTCGGTTCCGCCGCCGCGGAGAGAAGGCATGAAAATGGCGATTTTTTTTGTGCAGGTATCGGTCTTGTTTGGCGCGGCCATATAATTTTCTGAAAAGATCAATCTTTAGCTATGAATTGGAATCTTGAGGGGGTTTTTGAATTCTTGAATTTACATAATGAACAGGAAGGAGAACAGGAGCGTAAAGCATGTGCCTGAAATCCTTCATCCAGGAGTTGTCATAGCGAATGGTGCTGTCTTTTGAAAAGGTTTTCCGCATGCGATTGCCTTCAATGTTATGGGATAAGGAAGGCGAATTTATAGAAAAATCCTGGGGGGAAAGCTCCAGAAATTTAAAAATGTGTTCCAGAGAAGCTTTGGGTTGAAATACCAGGTTCTCATAAGAGACAAGCTGAAAATGAAATTTTGATCCAAGGATCTTTTTCCAGCGCAAATAGCAATAGAGCCAGTAATAGGAGTTTGCCGGAAACCCGAGAGAGTATTTCCAATACTTTCTGCTCTTTTCTCTCAAAGCCTTGTTTTCGATCGATTGGACCCAGCCGCGGACATCCCTGAACAGCATAAGCACCCTTATATCTTCTACATTCGGATCATAGAATTCAGTAAGGAAACAAAGTTTTTTGGAAGAATCGACCAGATATTCCAAATCCTTGTGTTTTTCCTTAAATTCTCGTTTTATAAGCCTATAGGATTCTGCCTCGGTTTTATCCATAATAAGGTTGCGGTGCTCCCCCCAGAAAGAGCACCCGGACATATCAGCCTGGCAAGTCGGGCAGAGCTTTTTATTTTCTGCACCAGCATATATGCTGCTAATTGTTTGATATATTTCTCCCAGCGATCCGATTTTGTCATGTTTTGACAAAAGGAGTTCTAAATACGTGGATCCGCTGTGAGACAGGCTCAGGATATAGACATATTTCATTTTTCTTCCACCAGGCGATCCAAAAGATTTTTCCACTGGCCCAGGATTTTATCTTCAGAGAATCTGTCGCGAACAGTAATTGCCTGTTTAGACAACATTTTTCGCAGTTCGCTGTCTTCCATCAGCTGGCTCATGGCCCGGCCAAGTTCCAACGTGTCCTCAGGCGAAACCAGAATACCGTTTATCCCATTTTCTATTATATCACGCGGCCCTGTCTCGCAGTCGAATGCAATGCACGGACACCCGGCTGCCATGGCTTCCAGGAGCACATTAGGAAAGCCCTCATACCTGGAACTGAGAATAAACATGTCGGCCCTCTGATACCAATCCCCGACATTGCCAATCCGGCCGGGCATATGGACCTGCTCCTCTAGTCCGCGGTCTTTAACCAAGCGTTCAAGAGTTTTTCGGGAATTATTACCTTGCTCCTTTCCGCTCTGCTCCCCAAGTATTACCAGCTTCCACTCCGGGTGTTTGCTCGATATTCCGGCAAAAGCTTCAATTAGCAGATCAAAACCTTTTTGCTTGCTGAGGCTGCCAACGGCCAGCATCAAATTAATATTTTTATTAAACAAGTCTTGCGGCTTCAAAACAGGTTTATTGGGGCAGAGGGGCCAGGCAACGGAATTGGGAATAACCTCTACGTTCCTGGCGCGGGCATGTCTTATTATCCATTGGGATGTCTCTTGGGTTTGTGCCACATGGGCACTTGCAAAAGGATAAAAGATCTTGCGCATTATATTCCAGCGGTGAGCGATTTGTTTCTGGCCCGGAAAGTTTCGTTCAGATACCACCACCTTTACCGGCAGGCCCATGCAGGCCAATATGCAGCGAATTGCCCAAGCAGTCATCATACCAATAATAATATCAGGCTGTTCTCTTTTAATTATGGATCGTAATACTTTTAATCTTCTGATATTGGCTATGATTCTGTCAAAGCCCCTGTGTTCACCGGCCATCCTCAGGGAGATTCTGCCAACACTATTATCCAGGGTAAAAAAATCACGTTCCTTGCCGTGCATGGTCACTACTATGACTGCATAGTCTTTCCTTGCAAGGTACGAAGAAAGAGAAACCGAAACCTTTTCCGCTCCCCCGCTGGTCAATGAATTAATAAAGATCAGGACTTTTTTCGACTTCATTGTATTAGTTGTCCAGCCCGAGTAATTGATTGTAAAAATTATAAACTTGCCCTGCCTGCTGTATAGGGTCGAACCGTTTGGCTGTGGCCATACCTGCACTAATTAAGTTCATTCTCAGACCGTCTTTCTTTAGCAGTCGAACAATAGCTGCCGCACAAGACCCGGCATCTCCGACCGGAAAAAGCAGGCCGTTTTTTTCATGATCAATGATTTCGCAGTGTCCGCCTGCATTGCTTGCCACCACGGGAACGCCCAAAGACATGGCTTCTGCTAAGGTCCTGCCAAAAGGCTCTTCTTCAGAGGCAGCAAGAACGCAGTCACATCCGGCCATGACACTTGATACATCTGCTTTGAAGGGAATCTTCAGTACAGGGCAGCAATGGCCATGTTCTTTCTGCAGGCGGGACAGTTCACCGTCGCGATCGTCCCCGCACCAGACAACTTTAATCCTGCTTGTATTTTGTTCATTTAGCAACAAGGCTGCCTTAAACACAGTATCAGGCCTTTTCCAACGTTGTGCGTTGGCAAAACAGCCAATAAGTTTGGTATCATCAGGGCAATCGAGGTCCTGCTTTAAATTCCGGGCGCAAATTTCTTTATTCCGAGACTCTATACTTACAGGATTATATATTGTTTTATGGGGAATTGATATGGCAGGAATGCTTTGAGCAACAAAATTTGAAATTGAAATTATCCCACTGGCAAACCTTAACGAGAATGTCATATGCCTGCCCCCCGACCACACCGTGCGTTGATGCCAGATCATTGGAAGGCCTGCAGCTTTGGCCCACGGAGCCCAGGTCCTGTTTATGCGGCGGTCATTACAGTGAACCAGATCAATATTTAGTCCTCGGAACAGTTTGGAGGCAGGCAATATTCCTCGGAGTATTCGGGTCCAGTTGGCTATATGGCCGTCTTTAGAACGAACATAAGGCAGGTAAGTTAACTGGTATCTGCCTCCTTGTGCTTCAAGCCAATCGGTATAACTCCCGGTTTCATGCACAACGATGACCGGTTCTACCCCGTATTCCTTCAGAGCAGATATAAGTTGCCACGTGGAAACGTGGCTTCCGCCGACTGTATCACCCACAAAAGGGAAGAGAACTCTCAATTTGCCTTTCATAAAAGTCTATGGCAGAGTTTACGAAGAAAAGCCGTCTTTTAATTGATCCTTTTCGAATATGCGGGCAATCATATTGTCCATGCCACCTATTGATGACCATTTATCAAGAATAGAAAGATAGTTACAGGCACGACGATAATGAGAGTAAGGATTCATAACTATTTGTCTATATTTTTCAATATCACTGACTAACGAGAAGTTTGTTGATCTAGACTCCAAAAAAAGATCTTGTCGTCGGAGATATGCAATTATCTTGACATCAAAGTTCTTAAAAATGCTAGTCAAAAGCCTGATCTGTTTCAAATCGAGTTTCCAAAAATTTTCACAGCTAATAAGAACGCTTTCCCCTGTAAACATCTTGATTTCATTAAGCAAGTCATCTTTGATCTGTTTGAAAGCCGCCTTGCCTACCGCACCGGATTTTCTAAGGCGCATCTCTTGTTTGGGTCGGTAAGAACCCGACGCATTCGCAGCGATATTATGATGTAAGTGTAAGTGTTTATCAGTGCCAGGATACCTTCCGGCTTTTGGGTAAAGCATGCCTTGCAGTTCAAATTCACTACTGTTGAGTGAAAATGTCTTTTGGAGAAATGTTGTAGCTGTCTTGGGTGAGCCGATATGAATATATAAGGTTTTTTTCATTTTTTAACTCAACAGGGTTGATCGATAGTCATTCTCTCTTTTTAAAATGCCGTCCACAAAATTATTCACCGCTGTTTTACGGTCATTTATAGAATGTTCCTCATGAGTGCCCCACAAAAGAGAAGGGGCCATTTCAAAGGATTCCGCCAAACACGCAGCCATAAAACACTCCAAGGCCCTATCCGATGCTGGTGCAGTATTCAATGACTTGGATATAGCCTCAGGAAGTTGCGATAAGCATGGCTCATGTACCACTCCTTCTCCAATAGCCAGGTATGGCGAATCTCCGATTATAAGTGCGGGCTTGCCCATTCGCATGGCCTCCCAGGCAGCTGTTCCGGTAATTACTGCTACAAGAGATGACTTCTGGACAAGAGGCAATGAATCATGACCCGGACCTACGAGAACGACCCGGGGAATTTTGGAGATTGTTTTGTAAAAGCCCCGTGGTCGCTTCCCAAGCATTGGCAAATGTTCCTTGACCACAATCAGCATATCCGCCGGGGCGCTCTTGGCCAGGGCTTCAATCACATTGATCTGATCCGTGTGCCAGGGCGAAAGAACCATGGTCGAGGCTTCGGGATCAACATGAAGCGGATAGAAAATAAACCG
>CAZVFQ010000124.1:0-7596 GCA_964626455.1 uncultured Desulfobacteraceae bacterium | reverse complement strand
GGTTCTTGAAGGCAGACCGGGAGGATCGGACGTTTAATATCCCACAGGGGGTGTTTGCAGCCAGGAGGAGGTGGCGCCCGATTCCATTATATTCGGCAGGTAGCCCAGAAAGCGCGAAATTTCAAATGCCGTAGACAGAATTTCTTTGGACAGAACTTCAGGATCATCGCCGGGCACTTGGCTGACAGGGCCGGAAAGGCTTATAGCGCCCGCAACCACGCCCTGTCTGTCGAAAATCGGGGCTCCTATGCAGCCCATACCCGGGACTGCTTCTTCGCGGTCAATAGAATATCCTCTTGTTCGTATGGTCTTCAGGTTTTCCCTCAACTTCTTTTTGGAGGTGACGGTGGACTGGGTAAAAGCGACAAACTTGGTACGCTCGATATACTGGTTAAGTGTCTGCTCGTCGAGAAAAGCCAGCATGGCCTTGCCGATGGCCGAACAGTAGGCATGGATACGTGGACCCACCTGATGTGGAAGAACAGGCATGGGCTGAGGGTGGGTGTTTAGGGTAATGACTACAGAGCCTCCGTCCCATATTCCGATTCGTGACAGCAGCCCGGTCCGGCGCGAAAGCTGGTGGCATGGACCGGCTGCTTTCTGGTTTAATTCCAGGGTTCCTGAAAGAACGATCCCCAGTTCGTGGATTTTTAACCCCAGCCGGTATTTCCGGGTCTGCTCATCTTGTTTTAAAAAACCGTGTTTTACAAGGGTCCGGATCAGGCCGTGAACCGTGCCTTTTGGCAGGTCCATCATGCGGCTTAACTCCGAGATGCCCAGCACCGGCTGACGGTGCGAAAACAGGGTCAGAATTTTAAGGGCGCGCTCAACAGACTGTACAGACATTGGCAGCTCCGTTTGATTATATTGAATTTATCGTATAGGTAAATTATCCGTATCATTAAAATGTGTCAATTACTTTATATTGAAGGCGTCAAATTTTGTTTGGCAATAGCATACAGTATATGACATTGATGAATTGATCAAATCTTATAATTATGATAACCTGTTTGCTATGTTTAAGATGCCTTTAAGCGGAGATTTAAAATGAAGATTTTCGGCCCCAATGAATTGCTCAAAGATGTGATCGAACCCGGCCTGTGCACAGGCTGCGGGGCATGCGTGAATCTTTGCCCTTATTTCAGCAATTACAGGGGTAAAACAGCCATGCTTTTCCCCTGTGACCTTGCCCGCGGCCGATGCTATGCATTTTGTCCGAAAACAGAGGTGGACCTTGAAGATCTGTCACAAGCCTTGCTTGGCACTTTTTACAAAGGAGAGCCGGCAGGCGAATACAGGCAGATGTATATGGCCCGGGCCGGCAGGGCGGTGTCATCCGGGGAGTTTCAGGATGGAGGCACCGTATCTGCACTAATAATGTATGCCCTGGAGTCCAATATGCTGGATGCAGCTGTACTCACAGGAAGAAACGGCCTGGTCCCGGAGCCCGGGCTTGCAACAAAACCCCAGGAAGTCCCGGGGTTTTCCTGCTCCAAATACACGGCAGCCCCCACCCTGGCTTCCTTAAATGATGGTTTTAACCAGGGCTTTAGGAAGATGGGCGTGGTGGGGACTCCGTGCCAGCTTACAGCCGTTGCTCAGATGAGCATCAACCCCATGGAAGTTCAGGATTTTGCAGACTCAGTTGCCCTCACCATAGGTATTTTTTGCACCTGGGCTTTGGATACCCGCGGGTTTGGCGCCTTTATTGAAAAACATACAAAAGGCGCCGGAATCCGCAAAATGCGAATTCCGCCTCCTCCGGCGGGGATTCTGGCGGTTGAAACCGACAACGGCAACCTGGAGATTCCCCTTGATGAACTTCGGGAGTTTGTACCTGAAGGATGCATGCTGTGTCCGGATATGACAGCCGAATGGGCGGATCTTTCAGTTGGCTCAATGGAAGGCTTTGATAATAAAAACACCCTGATAGTGAGAACCCAAAGGGGCGAGCGACTGATGCGCAAGGCGGTCACAGCAGGATACCTGGAGATTGAGGATTTTCCCGAAGAAAACCTGGAACATCTGCTTGCCGCAGCCCGCGAGAAAAAAAGGCGCGCCTTTGAAAAGGCCCGAAAAGAAGGAATGTTAAATACACAGCAGGAGGACCGGCACGCCGTTATGCGCTTACAACCCGAAACACTTGAGAAAATAATTTCTTCATGAAAGACGTATCCCTTTTTATACCGTGTATAGTTGATCAGTGGGTGCCTGAAATAGGCGTTGCCACTGTGGACATTTTACGCCATATAGGCTGCCGCCCGTTTTTCCGTCGTGAGCAGACATGCTGCGGCCAGGTTTTGTATAATTCAGGCCAGGCATTTCATGCAAAAAAGCTTGCAAAAAGGTTTATAAGGATTTTTGAAAACGATGAGATAATAGTATGCCCGTCAGCCTCGTGCGTGCACATGGTGCGTAAAAATTACCCCATGCTTTTCGAAGACGAGCCTCAATGGCAGAAAAGGGCGCAGGAGGTTTCAGGCCGGGTATTGGAGTTCTGCGAGTTTTTGGTGGACTATATGAAGATAACAGACGTGGGTGCGAGTTTTGACGGCAAAGCTACTTTTCATGAATCGTGCAGCCATTTGCACGGTCTGGGTCTTGCCGGCAGGCCGCAACGCCTGCTGGCCGAAGTAAAAGGCCTTGAGACGGTTGCCATGGAAGGCGCGGATCTGTGCTGCGGGTTTGGCGGCCGTTTTTCAGTGGAGTATCCTGAGATTTCTGAAGCAATGGCAGCTGACAAGGCTGCCGGATTTATTGACAGCGGGGCGGATGTTCTGGTTATGTGCGAACCCGGCTGTCTGCTGAACATAAGCGGATATGTGAGCAGGCATTATCCGGAAAAACGGGTGGTTCATATGGCCGGTTTCCTGGCGGAGAATTTATGAAGATTGCCACTGAAAAATACAGACAGACTGCAGCCCGGGAAATGGGTGATGCCTATACCCAGAGTTTTTTAAAAAAGCTGCCCAAACGCCTGGCAGAGCGCAGAAAAGTCGCTTTTGAGGATTATATTGATCCGGAAGCCGCAAGGAGGGCGGGCGCGGTTATCCGGGCAAGGGCTCTTGATGATTTGCCGCGGCTCTTGGAAACATTTGAAAAAAACGCCAAAGCAAAAGGCGCGCGCGTGTTCTGGGCAGAAGATGCGCAAAGCGCAAATGCTTATATTGCCAGGACGGCTCTTGACAACAAGATTTCCTATGTGGCCAAGGGCAAGTCAATGATCACCGAGGAGCTCGGGTTAAACGAGGCTCTGGCAGAAAACGGGATAAAGGCATGGGAAACCGATCTGGGCGAGTTTATAACCCAGCTTCTTGGCAGGCCGCCTTTCCATATCGTGGGCCCGGCGTTAAACATTCCCGTCGAGCAGATCAGCGATATATTTCTTGAAAAAGGCGTTATTTCGCAGCCTGAACATGACCCTGTGCAGCTTGGGCTTGCTGCGAGACGTTTTCTGCGAAAAGGGTTTCAGAACCTGGAAATGGGTATTACAGGCGTAAATATAGCAGTGGCTGAAACCGGGACCCTTATAAATGTGGAAAACGAGGGCAACATCCGCATGAGCAAATCCTGTCCGCGAATCCAGGTAGCTGTTATGAGCCTGGAAAAAGTGGTGGAGAATACAGAAGACGCTCTGTGCCTGATACGTCTGCTCTGCCGCAGCTGCACCGGCCAGAAAATAGGCGCATATGTGTCCATGGACACCGGACCGAAAAGGGAAAACGAGATTGACGGCCCGGAAGAACTCCACATTGTGGTTCTGGATAACGGCCGTACCCGTATTTACCGGGACCCGGCCACCCGGGAGGCGCTTCGCTGCATCCGGTGCGGGGGGTGTTTAAACGCATGTCCGGTTTACGGCACAATCGGCGGATATCCTTATGGCTGGGCTTATTCCGGCCCCATGGGCCAGGTTTTGACCCCCCTGCTGCTCGGTTTTGACCGAACCAGGGACCTGTTTGAAGCCTGCACGCTGTGCGGCAAGTGCAGGTCTGTTTGTCCGGTGGGTATTGATCATCCGGAGCTTATGCTTTATTACAGGCGTAAAAATGCTTCCGCAGACCCTGCGTTAAGGGGAACCGGAACGCCCATACATCAACGGGCAATGTATTCTGCATATGCCCACATAGCCTCCCATCCATCGCTGTGGCGTGCTTCGGGTGCAATCCTTCGCCGCGCACTCGGCAGATACGCGAGCGGAGACAAAATTGAAAAAGGCCCAAAGGCCCTTGAAGGGTGGTTTAAGTCAAGAAACCTGCCTGCAGCCCCTGCGGAATCATTTCACGGCAAATGGAAGGAAAAATCATGAGTAGCGCGGCCCGTGAACAAATCCTGGACATTTTGCGGCAGTCGCCTGCCGGACGTGACATCCAAGGGCCGGCCAGAGATCAGTGCAGGCCGGAAGTCCCGGATGAAGCCGGGCTTATTGAGGCATTTTGTACCAGAGTTGCGGAACAGACAGGTATTGTATATGAACATGATCCAGAGCAGGATATAGGAGGGACCCTGGCCCGGATATGCCGGGAACACGGTATCAGTACGCTCATCTCATCGCGCTGCCGGCACCTTTCAGCAGCCGGACTGCCAGGGGCAGCCGAAAATGCCGGGTTAAATATCGCAACACAGGCAGATTTTACGGATCGCCGCAAATTTACTGACGCGGTTTTTGACAATGCTGATGCAGGCCTTACAGGAGCGGATTTCGGCATAGCCGAATCCGGTACCCTGGTTCTGGTCTTTGATAAGGATTGCGCCCGGCTTGTATCCCTGGCGCCAGAAGTGCATATTGCAGTGCTTTTCAAAGACCGTATTGTGGCTTTATACGAGCAGGCAGCAGAGCAGATTTTCAGGGAGAAAAAAGCGCCAAGCCAGGTGGCCTTTATCACGGGTCCCAGCATGACCGGGGATATCCAGGGCAAGCAGTTTAAGGGAATGCACGGTCCGCGCAAACTTATAGTGCTGCTGATCTGAAAGGAAGCACGAAAATGAAATTGCCTGTCCCGCGGATAAGGCTTGCCGATCCTTACGGATACAGATGGGCCGTATTCGGGGTGGTGAGCATTATATATTTTCTGGCCTGCCTGCACAGGATTTCTCCTACCGTTATTGCAGGCGATCTGGTTGAGGAGTTTGGTGCCGACGCAACAGCCCTGGGGGTTATGGCATCTGCCTATTTTTATCTGTATGCAGCAGTGCAGCCGCCTGTGGGCATGCTCTCGGATTCCCTGGGCCCCAGGGTCGTGACAACTGTCTTTGCGGTAATTGCCTGCATCGGTGTTTTGCTTTTCGGATTCGCCCCGAACATGGCAGTTGCAACAGCAGGCCGTGCACTGGTGGGAATAGGTGTGGGCGGGGTTTTTATACCGGGGTTGAAGATTTTTTCCAGGTGGTTTAAAAAAACAGAGTTTGCCGCAATTACGGGAGTCTTTCTGGCATTTGGAAATGCGGGCAATCTGTCTGCCTCACTGCCTCTAACCTATCTCGTGGTTCTGCTGGGATGGCGGATGTCTTTCTGGGCCATAGGAGCTTTTACGCTGTTGATGGCGGTTTGCGCCTGGCTTATTCTTCGCGACAAGCCCGAGGACAAGGGCTGGCAGCCAATAGAGCCGCAGCCTGGTCTTTCCTCTGATGACTCCTTTGACGTGCCCGATGGTATAGGAACATTTAAGCGGCTTATGATGATTCTGGGAAATTCCAGTTTCTGGATGGTGACACTTTCTTATTTTTTCTTCGGGGGCCCGTCGCTTACTTTCCAGGGACTGTGGGCGGTGCCTTATCTGACAGACGTGCACGGATACAGCAGAGTGGCCGCAGGCGGACTGCTGATGCTGATGCCTCTTGGCTTTATAATCGGTGCTCCTGTAATCGGACTTCTGGCCGATAAATTGAGGTTCGGGCGCAAGCAGGTTATTATTTTTTCAGTGGGCGTGGGACTTGCCTGCTGGTCGGTTTATTTGTTTACCATGGGCAAGCCTCCGTCTATAATACTTGCTCCGCTTTTTCTTATAACAGGAATGTTCGGCGGCGGGACCTTGTCTTTGTATTTTGCCATTACCAAGGAGCTTTTCCCGGCCTGGCTGACGGGCACGGCCATCGGACTGATGAATCCCGCGGCATTTTTGGGAACAGCCCTGTTTCAGCCGTTTACCGGCTGGCTTATCGATCTTGCGGGCAGATCAGGGACAGGCTATCCTGTTGAAGCATATTATCATGTTTTTATAGCGATTTTTTGTTCAATGGTTCTGGGTTTTGTATTTCTTATACTGCTCAGGACGCCGAAAACCGAAAATCCTGAAAGCAAGAAGGCTGTTTATGCCGGCTGAAATCCGACCTGCAGAAACAGAGGAAATGGGAGCCTTCAGGCAGGTGGCAAGGCGCGCCCTGCTGATACCATCCTCGGTTGCCCCGCCTGATGCTGTTGATGCCATCAGGCCTGAATGGACTCTTTGTGCATTTGAAGACAAGGAGCTTGCCACTTCATATGCCTGGTGGCCTCTTAAAATGCGCTTAAACGGCAAAAGCTCCCCGGTGGCGGGCATTACTTACGTGGGTACCCATCCTGCTTTTCGGCGTAAGGGACACCTTCGCAAAATAGTGGGCAGGCACTTTGAGATCATGCACGAGGAGGGCAGACGTTTTATTGCTGCTCTGCATGCGTCCAGAGCCGCGATTTATAAGCGCTTCGGCTATGCGGTTGTATCATTGCAAAACTCGTATTACCTGGCTCCGGACCAGATTGTTTTTGCACGCAACATCACATATCCGGCTGAATCAGGTCGGATATACGAACCTTCTGATGGCGGAAGAGACATAATTAAAGATATTTACCACAGATTCTGCGCAGAGCGCACCGGTTATATTCATCGGGCCCGGGCGACCTGGGACGCGGGAGTGCTTGCGCGGCCCTCTGAAGATAATACTTTGTTCAGAATAGTTTATGAGGAAAACGGGGTGCCGCAGGGTTATGTAATCTATGAGGCAGGCCCGGAAAAACCGGAGCGCATTCGGCATGGACACAGGGTTGTTATACGGGATATGGCCTGGCTTTCACCAAGGGCTTATTATTCACTGTGGCACCATTTTTCGGGCATGGATCTTGCCGGAGGGATTTCATGGCCGCGTGCTCCTGCAGATGATCCGCTTTTTCATATGATTTGCGAGCCGGGACAGTTAAACATCAAAACCCGTGACGGCCTGATGGCAAGGATAGTTGACGCTGAGGGCGCGCTTTGCCAGAGGGGTTATGACGCCAGGGGGTCGATTTGTTTTGAGCTGGAAGATGAATTGTGCCCCTGGAACCGATGCCGCTGGCTCCTGGAGGTGCAGGACGGTGAAGCCGGTGTCAGGCGCACCAAAAAACAGCCTGATTTCAGCCTGCATGCAGACACCCTTGCCATGCTGTTTTTCGGTTTTATAAACGCCACTGCCGCCTGGCGAACGGGCCTGATAGATGTTTTTAAGCCTGAAGCAATTTCGCTTGCGGACAGGCTTTTTGCAACCCAATACCAGCCTTTTTGTCCGGATTTTTTTTAATTCTAACAAAGCAACAGGGAGGTTATTGTCGTGGCAGCAAGGTTTGTAAGCGTAAGAAATGTT
>CAZVFQ010000123.1:0-7615 GCA_964626455.1 uncultured Desulfobacteraceae bacterium | reverse complement strand
AATTGTTTCAGGAGGTTTTTTGAACCGGACTCCGCCTGTAATAAAAAGAATCTATTTTGACCGGCGGGACCATAATCTGCTGCACATGGTCAATGATGTTGTATCAGGGGGCAGGACCAGGTTTCAGACCCACCGGCAATTTTATCATCATTTTCATCCCCGTGGAATCAAGGAAATGGCCGAATCCAGAGGGCTGCGCATTGCCTATGCAGTGGTCCACCTGCTTGAATCCCTTGAGTTCGGCCAGATGCAGCACAGGTTAAATGCCCTGCGCGCGCTGCGCGATGAAGTTCTGTGCAGCACCGGCCAGGAGCTTCGGATGAATACGGCCCGGGTGCTTATTGAAATCATGAAAGAGCTGGTAAGAGCCTACGGCGACTATCAGCGCCAGTTGGAACTCGCCCACAGTTTTCGTCTGGCCGCATCTGGCAAACCCCGTATTGTCAGATATTTTTTGAAGCGCTACAGGCTGCTTGAAATGCCTGAGCAATGGAACCAGCTTGCTTTTGACGACCATGTGCACGATGCTTTCACAAAGGGCCGAAAATCGCCGACGCATCTGATCATGGACGCCTGGATCAAAGGGATCCGGAGACTGCGGGTAATTCACTATAATTATATCCGACCGGAAACCGCAAAAGAACTCATTGAAGCCGCAGCCATAATGGGCATCATGCTGAGAATCGGAATCGAGTATTTTGCGCTATTTTATCAGAGGTTTGCACAGCTTATATGGGTGCCCAGGGGGTTTGCGGACGCTGAGGATTTTCTGCGGTTTTTAGACAGGGAAGATGTCCGGGCGCTTATGGAACAAGGGCGCAAAGTCTCTGAATATCAAAGTAAATATGTGCTCTGCATCTTAGATGAGTTCAACCGCCGGCATCGCAATACCCTTAATAATGTGTTTGGCCTTCAGATGGCGCCCATTGATAGGGATTCTTTCATGAATTTTGTTGGATTCGGCCAGGCATCCCTGCTGCACCTTGCCAAATACATTCACAGGCAGCTTATGCCTTTGATGCAGGAAAAAGTCTCTGAGCTTCGGGCCGATTATAAAGCGGCAGACCCGGATCAGCGACGGGAAATAGAAGCGCTTGTCGAGCGCATGAACAGAATGGATGCAGATGATATTCATCACAGGTTTCTGGCGCCAGGTCGAAATCCCGGAGTTTTTGACGTCAACTCTCCTGATGACCCCGAAAAGCTGCCGGAATTAATGCGCCTGTCTCCATGCAGGCTTGTGGACCGGCTTTCGCAAATGCATTCAGCATACAGGATTACCCTTAATTTAAGCAACATGAAGGCCGAAGACGTGGTTGAGCTTCTCTATGACTGCGCAGGTCGAATAACGCGCCTGGAGATTTTTAACCTGAAGGATTACGCAGACTGCAAAGTAGACCACATTCCTGATATAGCCCGGCTTCAGGAATGCATCAACAGCGCCAACGTTATACAGTTAAAGCGCATGATCCTGGAAATGATAGATAGTTTGAGGCTGTCAGGCGGCAATGACGTCAAGCTGCGCATTCAAAGGTTAAACTGGATACTGGCGGACATGGAAACGCTGCTGGGAGCCTATAGGCTCAGGCCGCTGAAGGCCAGGATAGGCAGCGATTCCACAGGGTATTCCCAGCGCCTGCCCGGCATGGGGCTGGCTGTAGCCGATACTTTGCCCGGGCGGTCCCGGCGCAGAATCCGGCGCGATGAAACCGGCGCCTTCATGATAATTCCTTTTTATGTGGCCACTTTTCTCAGAATGGTCTATGGCCCGCTGGAGGCCGGCGCAGGCCGCCTGGCAAGGATTGGGGTAAAATTAAGAACAGTTTCAGGCCTCCGGCTGCTCGTCAGTGAGAAAAAAGCGGAATGGTATGCCAGAGAGGATGCTGCACGAATGACCGATTCGGGCAATATCGTTACTTTAAGCGGCTTCAGGGCCGAGGAAAACAACGGCCTGAAGATCGAGGCGGATTTTCGGCAAAAGGCCGGCCAGTGTTTGTATTCATTTCATTACCTGCAGAGCGCGCTCAAAAACTTTCTCAAGGTGCTGATAGGTTTTATACCCGCGTTTCTTACCTTTTACCTGACAAGTGACTGGTGGGTTCTTATGTATTTCGGAGCTGTTATATGGTTTTTAATCACGGGGCTGCGAAATATTCTCCAGTCGGTTATGGGGGGCGGCGGACTGAGGCGGACTCCGCTTCTTCAATGGAACGACTATATAAGCTGGGACCGGTTGACAGATTCGCTCATGTTTACAGGCTTTTCCGTGCCGCTTCTAGATTTTTTGGTCAAAAATATTGCAATGAACCAGGGGCTCGGGATTACTACAGCCACACATCCTGTGATTCTTTATGCGGTCATGGCATTGGTAAACGGGATCTATCTGACAACTCACAATCTTTTCCGGGGTCTGCCCAGGGAGGCGGCCTTTGCCAACTTTTTTAGAAGCGTGCTGTCGATTCCGGTTGCTTTCGGGTTAAACGAGCTGCTGGGCGCGACATTGGTCCTGGCGGCTGTTGCAAATGTAGATGCGCTGCTGCAGAGCTGGGCGGCAGTGATTTCAAAAACAGCTTCAGACTGCGTGGCCGGGGTGATTGAAGGAGTCGTGGACAGGGCAAGAAACATCAGGGAAAGAATGAACGATTACCGCCAGAAATTGAGGCAGTTCCTTGATGTATATGCCAGAATAGAGATGCTGTTTCCGGAATCCGAGGTTATGGATCTGCTAAGGAGCCCGAAGGACTGGTATCATTCAGAAGATGAAGAAACCCGAAAGTTAATAAGTATATTAATCATAAATGCCCTGGACCTGCTTTATTTCTGGATGTATCAGCCCAGATCACACACTGCCTTTAAAAATTTTCTGCGCGGCATGTCAGAGGACGAAAGAAGCGTTCTTATAAAGGCTCAAAGCATCCTTGAAATGGAGCGCGAAATCAGCCAGCTTTTCATTGACGGCATAATCGGCCGCAACTTTTCAAAACCGCTTGCCTTTTATCTTAACAGCTACGAGCAATATATGAAAACCGTCGAAAAACTTAAGGCTTAACCACCAATGCCTGCAAAAACCTTAACTGCTTTGACAAATACTGGTCCATGCGATAGTTTATATTAACTGGTTTAAACGGTATTACAAAAAAGGCGGAAAAAAAAGGCAGCAGACAGTATGGCACAAAACGAAAAACAAGGCGGCAAAGACAGCGACACTTATTTTGTCATTACCTACAGGGAGCCTCAGGAAGGAAAGATGGTAACACTTAAGGCCAAAACTGTTACCGACTCCTCGCTCGGGCTTAGTTTTATCGCGATCTCGGATTTTGTATTTTCAACCGGCGGCCTGGTGGTAAACCCCGCCGAAGAGGAATTAAAGAAGCGTTTTGAAAATGTCAAATCCCTTCACTTGTCGATCTATACGATAATTTCCATCGAGGAAGTCGGAGCAGAGCACCAGGGCCTTTCATTTAAAAAAGACAAATCCAACCTGGTAGTGCTTTCTTCTGAACATCACCAGCCCAGGGACAAGTAATTTTCAGGAGCAGCAAACATGAAAGAAGCCGGGCAGAGCAAAGGGAGAGAAGCGGCAAAAACAGAGGCATTAACTGAAAAGGAATCCAAGGATTTTCTTCAGGCATACGGCGTGCCGGTTGTGACTGAAAAGGTCGCCGCAAGTCCGGAAGAAGCCGTTGAAATTGCGCGCGAAACCGGATTCCCTGTGGTTTTAAAAGGCCTCGGCAGAAACCTGATGCATAAGACTGAACGCGACCTGGTACACCTGCACCTCGGGGATGAAAAGGCAGTGCGCAAGGCCGCGGAGAAAACAGAACAGCAGGCAGGCTTTGATCTGGAAGGCTTTCTGATCCAGCCGCATGTCGAAGGCAGACGCGAGTTGGTGGCAGGACTTTTCAGGGACCCGGAATACGGCCCGGTGGTTATGTTCGGTCTTGGCGGAATTTTTACAGAAGCTTTATCCGATGTTGTTTTTCGTCTGGCCCCCTTGAGCAGAAGCGATGCCCGCGACATGATAAGTGAAATCAGGTCACATGCTCTGCTCGACAATTTCAGGGGAGAAGCCGCAGTGGACAGGGAAGTTCTTGTAGACGCCCTTGTCGGGATCTCCAGGGCGGCACTTGATGATCCTTATGTATTGGAGATAGATATCAATCCATTGCTTGTAACGGCCGAAGGCCGGCCCCTGGCAGTGGATGCTCTGGTGGTAAAGGGAAAGCCGGAAACTGAAAAACAGTTTCTTCCCCCGGTGGAGCCTTCTGTTCTCGGGGCATTGTTTCACCCTCGCTCGGTTGCTTTTGTAGGCGCCTCGGGTCAGTTTGGCAAATGGGGATATACTCTGCTTACAAACACTATCGGGGGCGGGTATCAGGGTGATATATATCTTGTCAATCCCAGGGGAGGCGAAATCGCAGGCCGGCCGGTGTACAGAGACGTCCTGGAGATTCCGGGCAGTGTGGATGTTGCAGTGGTAACAATTCCCGCGGCAAAAGTTTTCGACCTGATCCCGCAGTTCCGGGAAAAGGGAATATCCTATATGCTGCTTATCGCCTCTGGTTTTTCAGAAACCGGCGAGCAAGGCGCCAGGGCCGAAAGACAGCTTGTGGAGGAAGCCAGAAAAGCCGGGATTTCTCTTATAGGTCCAAATACAATGGGCATCTGCAATCCTCACATAAACTTCTACTGCACAGGAAGCCATGTTCGTCCTGCCCCGGGTTCCGTGGGCATGGTGGCGCAGTCGGGCAATATGGGAAATCAACTGCTTGCTTTTGCCGAACTCCAGGGAGTTGGTATCCGCGCGTTTTGCGGTTCGGGAAATGAAGCCATGATAACAATAGAGGATTACCTGGACGGATTTGAAGTCGACTCCCTTACACAAACGGTTATGCTTTATGTGGAAAGCGTGAAAAACGGCCGCAGGTTCTACGAAAGCGCCCGCAGGGTGAGCCGGAAAATGCCGATAGTCCTGCTCAAGGGAGGTCAGACAAAGGCCGGTACAAAGGCCGCATCCAGTCATACCGGAGCCATGGCTTCCAATATGCGGGTGTTTAACGCGGTATGCCGCCAGGCCGGGATTGTCAAGGTGGACAAACCCATGGATCTGCTGGACCTGTCAGCGGCGTTTTCATCTCTTCCTTTGCCGGCAGGCAGCAGGGTTGCAATAATGACCCTTGGCGGCGGCTGGGGGGTGGTAGCTGCGGATTTATGTGAACACTACGGCCTGGAAGTAGTCGAACTTCCTCAGGATCTTATAAAAGAAATCGACAAGGTGCTTCCCCCTTACTGGAGCCGTGCAAACCCGGTGGATCTTGTGGGTGAAAACGACCCGGAGCTTCCCATCAGGGTAAGCGAGCTGCTGGCCAAATGGGACGGATGTGATGCCGTAATCAACCTCGGCATTGTAGGCCGCAGGCATATGCTGGCAAAACTGGCCGATTCAGTGCAAAAGGCAGATCCAACCTGTGCCCCGGATTTTATGGAATCCATGCTCAAGGCCCTGGATGCCTTTGAATCCGACTATATAAAGCATATTGTTTCATTGATGGAAAGCTTTGAAAAGCCGATTCTCGGAGTTAACATGCTTCGCGGGGAAAATGATAAAACAGTCTACAGCATCGAGGGTAAAAAGTACAAGGGACTGTTTTTCCCCACCCCCGAGCAGGCGGTAAAATCTCTTGCCAAGCTCTGGGAATATCAGCGTTTTCTTGATATGGAAAAGCAGAACTGAATCATAAGGAAACCACAACATCGTCCCGGGCCACTTTTGAATCCGGTCTGAGAAGAAAATGGCGTACATGGGGATATTTGTTTTCGAGGGTGTTTATATTCGCATTTTTAAGCCCTCGCATTTTGCTCTCAGAAACGGGATGAACGCGTATTTCAACTGTTTCCGGAAGTTTTGGGGCTTTATCAAGCTCATGGCAGGCACGCTCCAGCATAAGCAGGGAAAAAACCATGTGTCCCATGGCCGGATGATAAGGGCCGGCCAGAATCGAGCCTTCTGCATCAAGTTCTTTTGACGACTGCAGCCCTATGCGGATTACAGGAATACTTTTTTTTTCAAACACACGGTAAAGGTCTGCAGTCTGCCTGATACATTCGTCAAGACCGAGGGGTTTAAAACGGCCGGCCCTGTATTGACCTGCAAGCGCACTTCCTGCAAGAACCACCAGGGGATAGATTCTTACAAAGCCGGGGTTAAGATTTGCTACCGCCTCTGCGGTTGCCATGGCACTTTCCCGGCTTTCTCCCGGCAGCCCGGTCATTATCTGACAGCCCACAGTGTATCCCGCCTTTTTTAACATGCCGACTGCAGCAGCGGAATCCGCCGAGGAATGCCCTCTTTTTACAAGGCCAAGAACATAGTCGTCCATGGACTGCACGCCGATTTCCACAGTGGAAACCGGATATCCGGCAAGAAGGCTTATGCGGTCCTGATCAATCGTATCCGGCCGCGTTGAGAACCGGATGCCGTCGACTTTTCCGGCCGAGACCCAGCATGCGGCTTCATTGAGCATCCTGCGTATTGCGCTCTTTTCAAGCCCGAGAAAATTTCCGCCGTAAAAGGAAATTTCTGTAAAGCCCCGCTGCCGGCTCTTATATTGCAGCCAGTGCTCCACGGTTGCGCGCAGCTTGTCCTGGTCAGGCAGGCTTTGGCCGGCTCCGGTTGTAGCATACTGATTACAGAATGTGCACCTGTGAGGGCATCCCGAATGAGGGATAAAAATCGGGATTACATAGGGTTTTTTCCTGGGGGAGGGCATGGTTTATCCGTTTTTGTTTTTAATTTGTTCCCATGCTTTTCTTGCGGCGTCCTGTTCCGCGGATTTTTTGTTTTTCCCGATCCCTTCGGTCCTGACACCGCTTACTTCAAGGGCGACCCTGAAGGTTTTGTCATGATCCGGCCCGTTTTCAGCAGCTATTTTATAGGCGGGCATATCAAGGTGCCTTGACTGAACATATTCCTGAAGAAGGCTCTTGTAATCGAATACCGGGCCTTCTTCAGCCTCAACAGCTTCGAAGAACGGGGCAAAGTGTGTGCGGATCAGATCAAAGGCCGCTGCAAAGCCGCCGTCCAGATATACGGCCGCCACCAGGGCCTCGAAAGTATCGGCGAGAATCGAATTTTTATGCCGTCCGTTTGAGCGGTGCTCGCCTTTTCCAAGCAGAAGAAAAGCCCCTAGTTCTATACTTCTGGCCGCACCGGCCAGACGGTCTTCGTTTACCAGTCCTGCCCTTGCCCTTGAAAGTTCGCCTTCGCTCAGGTCAGGGAAGCGTTTCATAAGTATATGGCTTACAATTAAGTTTAATACCGCATCGCCCAGAAACTCCATGCGTTCGTTGTCTGTTCCGCTCTCCGGGTTTTCGTGTACGTATGAGCGGTGCCTGAGGGCTGCGGCCAGAAGAGTCCCGTCTGTAAACCGGTATCCTGTTTTTTCTTCGAGCAGGGAATAATCCGGATTCTTTAAATGAGTTTCCATTACTGACAGTTTCGTAAAAGGAGTTGTTTCTGGTTTTTTGAATTTAGTGCTTCACTGGACAGTCAAAGGTTTTTGCACAACACTTTGGAATTGTTGCGTTTTTCGAGAGCCAACCTGTCCAGAAGCAT
>CAZVFQ010000122.1:3726-7642 GCA_964626455.1 uncultured Desulfobacteraceae bacterium | reverse complement strand
GGCAGAAGCATTCTTGCCTCCAGGCTTGTCAGCATATCGCGCATTTGCGCTGATATTTCCATGTATTTGCGGCTCAGTTCCGCCCTGGAATCCGAGTGCAGCCTGTTGATTTTGTTTTGCATCTGCTTGAGATACCGCATACGGGTATTCCAGAGTTTTTTTATGTTGTTGATCTGATTCTGTGAGCCGTACATGGCGGCATTTGAGTACCGGTTCACCCGTTTCGTGAATTTACGGTATTTTTTGTCAAGAATATCGGCTATTTTTTCTTTTTTAAGCGTCTGGCGGGTAATGGCATGATAGTGATGCCCGTAAATGGAAAATGTTACTGCCTCACCGAAAAGATCCCGGTTTTTAAACAGGTTGCGAACCAGATATTTCAGGTAGTTTAACCCGTAGGGGGTAAATGGCTGCCGCAGAAGCGATCGGAAAAATGTCTTGATTTCCTCGATGCTGATTTTGCGCTGATAAAATTGCCGGTATTCGATTCTGTCCAGCAGATGATTGCATCTGGCAAAATAGTTTTTAAGGCGCATATCGTAGAGATGGGCAAGAATCTTTCTGTATCCCTGCCGCAGCGCATTCTGATCCATGATTGTTTTGAAATTGGTCTGCGTGCTATGAGTGTTGTTTCCGCAGGACTGGCCAAGTATACGGCCCTCTTTTTCAAGCCTCTCATAGAGCCGTGTACCGGGAAGAGCGTTTAAAAGGCCTATCATTGCCTGTGGTATGGCGTTTTTCTGAATAAATTCAATCTGAAGGTCAAAAATGTCTTCCGTGTCATGATCAAAGCCGAGGATGAATCCGGCCAGCACTTCAATGCCGTTTTTCTGGATAGTTCTTACAGCAGCCTCCATGTCGGATTTTAGATTCTGGACTTTGCCGGTTTCCGCCAGTCCTTCCGGGCTGGGCGTTTCGATTCCAATAAAGACCGAGTTGAAGCCTGCCTCACGCATTCCGGCCATGAGTTCCTGGTCGTCGGCCATGTTAATGCTGGCTTCTGTGAAAAAGTGATATGGATAATCATGATCTTCCTGCCATTTTTTCAATGCCGGCAGCAGTTCCCTTTTTACCCTGCCTCTGTTTCCGATGAAATTGTCGTCAACCAGAAATACCGCACCCTTCCAGCCCAGAGCATACAGGGCATCAATTTCAGCAATAAGGGTTTGTGCTGATTTAAGCCGCGGCTTGTTGCCGTAAACCGTCCAGATATCGCAGAACTCGCAGTGAAACGGGCATCCTCTGGAATACTGTATTGCCATGGAAGCATACTGGTTTAAGTCCAAAAGATCGAATCTCGGTAAAGGGTTGGTTGATATATCAGGGTGTTTGGGAAGTTCGTAGACGGGTTTTGCTGTTCCGTTGTCAAGCTCTGCAAGAAAATCCTTCAGTGTTTCATCGACTTCCCCTCTGAGGATATGATCCACGCCCTTGATTTCTTCATGGCTGTTGGTGGGATACGGCCCTCCTGCCACAATGGTCTTTCCCGCCTGTCTGCTGCGTCTGATTATTTCTTCCATTGACTGTTTCTGTACGATCATAGCGGAGATAAAGACCGCATCGGCCCATTGAAGCAGTTGGTCTTCAAGGGGCTCCACGTTCATGTCAACAAGTTTGAGTTCGCAGTCTTCAGGAAAATGAGCCGCTATGGTCAAAAGGCCCAGGGGCGGCATTACGCTTTTTTTCTTAACGAATTTAAGGGCGTATTTATAGCTCCAGTATGTGTTGTCCGGCACTTTAGGGTAAACAAGCAGAATTCTGCGGTATTTGTTCATCTTCTTTTTCCTTCCCGGCAATTCGGTGATTGAGCGATTATAGGTATTTGCTCTAATTTAATAAAAATAAACCTTTCATATCGGTTTGACAATACTTAATCCAAACCGGAAAGCCGGAAAGGTTGATTTTTAATCTATACTTGATATAAATGGAGTCGGTTCAATAATGACGCCCGGTTTTTACAATCCCCGGATTTTTGTATCCTTTGCGATTTTAAAAACAGAGGAAAACGAGAACACGGCCTTTTCATTCTCATTGTAAACCGTGGCCTCCCCCCTTATGGTTCTGTCCTTTCTGTCGGTTACCTTTGCCCTTGCAGTAACTGTTCCCTGTTTAACAGGGTAAAGAAATTTTGATTCCATGCCGATGGTTGCAAAATGAGACTGGGGCTCCAACAGACTCTTTATGGCCATTACAACAGCAGTGTCAGCCAGGCTCACAAGGGCTCCTCCATGCATAAGTCCCGCCCCCTGGGCGTACTGGCGGCAAAAAGGCATGGCAAGCACCGCGCTGCCGTTTTCAGCGCTTTTGATCTCCATGTTTAAAAGACGTTCAAAAGGTGCACAGTCTATCCATTTGTCAAGTACTACCCTGTGGGGGCCGGTATGGCAGTCCGCTGGTATTTCGGTTGGATCTGTATCCGGCTTTGTCAACATTTTCTCCTTTGATCAGCTATAATAAAAGTTTTCCCAGCTGCATTTCAGCATTCCTGTATCCCTGGTCAATCAGGGTTTTTGCCTGTTCTGCAGAATAATGAAACATCGATTTGATCCCCAGCATTTCAGGCGGCGCAACAACGCAAAGCTTTATGCCGTTTAAGGACTTTTCCAGGCGTTTGGAGCCGTACAAGGGGTTTTCAAAAACCCCTGCATCAGGTGTCATCTGCCAGGAGTTGTCCGGAAGAAGCGCGTTATATGAGCCTGTAAGCACGTGCTCAACTGCGAGTTCAAAAGCCTGCATGCCTGTTTTTGGCTCCTTTGTTTCAAATGCGCCGACCGGGGAGTGAAGCACGACAACTATTTCCCGTGCATTTAATCCCAGGGCCGGAGCAATGGGCGTGTTTACCATCAGTCCTGCATCCCAGTGCGCAATACCGTCTATGTACTGCCATGGAAAGACCATGGGTATGGCTGTTGCGGCCATGATATGCGGTATTTCAATAACTTTGTTGGTGAAATATCTTATCTGGCCTGTTTTCATGTTCAATGCGGAAATAAGAATTCGGATATTGGAACTTCTAAGTGCATTTATGTCAATAAGATTTTCAAGTGCGGCTTTTATTTTCTTTGTATCCGCGGGAGGCGAATATTTGCGCCCGCTTTTAAGAGTGCCCATGAGCCCGGCGAGGGAAAATCGCTTTATTTTTTTTCGATCAAGGGAAAGCCAAAGTTCGGCCATCTTATCGGCAGACATCCCTGATCCCAGGCCAACAGCGTTTATTGCACCGATGGATGTACCGCATATCATATCAGGATTCCAGCCAAGTTCATTTAAGTATTTGATAACACCAACCTGATAGGCGCCCCTGCCCCCGCCTCCTGATAAGATAAGCGCCCGCTTTACTGCTGGTTTCCCGGATCCGGATTCTGTCATGGGTTTTTTCCTTTAAACCTTCTCACATTGCCCGATGTTTTTTGCAGGAAGGAATCTCTGCGGCCTGGGCGGTTTTTTTCGTTTCCGGTGGTTTTCAGAATTCAGCAAATGCCATCTAAGTCCTATAAGTAGAAAGGTTTTAATAAGCAGTCAAGTCCTTGTTGGATCTTATAAATAATAAAGATAGAGCCCTTATGATTTTCGTTGGATTTTTCCGGGTTAAACAATCTCTGTTCCGTTATACGGCTTTGCGGGAAAAGATTTTTCTATGAGGTTCGGTTTCGCATTGACAGTACAACATGGTCAGTATAACTTTTGAAAAAAACATTGTCTTTAATTAAAACCGGGAATTTGCAATGGATTGTATTTACAGATGTGTTCCCCTTTGTTGTAAAGCAGCAATAGAAAAGCGGTAAAATTATATGTTTCGCTTGTATCATCTGCTTGTCCTGATTCTTTTTTTCTCGGTGGCCGGATGTGCCGGGACAAAGTGCTATATCCCCGCTGAGACCGAATCCGGCCGGGATATAATACACGTCAAAGGAAT
>CAZVFQ010000122.1:0-3626 GCA_964626455.1 uncultured Desulfobacteraceae bacterium | reverse complement strand
AAATGGGTAAAAGCAATATATGGACTGGAGCGGATCGGCAACTATGAGTCTGCACTTTCCGGTTATACAGCCGCACTCGAGAAATGGCCAAAGATGGAGAGCGCAATGATGGGCAGGGCAAATAGCCTTTATTCCTTGGGACGGATAGAAGAAGCCGCTGATATGTTGAATCAGGCAGCGGCTATTCACACCGAATCCGGCCCTGTCCTGAACAACCTGGCCTGTGTGATGCTGGAACTGGGAGAGCTTGAAGCAGCGTTTGACGCCGCAACCAGGGCAGTAAAAGTTGCAGGTCCTCATGCCGAAGCCTGCCGGAAAACCCTTGAAAGTGTTAGAGAAGCCATGGATTACGAGGCTGTTCGTTGATATGAAACTTTGCGTTATGACGTTTAACTTAAGGTTTGAAAGCGACCGGGACAAGGAAAATGCCTGGGAAAACCGCAGGGAGATGATTGTAAGGATGATCGGGCGCTATGCGCCCGACATACTCGGGACCCAGGAAGGCAAGCAGGATCAGTTGCTGTATCTGCGGGAAAATCTCCCTGAATATGACGCACATATCCCGGACCGTCCGTATGACGAAAACGCGCAGTGCCCGACGCTTTTTATTCGCAAGCAAAAGTTTTCAATTGCCGGAGGGCGTGATTTCTGGCTGTCAAAGACGCCTGATGTTCATCTTAGCAAGGACTGGGACAGCGCATTTCCCAGGATGCTAAGCTATGCAATGCTTCAGCCGGCAGATAATACTGGTATTCAACTGTTTGCTGCTGTGACCCATCTTGATCACATGGGCAGGGAGGCGCGTTTTCGTCAGGCTGAACTCATCGCGCAATGGGTGCGGGATCAGGAAAAACCTCTGATGCTTATGGGAGATTTCAACGAGGAGCCGGATGCTGACGTCTACCGCCTGCTGACCGATCCCGGCACAGGGCTGTGTGACACCTGGCGCGCACGGGGTTGTGATGAAGGGCCGGAAAGCTTTACACATCACGCTTTTACAGGATTCCCAAAGGGGGGCAGGATTGACTGGATATTGACAAGCCCTTCATTTTCGGTTCTTGATGCACAGGTGGTAAAATACAGGGAAAACCGATATTATCCTTCGGATCATTTTCCGTATATGGCCGATCTGGAGCTTTGCGCGTAATCAGACGAACAAGTCAAGAGTGGCGCCGGTTTTCAAATCCACAAGGCCCTGTTCGCATATCCGCAGAAAAGGTATGGCCGCGCCTGTAAGCGTGTGGAGGCTTAATAAAGGATCAGGAAATTTAATGCCGAAACTTTCAGCAGCCGACTTCAGATCACGGCCGCATTCAACGATTTTTCCCATTGGCATTTCAGATATCGTCCCAAAGACAGGCTGGGACATTTGCGCAACAACCCGGCCGTTTTTTACAGCCACAATGCCGCCGCCGGTTTCGCGGATCCGGTTTATTGCAGCAGCCATGTCTGCTTCATCCGCGCCTGCCGCAATAATATCAGATACATCCCAGGCACTGCTGCTTGCAAGCGCACCGCATTTTATACCGAATCCCTTTATAAACCCTGTAAAACACTTGCCCGGCGCCTGGCGGCGGTTTACCGCCGCGACTTTGGCGAGATCGTTTTGCGGATCTGCGCTGATGAGCCCTTTATAAACCGGTACTTCAATTATTTTTTCCCTGGTTACAAGATCTGTAACCATTTCAATGGCCCGTATGTTTTGCAAAGGCCGGTTATCCGGTGCCCGGATTTCAAAATCTGAAGCTTCCATGAGCCGCGGCAGGCGGATTGTGCTTTTTGAGGCCCCGGAAAATGTATGCGGCCTGGGAGGAGCAAGGAGTCTGCCGTTTTGCGCAATTATTCTGCCGCCCGCAACCACGCATTGAGCCCTTATATGATTAAGATCCGGTATAAGAAGGAAATCCGCATCCCTGCCCGGGGCAATAGAGCCGACCCGGCCGTCAATGCCAAAGTGCTCGGCCACGTTTAAACCGGCCATGCGTATTGCATCCACAGGCGTAAAGCCGAGGTCGATCGCCTTTTGAACAATTGCCTCCATGTATCCTTTTTCCATGAGAGCCTCCGGGGTGATGCCGTCTGAAACAAGGGCGGCGCGCCGCAGGTCCACGCCCTTTTTACAGATCCCGGATACTGCTTCAAGGTCTTTTCTTACGCTTCCTTCGCGGATCATTATGCATAAGCCCTGGCGAAGCCTTGACAGGGCCTCTTCTTCGGTGATGGGCTCATGGCATGAGGATATGCCGGCATTCAGGTAGGCAGCAAGTTTTTGTTCGCCTGCTCCGGCGCTATGTCCTTCCAGGGGCTTGCCCGATTTGCGAACCGCTGCAAAGGCCGGGAGATATCGCTCAGGCTGCTGTAGAACGCCCTGCCAGTAGGATTCGCCCATGCAGATAACTTCGGGTTGGGCAAGGATTGTTTCCAGATCCTGTAAATCAATTCCAGCGGCAATATCGCTGATTGATACCATCGCAGGGGCCGCGGCAAACACCTTGACCGGCTGGCAGCGCACGGCATCCAGGTATTCGAGAACCCCGTTTAATCCGGCTGCGAAATACACCTCAAAGATTTCTGTTACAATCGAGGTGGTCCCGCCGGTCATTGCGTATTTTAAAAATTCCTCGGGGAGGTGCTCGCCGGCAATATGGGTGTGCCCGTCGATAAAGCCGGGGATTGCCGTCATGCCATCAGCATCCAGGACATGGGTGTCTTTGCCTGCAAGGTCTTTAGCCCCCTGGCCCGCGAAGACTATTTTGCCGTCTTTGACGCATATGTCATGCCCCGGGAGCAGCTCACCAGTGAAAACATTTAATATTTTTACATTTATAACCGCAAGATCGATTGTTTCCAGGCCAAGGGCCGCATTGATAAGCCTCTGGATTTTTCCTGCTGACACATCGGTTTTTTCCTGTTTCATCCCGTTATCAGTCCTCTGATGCGTCTATGTCGGATACATCGGTATTGATTTCGGCCTTTATGTTGTTTAATCCGTTTTCATAGAATTCCTCGGCAAATCTGGCTTCCAGGGCCCTTAGTTTTGCGGCGTTTTTCTCGTCGAAAAGCTCGTCATACGTTTCAATGCCTTCCTGGTCCACCAGTGTTTTCAGTGCCATCCGCTGGGCCATGCCGAACCAGAACAGGTTGTCCTCAAAATCCTCTAAAAGATCCATGACCTCGGATTCCTCCTCGTAGTCGGGAGTGGGATAATATCCGCCGGATTCCTCGTCATATACCACAAAGTCGGCCAGTCCCTGCTCTTTTGCGCCTGCGTAGATTTTCTGAATAAGCTGGTCATACTCCCTGGTCTCCGGGTTCTCCTCTGTATCAAAGACATGAAGGACCCAGTTTCCGATCATGGCCAGTTCCAGCAGGCGTTTGTATTCATCCCTTGTGAATTGATTTGCCATTTGCGCCCCTTTTTAATTTGGATTTTTTGCTTTATTTCATGTCGAATCAATGGATCACTAACAAAATACCCTTGTATTTTCAAGGCAATTCCGGTAATCCATTCAAAAATCCAATCGGGCCTTCCAGTTTCCTTGACAATATTTGTGCATTCTGTATTGATGGATTCGTAAAAAGCTTCTAACCTCATTTGAGGTTTTTACAGGAAGGAAGCCCTGCGG
>CAZVFQ010000121.1:0-7919 GCA_964626455.1 uncultured Desulfobacteraceae bacterium | reverse complement strand
CCTTGGGGACGCCACATGTTTCAAGGGTTTGGCAGAAACCGGATTGGTTCTTGCGGATGGAAACGGTTTCGGAACCGGTTTTGCCCGTCCCTTGTTTAACATACCGCCCGGGAGGATCTTCCATTCACCCTCCCGGGCGTTTTTTTCAATTACAAATCCAGCCTCTCCTTTATTTTTTCTACCAGCCGGGGCAGTATCTCGCCGGTTTTACCCTGGATCAGGTAATCAGAGATATTATTTTGAGTAAGAGCTGTTGGTTCGGCGTTGACTTCAATTATGGTAACACCCGGCCGCCTCCTTGCCGTAACAGGAAGGCTGGCAAAAGGATAAACAAGGGCGGAAGTGCCGCATATCAGCATCACATCGCATTTTCTTGCTTCAAGATCAGCCTCACGCATAACATCTCCGGGAATCGGTTCCTGAAAATATACCACATCGGATTTCAGAGGATACCCGCATTCCTGACAGTTCGGCGGCAGTCGGTTTTCCTCTTTCATTTGTTCTATATCATAATCATCCCTGCTGTAACGCGAGCCGCAGGAAAGGCACCGCAGCTTTCCCACGCTTCCGTGATATTCTAAGACTTTTTGAGAGCCGGCTTTCTGGTGAAGGTTATCGACGTTTTGAGAAAGAACAGCTTTTAATACCCCCAGTTGTTCCATCTCTGCAAGGGCATAATGGCCACGGTTGGGCTCGACTGCCAAAAGTTTCTGCCGGAAAGGGTTTTCCAGGGTTTCCTGCCAATATACTGCCGGATCTTTCAAAAATGTATGGTAGGTCTGATAGGCTTTTCTTTCCATTTCCGGGTTTTTGGTCCAGATCCCATCCGGGCCCCGGAAATCAGGAACCCCCGATTCCGTAGATATTCCCGCGCCGGTAAGCGCCACCGCATGGCTGGCACCGGCAAGATCATCTGCCGCTTTTTTGATCATTTCTTCCATAAGTCCTCCTTCAGCTGCCCGGCCAGGGCAGTCGGTCTAGAGCTGATTTTCTATCGCATTTTCGGCTTCGTCAAGATCGTCTGCGATCACAAACAGGCGGTCGAGCCTTAGAATTGCAAACATCTGGCGTACATATTCCCGGAGTCCGTATAAAATACAGCATCTGCCGTGCCTTGTCACATGCCGCTGGATTCTGACGAAAAACTGCATGCCTGCACTGTCAATAAAATTCAGCCCGCTTAGGTTCAGCACCGCATTTCGCCTGCCTATGGTCTCTAAGAGCGAATCAATATCAATATCTATTACCCTGGAGGCGTCAAGCTCGCCGTACATATGGAAAATTGCCGCATTGCCCCTGATTGCAGCCAGGTAATAGAATGAAGAAGAATCTGATCTGCGCGAAAGAACCCCGATTACATCATCGATTGTTTCACACATGTTTTTTTCAAAAAAGTCCAGAGTCCGGCTGAGACTGAAAAAACGAAACACCGGCGGGCGTATTCCGACCATGAATATTTCCCGATCTTTTGCCGCAGCAGTCCTCCAGAGGGCCAGCAGCAGGCCCAGACCTGATGAGTCAATGAAATTTACCCCTGAGAAATCAAGCACTGTCTTTGGAGCACGCTTGACCATCTCTTTGAGTTCCTCCCTTATCTCCTCGGCCATGGATGCATCCAGGGGGTCGGGAAGAGTGATTATTCTAAGAGCGATGCCCTTGCCTGACTTTGACACTCTGCTTTTTATTGACGGGATCGACGGGCTTATGCTGAAGAGTTTGTAAGACAAGCGTTTGTATTGTTGATACATTACCAGCGGAAAAATAGTAAAGCAGAACATAAGAGAGGAGTAAAAAAAACGTTTCAGGATACGCGGCGCAAGCATCGGTATCCCTGAAATCCTCCCGGGGATCCGGCTTCGGCTTTCTGCTGCGGGCTTGCCCGCAGCCCTCATGAATCTGTTGATATCTGGAATTACAATGGTAAGAGGCACATAAAGCCGGTGACGGTATTTTTCAAACCATACGCTGATTGCAGGATCGCCAAGATCCAGGATCAGAAAATCACTGGCCGACTTGTTGATTTTTTCCAGGAGCCGGGTTCGGTAATTGTTATTTTCCGCACGTGTCGGGTCAAAATCATCGGCACCTGCTATATTCATTGCCGGCCTGGCTGCGGTGAGCAAATCCGTTGCCCCGCGGATGTCGCCGGTCTTGCTTCCAAGAAGAAACAGGCTTTTTCCACCGGCATCGGCGGCGTTTAAAAATCTTGTAACAAACTGCGCCCCTGAAAATTTCTGTTTGAGCCGCGTGCCGACCAGCCTGGCGGTCCATGCCACAGTATGTCCTACGGGAATCATAAGATCGGCCCGCCTTAGCATATCAACCACTGCTTCATCCGGATCCGTGGCATTGCGTGCGCCTGAATAAAGACGGATGACTGTGTCCATATCCACGGCCACGGCTGTGCGCGGCCGACTGTCTGCCTCATATTCCGAGGCCATTTCAAACATCCGCTCTATAACCTGCTCAAGGTCCAGATTGTCTATGGGTATTCCAAGTATGACCGCAGTTTCCGGGAAAATCGGTTTCAAAGCATCACCTCGCAAGCACCAGTATAATTCCCCCGACAATCCAGCAATAGGGGGCAAAAATAAACAGGCGTCCTTTTTTGACCAAATAGACCAAAAACCACAAAGCCGTATAACCCACCAAAGCAGCCGCAGCTCCCCCAGCTAAAATAACCGGCAGGCTTGCGCTTCCCGCGGCCGGACTGTCTGCTATACTCAGCAATGCAGCACCGGCTATGGCAGGTATGGAAAGAAGAAATGAATATCTGGCCGCTGTCTCCCGATCCAGGCCCAGATACAAACCTGCTGCAATCGTGGCCCCGGAACGGGAAATTCCGGGTATTACGGCAACTCCCTGGGCGATGCCGATAAGCAGCGCCCGCATGGAATTCAGACCTGACACACCGCGGCCGTTTCTGTCTCTGCCCCGGGTAAACCACATCCATAAGCCGGTGGCAATCAGGGCAAAACCAACCAGCAGCACAGAAGAAAAAAGAATATCGGCAATTCCGTGAAGAGCAAGCCCTATTATTGCAGTTGGCACCGAACCCACAGCAATCATGGCAGCCAGCCGTACTTCCGGGGCAGGCGCGCCTGTATGCGTCTTTCGTGCAAAACCGGCGGCCCATTTTATCACAGCCGCAATCATGGAAAAAATGTCCCCGTAAAAATAAACGCACACGGCCAAAAGCGTGCCGATGTGCACTGCCACGTCAAAAATCAACTCAGGCTCGTGTAAGCCGAACAGATTCTGGAACAGCACCAGGTGCCCGGAACTGCTCACGGGTAAAAATTCTGTCAGGCCCTGGATTATACCCAGCGCTATGGACTGCAATAGCGTCATTTATTGATCCGCATCCAAACACATCTCTAAAACACCATTTATCCGGACTCGCTGCCAGCAAATAACATGATTTTCATGCGGGCGCAATTACTGCCGGTTTTATCATCGCGCATATAGGAAATATCGTCGACAAACTGCGAAATCAGATAGCAGCCCATTCCGTTTTCCCTGGTCCCGTCAAGGACCGGGGGCGGTATATTCTGCGGATCAAAAGGCCTTCCGGTGTCCCGAAATTCCACTTCAATACGGTCTGCAAGCGCTTCGGCGCAAATGTCAATAAAGTGTCCCGGTTCCTGGTCAAGGCCGTGTTTTATAATGTTTGCAACCACTTCCGTTGCTGCCACCTCCACCTGGGAGACCCGGAGTTCATCGAGTTTTCCTGCAGCATTGCGCTCGCAGAAACCGCGGACAAATGACCTGACTTTTTTCAGATTCTCAAGGCGGCTGTCAATTTTTAGCTCCTGTTTGTCAATTACCTTTCCGCTGCTTTCAGGGTGGCCTATTTTTACACCCACGCAAGTAAAATCATCTGTAAACACCTCTGTGCCTGTAAAAACTGTCACGTCCCTGAGAACGGCCCGGACCAGGTCGCCGGCTGCCATGTTATGCGCGTTTTCTTTGACAAAACCCACCAGCTTCTCCTCGCTGTATAATCCGCCTTCGGGGTCTGCAGCCTCTGTCACCCCGTCAGAGTAGAAGAAAAACATATCACCCGGGGCAAAAGGAACATTGAATTGCTGGAAAGGCGCGGTTTCCGGAAAACCCAGCGGCATATTGGCTCCCTGAAGCAGCTCAACACGGTCTTCAGCCTTTTTATAATGAATTGTGCGTACATGGCCGCAATCCACAAATATAAAGCGGTACCGCTCAAGGTCGAATCTTCCGTAGCAAAACGTGACAAAGGTTTCAAGTTCGCACATCTGTTCTATCATGTTGTCATAAACAGCTGAAACTATCTCTTCTGGTTCGGGCATGAGTCCGGGGCGTGCACGGGTTAGATACCCATTAATAATTCTGAGAAATGCGCTTTTTAATGCGGCAGCCATAAAGGCGGCCATTATGCCCTTTCCCATGATGTCTGCCACTACGACATCAAGTGCCTTCGGTGCCAGATGTATAAAATCATAGAAGTCTCCGTCGATTTTACGGGAAGGTATGGTAAGATGGGCAATATCGAGTTCAGAAAGCTCGCCGGGCGGCTTGCCAAGAAGCAATGATTTCTGAATCTGCGAGGCAACAAAAACTTCATGGTTTCGGGCCTGTTCCAGTTTTTTTTCAGCCGCCTTAAGGCGCTTTGACTGCCTGTAGGCATCCACTGATTTATCTACCAGAGCTGCGACCTGACCGGGATTGAATGGCTTTGTAACATAGTCAAGAGCGCCCTGTTTCATTGCCTCGACTGCATTGGCAATGTTTTCGCTCGCAGTGAGCATAAGAGGGGCCATGTCCGGAAAATGCTCCCTGATGTAGCGAAGGCAGTAAAGACCGTCTCCGTCCGGCATTTTTAAATCAAGGACTGCCGAGGCGACCTTATCGGACAGAAGATTTACGGCCTCCCTTCCGGTTTTGGCGCAAATTACCTTATAACCGCTTTTCTCCAGTTTCCGGCGCAGCAGAAGTCTGGTGCCTGCATCATCATCAGCAACAAGAATCCGTATAGGATCATCCTCTGTATGTTTTTCAGAATTAATTATCTATTCCTTCATATGCGTAGGATCTCCGCCCGGAAGTCCGAGCTCCCATGCGCGAAGCACCCGGCGGAGCAGTTTTCCGCTGCGTGTCTTGGGCAGCTCATCAATAAATACCAGTTCACGGACCAGGAGTTCCGATGACAGATTTCCCTTCAGAAAGGCCCTGATTTCATAGTTGAGTCTTGTGGATGCCGTATATTCCTTTTTCAGCGTTACATATGCCTTAAGATATGCAATTCCCTCTCCCGGTTCCCTGCCCTTGGAAATCACCGCTGCTTCTGCCACGGCAGGATGCATGCACAGAATCTGTTCGATCTCAAAAGGCCCGACAACCCTGTCATCACCGGCTTTAAGCAGGTCGTCGTTTCTGCCCTGGTGGTAAAAATATCCTTCTTCATCTTCAACAGCGATATCGCCGGTGACAAACCATCCGTTTTTAAAATACCTTGCAAAACGTTCCGGCTCTTTCCAGATTTCAGACATCTGCCCCGGCCATCCCGCCTTAATTGCAAGTTCTCCAAGTGAGAGGGCTGGCAGAGGCTCCCCGTTGTCATCGAGGATTTTAGCCGCGATTCCGGGCAGCGGTTTTCCCATGGAGCCGGGCTTGATATCCATTTCTGGCAGGTTGGCAATACAGATAATGCCGGTTTCAGTCATCCACCATGTATCGTGGGGAGTGCGCCCAAGATTATCCCTGGCCCAGTATATCATCTCAGGCATAAGCGGCGCGCCCACTGTGCATAAATGTGACAGCGAGGACAGATCGTAGCGGGTCGGCAGGTCGTTTCCCGCATTCATGAGTTCCCGCAGAATGCGGGGGGTTGTATACCAGTGTGTCACTCTGCTGGTTTCAAGCACCCTGTACCAGTTGGCCGCGGAAAAATGATCACCCGCGATCAGGCTGGTCACGCCGCAGAGCCATGGCGCAAATGCCCCGTACACAGTGCCGGTCACCCAAGCCGGATCTGCATCTGTCCAAAGTATGGTATCCGCTTTCAGGTCAAGCCCCCACCTTGCTGAAGCCAGCATCCCTATCATGTCATTGTGTGTGTGAACAATGCCTTTGGGCGGCCTGGTGGAACCCGATGTATATATTAAATACAGAGGGGTATCGCCTGAAAAGGTTTTGGCGGGAAACTCGTCTGTCATCTGCTCTGCCATGCCCTGAATTACGGTTTCGTTTTTAAATATGTTCGGCTGAGGACCGGAAATCAGCAGGATATGTTCAAGACATGCTGCAAAATCCGATGAAATTTTTTCCACCAGGTCCGGATTTGTCACTACCGCCTTTGGTGAAATATTTTCAAGGCGGATCTCAAGTTCGTAGAAGTTCGATGATGAAAATACCGGGCAGAACAGCACTCCCATCCGGGCGGCGGCCGCCATGGCAAAATAGATTTCCGGGCATGGCGGCAGAAAAAGAAGCAGTCTGTCGCCGGCTTCAAAACCGAGGCTGGCCAGCAGATTCGCCCATTTGGCGGAATACCTGCGCATCTGATAAAATGAAAAGCTTTTGTCTCCGCCATGGACATCAAAAACAAGTGCGGGGTGATCTGCCTTTTGCGGATCTTCTGCCCATCGGTCCAGGGACTCGGTTATAATGTTCATCCTCTCTGTACCGTACCAGGAGAACTCCCGTTCGATACTTTCCCAGGAAAAATCGTCCCTGGCGGCTTTGTAATCTGCAAGGTTTGCTTTTTGCGGATCTTGGGCCGGAATTCTCGCCTTGATCATGACAGTATTCCATATGGCTTGTGAATTTTGCGTATCTGACGGGTCAGGCTGACTGCCTCTTCAGACGGACTTTCATGGTCATCTGTTTTATGATCATCGCCGTTGATAAGTTCCCGCAGCACCCCTTTTACGCATTCTGCCAGTGCCAAAGGTTCATAGCCCCCTTCCAGTGCGAAAAACAATGGTATTTCTTTTTCACCTCTTAAAACAGGATCAGCTATCAGCCGGGTAAGACGGCCATAAAGGCCTTCGGTAAACCGGCATCTTCCGATAGGGTCCTCATTGTGGGCATCAAAGCCCGCTGCCACCATGATCATCTCCGGGGCAAATCCCCTTATTGCCGGGATCAGGGTCTGTCTGTAGATATAGACCATGTCCTCGTCAGTGAACTCCCTGGATATGGGGATATTCATCGTATATCCCGATCCTTTGCCTGTACCGGTCTGCCCGGGCTCGCCGCTGTATGGATAAAGCATTATGTCGTGAGTGGAATAGTAATAGACCTGATCGTCTTGGTAGAAAATATCGTTTAATCCGTTTCCATGATGAACGTCCCAGTCTATTATAAAAATGCGTTTTACGGCACGGCGGGCCATGGCGTATCTGGCGGCCACCGCGATATTGTTAAATACGCAGAAACCGGCCGACCTGTCGGCAAGTGCGTGATGACCCGGAGGGCGGACCAGAGCGAAGAAAGCCTGGCACTGGTTTTCCATGAGCATGTCAACACCCTGCAGGCAGGCGCCCGCAGCCAGCCATGCCGCCATATAGCTGCGGGCGCTTGCCGGGGTATCTGGTGCCAGGCTTGTCATCCGCTGTTCGGCTGTTTTTAAAATCTTCTGTATATGAGCCGGCGTATGAACACGTTCCAGGTCCTCCAGGGCGGCCGGCCCCGGTCTGAACCGGAGAAGATCCTGCCCGAACTCCCGGTCTATCATGCGGTAAATCTCCAGAATCCGCCTGGGGTGCTCGGGGTGAAAATGACCGGTTTTGTGCTCTGCAAACCGGTCATCGCGCGTCACTCCGACAGTTAACCCCATATCTTTATTTCTCCGTGTTCTCCGTTCAGATAATCCGAAAAACTGGATTCGGATCCGGCCAGTTTCAGACCTTTTGTTTTGCTACGCTTATTTAAATTCTATT
>CAZVFQ010000120.1:0-8048 GCA_964626455.1 uncultured Desulfobacteraceae bacterium | reverse complement strand
GCTGCATTCCTCGGGATTTGCGCGCCTTGATCTTGGACTTTTTACTTTGCCATCTTAAAATTGCTTTTTACGAAACCGTCAATTAGACAGAAAAAACAGCTTGTTTAATTTTCCTTATCTGTTTGCCACTGGCGCCAGGCAGGAATCATGGGGAAATATAGCCCCGCACAGACCCGGCGGCGGTCTTTTTTTTCCATCAGGCGTGCGTAGCGCTCCATCTGCAGACTGTATCGCAGCTGCTCCCGATCCAGGAACTCGCAAAGCCCTCCTCCTGAATGGGTGCTGGTTTTATAATCAATCACCCAGCGCACCCCGTTTTGATCCACAAACGTGCGGTCAATGACCGCGTTCACAAGCACACCATCGAGCACGCCGCTTATGGCATATTCACATGCGCCGGTGCTTCTTGCAGAAAGTATCCATCTTCCGGTTTCATCGCCAAGTGCGTTTCCAAGGGCCTGCCTGACCTGCAGAACAGCGCTTTCCATATCAGAAGCACAAACCCCCGCACGCAAAAGATCAGCCCGCAGAAGGCCTGCAGCCTCGTTTATCCTCTCTTTATCCCAGTTTTCAGAGCCCTGTTCGCATATGATGCCAAGCCACCTGTGAACCACGGTTCCAATGCGCCGCAGGGTTATCCCTGCCCAGTCAAACCTGGGCAGATAAGTTTCAGGCGCGGCAGATTTTATCCTGTGCCCTCCGGACTCAGGGATTGAAACATCTGCCAGCGGCCTGTAAACATCCCGGTCTGCGGGCAGTCTGCGAATACAGGGAGCTGTATCAGCAGGGCCTGTTTCTTTTTGCTCCTCTGTGCCGGAACCTGCCTTTCCGGCTTCTTCGAATTCATCTGCCACGGCCGGCCACAAAACCCCGAGCAAAGAGCGCGAATCAGGGCGGCACAGCCTTCCCGCCTTGTCAAGACGCGCGTTTGCAAACAGATGAAGCCGCTTTTTCGCTCTGGTGGCAGCCACGTAAAGCAGCCGGCCTGTCTCGTGATAAGCCCTTGTCTGCTGGAGCCTGTGGATATAGCTGTATATGGGGTCCCTGTCAGCCCCGGCCTCTGAAATCGGCGCCATTAAAAGCGATTCTTCTCCGGGCGCATCAGAGACCTCCTGCCAGATCAGAAGCGCCGGATCAGAAGAGCGCGGGGCTTTGCCAAGGCCGGGGATAAGAACCGTGTCAAACTCCAGGCCTTTTGCCTTGTGTATGGTCATGATCTGGAGGCGCTGGTCCGCGCCGGGGTCAGGGGCTGCAAAAAGATCAAACACACCCTGCTCAAAACCGCTTATATCCGATATCAGATCCGAGCCTGCATACGATTCAAGATAATCCAGATATACAGGCACATCTGCAAGTTCAGCCTTATCTGAGGCTGCTGCAGGACCGTCTATGGCAAGCCAGGCGCCCTCAACAATACGCCGCAGACCACGCCTGCCGCACTGGCGCACCGCGGCGTCCAGAACAGGCCTTATGCGTAAAAGTCGTTTTCGGCCGTCTTTGCTCATGGAAGATACTATGTCTTGATCGTGGATCAGGGTATAAACCGAAGATTTGTGATCTTTGCCGGCAACAGCATACAGGTCGGCAAGTGTAAGCCCGCACCAGGGAGCCCGCAGCACGCCCAGCCACGCCGCACGATCCGCGGGATGGCACAAAGCCCGGGTCAAAGACAAAAGATCGCGCACAACCGGACGCTTTGCCAAAGAATCAATCTCCACTGCTGAAAACCGCAGTCCTGCCCTGCGAAGCTCGGGCACAACCGCCTTTAGATGCGGCCGGCTGCGAACCAGCACTGCCACGGTCTCCTCAGGATAGTTTTCCAGTGCCTGTTTTGCACAATCAGTCACCAGAACAGCTTCCCGGCGGTCATCAGAATCGATTAAGGGATGGATACGGGCAGCAGGCCCGTTGTCGTGATCGAAAACCGGCTGGGCAGGCATGTAAGGCACAGCACCTGTGTCAGGTTCCGCCTTTTCCGGCAGAACCCGGGAAAAAACACTGTTAACCCATTCCACGACACCGCGCTGGGAGCGAAAATTGCTTTTAAGGGCAAGCTGCTCCAGGGGAACGTGCTCGTCAAGGCCATGGTCCCAGGCCTTTAAAAAAAGACCCACTTCTGCTTCCCTGAACCCGTAAATCGACTGCATGGGATCGCCCACAGCAAAAAAGCTGCGGCCGTCGCCCGGGCTCCATCCCGCTGTCAGGCCGCGCATCAGCTCAAACTGGCTTATGCTGGTATCCTGGAACTCGTCGATTAAAATATGTGATATCCTGTAATCAAGAGACAGGGCGAGATCAGTGGGCTCATCCGGATCGCCCAGGGCTGCTTTGGCCCTTATTGATGTTTCTGCAAAATCCACCCCCCCGGCCTGTTCAAACACAGCCTGCAGATGGGCTGCAGCCAGTTTAAGGATTTCAAAAAGCGCTTCAAGAACAGCCCACTGAGATTCCGTATAGGCAGGGGCGGGCAGATGGCGAACCTCATTTAGTGCACCGGCAAGATCGGCTACTGCCGAGAGTTCGGCGATAAGGTTTTTAAACCTCGCCTTGTTATGCTCCAGCAAAGCCTTTGTGTCAGAATCTGCCTTGACCGAACCTGCGGCAGGAAAACCAAGGTTTTTGTCTGCTCTCTTTCGCCATGCTCCCTCCTTTGTCAAAAAAAGCTCGGCTATTGCCTGCCAGACAAAAAGATCCTCAGCAGCGCATCCCGGCAGCCCGGCGAGATCCGCGGCGTTGACAATCTGCGAATCCCTGCCTTTGTTTGCAAGATTTTGCGCCGCAAACCTGCACAATTCAACCGTATCATCAACACAGACATCCGGAAACTTTTGCCGCAGATCCGACAGAGCTCTGGCTATAACCCCTTTGATCGCGGATTCAAGCCTGGTGCGCAGGTCTTTTTTATCTTTTGCAGCAACAACGTGCCGCAGCCACTGATCCCGCCTGGGCAGCATAAGGGCGATCAGATTTTCCACGGATAAAAGACGATTATCCAGATGGGCGGCCAGAATCTCTACTGCTTCTGATCGGCTTTTTTCGCCCTCGAGTTCCGCCACTGTATTGCGCGCAGCTCTCTGATACAATAAATCCGGATTATCAGTGATCCCTGCGGGCGCACCAAATCCTGAAAGCACCGGCATCTGCCGGGTCAAACCGGCGCACAGGGAATCTATTGTCATAATGCGCATCCTGGAAGGGTATTTTTCAATCCGCCAGTCTTCAGACTTGTCTTTTTGCCTTGCCTTTCGCGCCAGCTGCCATGTCAGGATTTCGTGATCTTTTTGCGGCAAGGTGTCGTGTTTTGCCCTTTCAAGTGCTGCAAGCACGCGGTTTCGCATCTCTGCGGCAGCCTTGCGGGTAAAGGTAATGGCAAGGATTTCCTCCGGGTGCCTGACCCCGGCAAGCAGGCCCAGGTAGCGCTGGATTAAAAGCTCTGTTTTCCCGGATCCGGCCGGGGCCTGAACAATGAAGGATTTTTCCGGCTCCAGGGCGCGTTTTCGTTCTGATGCGTCAATCATATCACTCATTTTCCGCCCTTTTATGCGTCCGGTCATGGTTTGACGACTCCCAGATTCTGCAGATCTGGGAAAGATCACAATTGCGGCAGGCCTTGTTTTCCGAAACCGGCATAACAGCGGCATAACCCGTCCGTATTTCCTCTGCCAGGGACAATAGCCTTGCCTCCCAGAAGTCCAGGACTTCCTGCATGCTTTCAAAATCTTTTGCTAATTTGCCGTCATCCATGATCGCCCTGCAGCCGGGAATAATTCCGTCTGCTTCAGCAATTCCGGCATATCCGGCCTTGTTTTTCTGAACCCTGGCGAAAAACACTCCTGCAATACAGTCTTTTCCCAAGGCCAGGCTGTAGAGGGGCAGCTGGGGCTCTGCCAGGCGCGCAGCAAACCAGTCGCCCGGGGAAATATCGCCTGTTTTATAATCTATTATCACCAGTCGTCCGTTATCCAAACGGTCGATCCTGTCAGCAGAAGCCAAAAGCCCGATACCGCCGATATTGATATTCATTCTGCTTTCCGTACCTTCAACCTCAAAAGGTGCACGGCCGGTTTCCGCTGCAATCCATTCCTTTATCAGGCTGTATAAGCGCTGCGTTTCAACCCGCATGAATCTTTCCGTAAAGGTCTGCGTCATTTTTCCGGCCATTTTGGAAACAGCCTCATCCACTGCCCGTCTTATGCAGTCTTCCAACTGAGCCTGAGCCATTTCCTCCAGAGCAAGGCTTCTGCCCAGCCTGCGCCAGAAAAATTCCAGCACACGATGAACCAGGACCCCTCTTTGCCACGGCTTTAAACCCGGCTCAGGTGCCTCCAGGCCGCAGGCCCCAAGGCGGTATCTGCAGTAAGCCTGAAACGGGCACAAAGCCTGGGACCTGAAAATCCCCGTGCCCCCGGCTACTTGCGCGCCCTCGTCCACAGGGGCGCCCTCAGGATCTGAAAGCTCCTCTGTCTTACAGGTGCAGGCTAGATTCTGCCAGTATGTATCATAGTTCGGGGGCAAGACTTCATCTGCATCAATCTGTTTCAAATGATCTATCAGCGGGCTTGCAAGGCGCGTGCTTTCACCGTCGGTCCTGCTGAAACTGCATACTATTTCATCTGCGGATTCAAGCAGGCGTTCTGTTATAGCGCCGGCATGGGAAAGCTCCCGCATCGGGCTGCAATGCGGAAGCCCGAGGCGCCGCTGGATTGGCAAGGGGATAAACGGATTTGGCCTGGCCGGAGGGGGCCATTTTTCATGATGAAGCCCCATTATCCAAAGAGAGTCAAATTCTTCGCCTGCGACCTCGAGCACGCCGGCAATTCTTACCCCTGCATCAGGCTGCTCCGGCTGAAAAGGGGTTTCTGAAAGCCTGCGCACAAGAAGATCAAGTGCGCCGGAAAAAGACATCGGCCCTGTAAGCAAGCTTATGCCTGAAAATGACTCCAGGACAGTTTGCCAGGCTGAAACCGTCTGATATTCGGCAGATGACAAGCTCTGGTCTCCGGGCCATCCCGTGTCTTCAAGTACCGCGGAAAATTCCTCCATCCATTTATCCGGCTCCTGCCTTGATTTCATGGCCCCGGCCCTGGACCGAAGTTTTTCCAGAATATCTGACAGGATCTTCAGATCAAAATCACTGCGGATTGAAGAAGGCCTTTCCCCGGCGATTGCAGCGATCCTGGAAACAGTTAAATAAAGATCACCCCTGCTTCTTATTTCAGCGTCCAGGGCCGCACGGGTGGCATATTCAGCCTCTGCTCCGCCCATAAAGGGCTGGCGCAGAATCCGGCTCCATTCAAGCACTTCCGCTCCCTGCCTGCAGGCCAGTTCCAGGATGGCTTTTGCAGCAGCCACAACCGGGTATTGTAAAAGCGCGGGCGCGGCTGAAATCTGGAAAATGCAGTTTTCCGGATCATTTCCGGAAAACAGGGCTGAAGGATAAAACACGTCAGTAAACACCCGGCGCACAGTTTCCCGGTCTTGGGCAAGTCCCGGCGAGACCACCCCAATGCGGGCCGATGGGTCTGCCTCAATGCGCTGCCTTGCCCATAGGGCTGCAGCGCGGATTTCAGAGGCATCATCTTCAAGGCAAACCATGCGGGCAGACGCCTTTCTTTTTGGGCGTGCCATGGCAAAAACACCCGTGCCCCCTTTTTTCAATGCCAAAAACAGTTCCTGCATGGAGGGACTGTATTCATCAAATCCTGCCAGAATCAGCTCGCCGGGCTGACATGCAAATCCGCGGCCCACTATGTCGGCCAGAAACATGGGCAGGCTGGCCGAATCCATATATCCGTGCGCCTGACAGAACTTCTCATAAAGTTCAGCCCATCTGCCAAAGGCTGCGGGATCAGGAGCGGACCATTCAATGCCGTCTCTGATCCCTGTTTTCCATTGCCGGCACAGGCTCCAGGACTCCCGGACCATGCGCGCAGTCTCAGATATGCCAAGCAGGCCGGCCGCTTCATTTGATTTTCCGATTATGCTCTCCCAGACAAAAACTTCTTCCATCTCATCCATCAGATGCGGTATGGAAGCATTTAATTTCTGCATCATCTGTGGAGAACAAATAAAATCGCTGAAAAGCCTTGAAAGCCATGCATTAAAAGGCAGGATATCCGGAGTTTGCCAGGCTTCATCGCCTTTTTCTATCCGATACTCTGCATATCGTGAACCCATGCGGCGCGAAAGGCTCCTGGTGGCAGTGGCAAGCACCGCACCGCAGCCCAGGCGTTCAAAGCACTCATGTCTGGATATTTCAGGAATTTTAAAAGTCATAAGCGGGAAGAAATCAGCACATCATGGAATTATTATTGACCTGCATACACTGTTGCGTTTAATGTAATTATTTTTTTAAACAGGATATTTTTTGCCGTGCATGCAGCAATTACTTGATCCGCAATATAATAAAAAAGAAACATATGAAAATCAAGCAACCATCAAAAAAAGATCTTGTCGCAGACTGGGAGCGCCTGGCAAAGGTGTTTATCCGGCCCGAAGATGATGCATCCCGGGCCACCCTGATCAAATACATGGAGCGCATACTGTTTGGCCTGCACGATTTTTTAAAAACACATGTGGGCATAACAGAGGCAAAAAGCCTGCGCGAGCTTTCAAAAGGCTACATGCGCACTGATATAAACGAGGATCCTGAAAAAAAACTCGCAAACGTAATAACCTGCCTTATAAATGAGACCGCCCCGCATGCAGTCAACGTGGCATCGCCTTATTTCGTGGGTCACATGACATCTGCGATTCCGTTTTTCATGGTGCACTTAAAAACCATCGTGGCGGCCTTAAACCAGAATCCGGTAAAACTCGAAACATCCAAGGTGGTCTCCATAATTGAAAAGCAGGTGCTGGCCAGGATCCACCGCATGATCTACGATTCGGGCGAAGATTTCTACCTTGAACATGTCCAGAACGCGGACACAACACTGGGGGGCTTTACAGAGGGAGGCACAACAGCAAATCTCACCGCCCTTTGGGTTGCAAGGAATGCAAAATTTGCCCCAAAAGACGGCTTTTGCGGAATTGAGCATGAAGGGGTGCCCGCAGCCTACCAGGCTTATGGTGTAGGCCGCTGCGTTATCCTGGCTTCCAGACTGGTGCACTACTCGCTGAGAAAAGCGGCCGGAATCCTTGGAATTGGAAGCGACAGCGTTATACCCATAGATATCGACGATGACTGCAGAATGAAAATGGATGCCTTTGAGCAGACCATTGAAAAAATCAGGGCGGAATCGCCCGAAACCTGTATTCTTGCGGCCGTCGGCATTGCCGGGGCAACAGAGACCGGCACCGTGGATCCTCTGGATGAAATGGCCGATATCTGCCGCAGACACGGCATCCATTTCCACGTGGATGCAGCCTGGGGCGGCCCCACGCTTCTTTCGAAAAAATACAAACATCTGCTTTCAGGGATAGAAAAAAGCGATTCAGTTACCATAGACGGCCACAAGCAGTTCTACATGCCCATGAGCTGCGGGATGGTTTATTTCAAAGACCCGTATATAATGGATGTTATCGCGTATCATGCAAATTATGTCAACCGCATGGGATCGGTTGACCTGGGGATAAAATCGCTTTCAGGCTCCAGGGAGGCAAATTCGCTTATACTCGATTCTGCCTTAAAAATCATGGGCAGCAACGGATATGCCCTGTTAATAGACCACGGCATTGAAACAGCGCACGCGTTTGCAGAAGAAATACGGCAGCGCCCGGATTTTGAACTCGTTACAGATCCCGTGCTAAACATCCTGACCTACCGGTATTGTCCGAACAGAATCCAGAAAACCCTGGCAGAAGCACAGGAAGAAGAAAGATGCCGCATAAATCTGGCCTTAAACAAAATCAACCGGGACTTGCAGCGTATGCAGCGCGAAGCAGGCCAAAGTTTTGTATCGCGCACCACGCTGCAGTCGGCCCCTGAATGTCCGGAAAATACTGTGGTGCTGCGAGCCGTGATAATGAACCCGATGACCGACATGAAAATTCTGCGAGAAATCCTGGACGAACAGGAAAGCATTGCAGGACATCTCCATACTCCC
>CAZVFQ010000119.1:0-8286 GCA_964626455.1 uncultured Desulfobacteraceae bacterium | reverse complement strand
CGGCGCTTGTTTGAGCACACGATAGTGTGCGAGTTCGCCGGCCGGGCGTAGCGAGCCGTGCAGATGCCCGGCCCGAATGCAGCGCCTGAAAAGGCTGCCCCGGATTAGCCAGCATCCTTTACAACCAGACTGCGGGTATGTGTTTTCCCATGCCTCTTCACAAGCCAGGGAACCCCTTTAATCCCTGCAAATACCAACCCTGCTCTTTTGTTCTTTCACGCTGCGGTCCGCCGGGGCTGGATTTGTTCATACCCTGCCTTCCATTGCGCCCGAATCCATACATGGTTATAATTTTATTTAATATCGTTTCATGGACTGCTCTTGGGGATTTTACACTGCCTGGCAAAAAATATGTTGACAAAGATATCCGGCTTTGGATAAGAAGGGAGGATTTTAACTTGTTTGCGAAAACTATCTTTATTTTAAGGTGAAAGAAGATATATGGGCTTTGAAATCAAAAACGTAAGAAACATCGGAATCAGCGCGCACATAGATTCGGGCAAGACAACCCTTACCGAGAGAATCCTTTATCTGACCAAACGAATCCACAAGATTCATGAAGTGCGGGGCAAGGACGGCGTGGGGGCTACAATGGACTCCATGGCGCTGGAAAAGGAACGCGGCATCACCATTGCCTCGGCTGCGACCTATTGCACCTGGCAGGATCACGAAATAAACATCATCGACACCCCCGGCCATGTTGACTTTACAATGGAAGTCGAACGTTCCCTGCGGGTGCTTGACGGAGCTATACTGGTGCTGTGCGCCGTGGGGGGTGTCCAGTCCCAGTCCATAACAGTTGATCAGCAGATGAAGCGCTATAACATTCCCCGCATCGCGTTTATCAACAAATGCGACAGAAGCGGGGCAAACCCTTTCAGGGTAATAGACCAGCTTCGCGATAAACTCGGTCACAATGCTATTGCACTCCAGATACCCATCGGGCTGGAATCCGAACACCATGGCGTGGTTGATCTGATTTCGATGAAAGCCATTTATTTTGAAGGCGAGTCCGGACAAGAAATCAAAGCCGGGGAAATCCCTGCCCATCTTGTTGACCAGGCAGCAAAAAAGCGCGAGGAACTGCTGGAAACAGCTTCGGTGTTTTCAGATGAACTCACAGATGCCATACTCGAAGAACAGGAGGTTTCCGAAAGCCTGCTCTGCAAGGCAATCCGGCAGGGTACCTTAAAACGCGAACTGACCCCGGTTTTGATGGGTTCTGCTTACAAAAACAAAGGCGTCCAGCCCCTGTTAAACGCGGTGGCCGATTATTTACCCTCGCCCCTGGATGTGGAAAGTTATGCCCTGGACATAAACAACGATGAAGCCCCGGTACGCCTTGAAGCAAACGACTCAAAGTCATTAGTTGCCCTGGCTTTCAAGCTGGAAGACACCGCCTACGGACAGCTCACATACATAAGGACCTATCAGGGGGCTCTTAACAAGGGTGACACTATATATAACGTCCGCTCAGGCAAAAAGATCAAAGTCGGCCGGATTGTCAGAATGCACGCGGACAAAATGGAGGATGTAACAACGATTCCCGCTGGTTTCATAGGCGCGTTGTTCGGGATCGACTGTGCATCCGGTGACACTTTTGCGAGGCCGGGGCAAAACATTTCCATGTCTTCTATGTATATCCCGGAACCCGTGATAACCCTTGCGGTAAAGCCTGCGGATTACAAGTCGGAAACCAACATGTCAAAAGCACTCAACCGGTTTACAAAAGAGGACCCGACCTTCCAGACCCACTTTAACCCTGAGACCGGGGAAACACTGATTTCCGGCATGGGAGAACTTCATCTTGAAGTATACCTGGAACGCATGAAACGTGAATACAGCGTCTCGCTTCACGCAGGAGAACCCCAGGTCGCATACAGGGAAACCATTACCCGTCGCAGTGACTTTGACTATACCCATAAGAAGCAGACCGGCGGTTCGGGCCAGTTCGGACGCGTGATCGGCTACATGGAGCCGGCTGACGGTGAATTTGAATTTGGAAACAAGGTTTCAGGCGGCAATATACCCACCATTTTCATTCCCGCCTGTGAAAAGGGTTTCAGGGAATGCATGCAAAAAGGCCCCTGGATGAAATTTCCTGTTACAGGCGTCAAGGTCGTGCTAAATGATGGATCGGCCCATTCGGTTGACTCATCGGAAATGGCTTTTCAGGCGGCAGCCCGGGGAGGCTTTCAGCAGGCCTACCACAGGGCAGGGCCGGTACTTCTCGAACCGGTTATGAAGGTGGTGGTGGAAACCCCGGATGAGTACCAGGGCAATGTTATGGGTTCTTTAAACCAGAGGCGCGGAGTGATTATCGGAGTACATGATGAAGGCGTCTCCACCGTGATAGAAGCAAATGTTCCGCTTGCAGAAATGTTTGGCTATTCAACGGTGCTGCGCTCCCTGACCCAGGGCAAGGCCCAGTTTACAATGGAATTTGAAGCCTATAAGGAAGTGCCCGCATCAGTGCTGCGGGAAATCGAAAAAAACCCCCAGCAATCGGCCAAAACCAAAGCAACTGCCCATTAGGATAATTGCGACCGACATTAAAACCGGGCTTAAAAAGACCGATATACATAAAGAGAGCCAAAGGAGCCGAAACAAATGTTTAAAAACTCGCATATACTGCAGGATCCGCTAAAAATGATGGGCCAGGATGCCGCATCAGGCTTAGAGAATGGCGGCTTTGCCGCCATTCTGGCCCGGGCGGGCGTGGGCAAAACAGCCCTGCTCGTCCAGCTTGCAATCTATACAATGTTAAACGGTAAAAACATTCTTCACATGAGCACGGATAACCCGGTGGACAAGGTAGATTTGTGGTACCGGGAGGTATACCACCGTCTTTGTCAGACTGAAGAAAATTCCAACAGGGAAAAACTCTGGGATCAGCTTCTGCACCGCAGGTTCATAATGACCTTTGAAACCGAAACATTTTCCATAGACAAGCTGGAAAAAAGAATTTCAGAACTCATGGCAAGCGAAATATTCCGCCCCGCCCAGGTCATGGTGGATGGACTTTTCCTGGAAAATCAGACACATTCCAGACTAAAAAAATTAAAGGATTTCGCGCTTGCAAACCGACTACTGCTTTGGTTTACTGTACGCACCCACAGAGAGGAGCCGGTGGAAAATTCGGGAATCCCCACATCGTTTGCACCGTATGCGGAATTATTTGATCTGATGCTTTTTCTCCATCCGGACAAAAACCGGGTTTATCTTAAAATACTGCCGGACATGGCCCAGCCCGGCCATGAAACACCCTCTGAACTTTATTTGGATCCGGCCACAATGCTTATCACCGACACCCCGGTCTGAAACAAAAAAAATGACTGCCGCTGTTGCCTTAAGCGGGGGGATAGACTCCCTGGTTGCCGCTTGGATTCTTAAAAGCAGAAACATTCCAATCTTCGGCATCCATTTTATTACAGGATATGAATCCGCAAAGCACGGATACGGAAACAAAGGGCCGGCGAAAAGCGATAAGGAAGCAAAAAATCCGCCTTATCCTGTAAAACAGCTTGCAGCAGAGCTTGACATCCCCCTTCACATTATAGATTGCCGCAGGGTTTTTGAAAAACGAATTGTGCAATACTTTGCTGAAACCTATCGCTCAGGAAAAACCCCGAACCCCTGTGTGCTTTGCAACCGCGTAATCAAATTCGGAACGGTTCTGGAACATGCGCGAAAGCTTGGTGCTGACCGCCTTGCAACAGGCCATTACGCAAAAATTGATAATACCGGCAAAACCCCGCTGCTTGAAAAAGGGGCAGACAGGAAAAAGGATCAGTCCTATTTTCTGGCAATGCTGGATGTTTCTCAGCTTTCAAGGGCTTTTTTCCCGCTGGGGGATCTGAACAAGGACCAGGTAAAAAAAATCGCGGATCAAAACGGATTAAAGCCTGCTACCAGACGTGAAAGCCAGGACATCTGCTTTATTCACAAAGAAAACTATGCAAAATTTCTTGAATCCAGAAGCGGTATCCGCAACGCCCCTGGCCCGGTCGTGGATACGGACGGCAATGTAATCGGCAGACACACAGGGCTGCACCGTTTTACCGTGGGGCAGCGCCGGGGCATTAATTGTCCGGCAGAGGCCCCTTACTACGTGGTTCGTATAGAGCCCCAATACAACCAACTGGTTGTGGGATTTAAAAATACATTGTATAAAGATCACTGTTATATAAAACGGGTCAACTGGCTTATTGCAAAACCGGATAAACCGATTCGAATCAAGGCAAAAATCAGGTACAGGCATAGCGAAGCTGATGCCATGCTGGAACCCGGCCCGGACGACACGGCTGTAATACGGTTTGCAAAACCACAGGCGGCCATAACTCCCGGCCAGACCGCTGTGTGCTACACAGGCAGCATTGTTGCAGCCGGCGGCTGGATAGAAAATCAGATATAACCGTTATTATGAATAAAACCCTGCAAACCATAACCCTTGGCTGCAAGGTAAATCAGGCTGAATCCGAAGCCCTGTCAGCCTGGTGCAGAGACCATCACGGATGGCGTGTCAGCAGCCCGGATAAAGGTGCAGACCTGTGCATAATTAATACCTGCGCGGTAACCGGCAGGGCGGAGATGCAGTCAAGACAGGCAGTTCGAAAGGCCATCCGCAATAATCCGGATGCGGTGATAGTGGCAACCGGATGCTGTGCGCAAAAGGACCCGGACGCATTTGCCGGAATCAAAGGGGTTGATTATGTAATCGGGCACGCAGACAAACACCGGATTTTCCGGATCATTAATTCTCCGGACAAAAACGCCTTTTTTTTACCGACGAAAAAAAACGGCCACGAACCGGTTGTTTTAAACAGGGCGGTCTCCGATTACAGATGCTTTGACTCCATGCCGGCCCCGGCTGCAGGAGGAAGAACCCGCCCTTTTCTTAAGATACAGGACGGATGCGACGACTTTTGCACATACTGTATTGTCCCTTACACCCGGGGACGAAGCCGAAGCCAGGACCCGCAACGCCTTATCGCTGAATTTATCCAGCTTGTTTCCACAGGCGCACCGGAAATAGTATTATCAGGTGTGCATATCGGCAAATACGGACAAGACCTTGATTCCCGGACAAACCTTGCCGGTCTTCTCGGATTGATAGATTCAGTAGAAGGAGATTATCGCATAAGGCTAAGTTCCATTGAACCAACAGAGATCACAGACGAACTGCTCGATTTTATCGCAGCCTCTGAAAAAATCTGCCCGCATTTTCATATCCCCCTTCAAAGCGGGGACAAACAAATTCTCAAAAAAATGCACAGACCTTACACCCCCGAAGATTTTGCCGAACTGACGGAGAAAATACACAGCATGTTTCCGGACGCTGCAATCGGGGCAGACGTACTGATCGGATTTCCGGGCGAGGACAACAAAGCATTTAACCAAAGCCGAAAACTCATAGAACAGCTTCCTGTAACCTATCTGCATGTTTTCCCTTTCTCTCCGAGACAGGGCACGGCCGCTGCCCGGTTTTCCGGACGCGTAGCCGACAGCGAGATAAAAAAACGCTGCCGTATAATGCGGGAGCTGGGTAAAAAAAAGAAAACCCGGTTTTTCAGCAGTATGATCGGAAAAATACTCGATGTTGTAATTGAAAAAAAAGATCCCTGTAATAAAACCCGGGCCAAAGGCCTTTCGGCAAACTATATACCCGTAATCGTCGAAAACCCGGAGGCTCTTGAGGGCATAAGAACTGCCTGCAGGGTTACAGGGGCATCTTCAGACATGGCAGTGGTCGGACGTGCCGAATCAAGGGGTGAAGTGAAGTGCAGCACTGACCTTGGACTTCCTTCCTGTAAAAACCTCAAATGAGGTTAGATGCTTTTTACGAGGCCGCCCACATTTAAAAACCCATAAGCCGATATATCGGAGAAAACGAGATGATCAGCACTCCCAAACCAAAAAAAACAAACCTCAGATTCTCCATATCCGAGCTCGCCGACGAGCTGGATATCAGCACACGGGCGATACGGTTTTATGAAGAAAAAGGGCTGATCTCGCCGGAACGAACCAAAGGCAACCACCGCATTTACGACAAACGGGACCGTGCCCGCCTTAAGCTGATTTTGCGCGGAAAACGGCTGGGTTACTCCCTTGACGAAATTTCCGAGATGATCGGCATGGCTGATTTTGACATGGACGAGGAAAAACAGCTTAAAAGAACCTATGCCTATGGCAAAAAAAAACTTAAAGAAATCGACAGCAGAATGGAGGAGCTTGAAATTCTGAAGCAGGACCTGCTGACTGTGCAGGAAAAAGTTCTAAAACGATTAAAGGAACTCGGCCTGATCCCGCCGGAATAAAACACCGGCCGCTGTTTTGCCGTGTTCCGGTATCTTCGCAACAAACCTGATTTTCAGGTAAATGCCGCAAGGTTGAAGAACTTTAAGGTCTCTTTGGCATGCCTTCTGTACTCCTGCCTGTTTAAACCCATCATTGGCCTGAAAAAATTTTCGCCTGACACGAAATTGTGGATGGCATTCATAATTGAAAGCACCTTCATTCGCGCCTCGACTGGTACGTTTTTCCGATCCCTTGCCAGACCCATGGAACAGGCTATGTCTGAAAGGTATTCAGGCACCCTGAAATCAAGCAGATTGCCGTGGCGGGTTTTCATGAAATAGCGCAACAGGGTAAGATTCGATATCTCAGGATTTTCAAACAAATAATCCACCATTTCCTCAATTGCTATATCAAGGCGTTCTGCAAGGGGTCTGCCCTTTATTTTTTTTTCGACTTCTATGAGCTTCCGGCCCAGGCCGTCATTTATATCCCTGATCACGGCCTCGTATAAATCGCCCTTTTCCCCCCAGTGGTAATAGAGGGTGGATATATCAATATCAACCGCCTTTGCGATCATTCGGGTCGTTGTACCGTGAAATCCGTATTCACCGAATATTTTTCTGGCAGCCTCAAGGATTCTTGCTTTCATTGATTCCGGATTCTGCTTTGCCTTCTGCAGTGAGGTTGTCATTTTAAACTTAAATGCTCCTTTGACAATATATTATATATAGTAGCGGATTGATTTTTCCTTCAGATCACACCTTTTTCGGCAAATGCGGCGATCTGGGCATCACTGTAGCCAAGCTGCCTTAATATAGCCGTGGTATCTTTGCCGAACTCGGGGGGCATACCCTTTATTACGGCCGGATTCTCGGAAAGCTTTACAGGGGACCCAAGTGCGGTAAGGGGCTTTGCGCCCTCTTCCGAGAGCTGGACAACCATTTGGCGATGTGAAAAACACGGATCTTCAAGCGCCTCTGAAAGCGTCTGAACCGGGGCCCAGCAAATCTCAAGACCCGCAAGCGTTTCTTTCCAGTAAGAAAGCGGCCTGGACAAAAACCTGCTCCTGAAAAATTCCAGGATTTCCTCCCGCCGGTCATCATCATACTGAAGCGATGTATATTCCGGCACTTTGAAATACTCGCACAGATTTTTCCAGAACCGGTTTTCCACTGCACCTATTGACAGATAACGGCCGTCTTGTGTTTCATAGGTGTTATAGCAGGCATACCTATGTGAAAGATATGAATCGCCTCTATGAAGCTGTTTGCCGGTAGCCTGCTGAAGACTTACTGCAAGAGAAAGAAAACTCATTGAACCGTCTGTCATGGAAATATCTATGTATTGTCCTTTTCCGGTCTTTTCTCTGTTGTATAGTGCCAGCATTATACCTATTACCGCGTTCATGCCTCCGCCTGCCATGTCCGCAATTTGAATGCCCGGAATTACGGGCCTGCCGCCTGGTTCGCCTATAAGGTCAAGCACCCCTGCCTGGCTGAGATAATTGGCATCATGGCCAACAAATCCACTGTATGGACCGTTTTGGCCGTAGCCGGTAATAGAGCAGTAAACGATTCCCGGGTTTACCGAACTAACAGATTCATAATCCACTCCCAGCCGGGAGGTAACCCCCGGACGAAATCCTTCCAGGACAACATCGGCGGATTCTGCAAGCTGGAAAAAAATCCTTTTCCCTTCTTCTGACTTGAGATTAAGGGTCATGTGCTGCTTGCCGCGGTTTACCGTATTGCTTTTCAGGGATTCTCCGGCAAAACGGCGGTCTTCCATGCAAATCACCCTGGCGCCATGATCCGCAAGAATCATGGACGCATACGGTCCCGGCAGCAGCCGGGAAAGATCCAGTACCATTATATCGCTTAATGTCCCGGTTTTTCCCATGACTTTCTCCCGCTCAACCTTGATTTTAGATGGCACCGTAAAAAGTTCAAGATCAAGGCCTGCGCAATTTCGAAGAATGCAGCGTACTTA
>CAZVFQ010000118.1:0-8529 GCA_964626455.1 uncultured Desulfobacteraceae bacterium | reverse complement strand
CAAAATATTTTTCCCATATTGCAATTACCCGCCTGCGCAATTCAGAAAACCTGTTTTCCGGCAGCACGGCCCTTTTTTCCTGGAGATTCATGCGATGGACGAAATAGCGGTAAATCAGATAGGCCTGTTTTAAGGCATGGGCTTCCAGGTCCTCTATGATACCGCAAAGTGCAAGCGCATTTAACTGGCGAACCACGTCTGTCCAGCGGCCGAGCTCTCCGTATTCATGCCCGTGGCGCAGAATAAGAAACTGGACCAGAAATTCCACATCAATTATTCCGCCGGCATCCTGCTTTAAATCAAAATCACCGCTTTGCCCTGAAGCATGAGCCTTTTGCATCCGCTTGCGCATTTCGAGAACCGAAGTCACAAGGGCTGAAGAGTCGCGCTTCATTGCAATCACATCTTTGCGGATCTGCTCAAACCTTCCGGCCACCCGCGTGTCTCCCACCACCGGCCTTGCCTTGATAATTGCCTGATGTTCCCATATCCAGGCACTTTTGCCCTGATATTCCTCAAAGGCCTCTATCCGGCTTACCAGTATCCCGGCATTGCCGCTTGGCCGAAGGCGGGTGTCTATTTCATAAAGCTTACCAGTGGCAGTGGGAGCGGAAAGGAAATGTATGATCCTCTGGCCAAGCCTGCCGAAAAATTCACTGTTATCAATGGGCTTAAGGCGTCCGCCGCCTGTCTTTCCGGGTTTTGCTGTATGCAGAAAAACAAGGTCCAGATCCGAGCTGTATCCCAGTTCATATCCGCCAAGCTTCCCGTATGCAATTGCAGCAAACCCGATGTCGTCAGACCCCTTGCTGATCCCTGAAGGCAGGCCATAGCGTTCCACCATCTGCCGCCAGCTCAGATGCAGGGCGGTTTCAAGCACAGTTTCGGCAAGATAGGTAAGTCTGTCACTTACTTTCATAAGAGGCAAATGCCCCGTAACATCAGCGGCCACAATCCTGAACATGTTTACCTGCTTAAATACCCGGATTTCATCCATCTGGTACTCAAGATCATCTTCAGGCAATTTGGAAAGCCGATGCCGGAGTTCTTCAGCAAGATCCTCCCGTCCCAACGGTGCATACAGGGACCGCAGGTCCAGCAGTTCATCGAGAAGAAGGGGGTGACTGCTTAAAAAAGACACTATCCAGGGACTGATACGGGTAAGTTTCACCAGATGACCCAGAGCCCCCGGATTCTCCAGGAGCAGAGAGACATAGCAGCTGCGGTTTAAAATCGATTCCAAAAGAGGCATAAGACGTTTTAATACCATTGCCGGCCTGTCGGTCCCGGCTGCCTCGTTTAACACCTGAGGCATGAGGCGATTGAGTCGGTCCTCGGCCAGGTTCCCGTCGCGTCCAAATCCCGCCTTTTCCCTGAAGTTCGAAAGAAGGCGAAGCGCCGCATCCGGCTCGTCAAACCCGGCTGCAGCCAGCAAATCCCGACCTCGAGTTTGATCTTCCGGGGCAAACCAGGCGCCTTCGAGTTTCTTTCTGGATTCTGATTCCTGCTCGGCAGGTTCGGGGCTTAACAGTTCATTAAAATGAAAATGCACCATAGACATATGATGGCCAAGTTTTTCAAAAAATAAGGCCGCGCTTTCAAATCCCATGCTTTCAGCCAGCCGCCCGGCAGCTTCAGGATCTTCCGGCAGGGTGTGGGTCTGCATATCGTCATGCATCTGAAGCCTGTTTTCAGTATTTCTCAAAAGCACGTACGCGGAAGTCAGTTCCTCATAGACGCTGCGTGTAATACACCGATCCCTGCACATTATCCGCAGAATCTTGAGGATGCTTCTTTGCTGGTATGCCGGATCTATCCCTCCCCGTATCAGCTGGAAGACCTGGCCGAAAAACTCAATTTCCCTGATACCACCGTAACCGTGCTTAATGTTGTTATGCAGCCCCTTTTTGGCAACTTCCCGGACGATCTTTTGCTTCATGTCCCTTATGGACTCAAAAGTTCCGTAATCCAGATACCGGCGGTATATAAACGGCTTTAAACGGTTTAAAAAATCCCTGCCCCTTTCGATATCTCCGGCAACTATACGTGCCTTGACAAGGGCATAGCGTTCCCACTCCCTGCCATAAGCCTGATAATAATTTTCCATGGCGTCAAAACTCATCACCAGGGGCCCGGAGTCCCCATACGGCCTCAGGCGGGTATCAACTCTGAACACAAAACCTTCTGCAGTCGATTTGCCTATCACGTCAATCAAACGCCTGGCCAGCCGGGTAAAAAACTCCTCATTTGAAATCGATTTTTCACCACCAATGGTTTCACCAGCTTCTGGATAGGCAAACATCAAATCTATATCAGAAGAAAAATTCAGCTCTCTGCCCCCAAGTTTTCCCATTGCAAAGATCACCAACTGCTGTGGTGTGCCGGCTGAATCCGCGGGCCTGCCGAATCTGCTGCATAACTGCGGATAAAGAAATTCAAGAGCCCCTGAAATACAGGCATCTGCAAAAACTGAAAGCTCCGCCATTGTCTCAAACAGATCAGCCCTTCCGGTAAGATCCCGCCAGGCGATGCGCACCATTTCCCGGTGCCGAAGACGTCTCAGCCCGGTGCTAAATTCCGTCTCGTCGGCTGCCGGGGCTGATACAGCTTTTACGCGCCTGTTGTATTCGCCGCGCGCATACAACCTGTTCAGATCCCCGCTTTGAACAAGATCGCAAAGCAGGGAGGGATCGCGAATGCATTGTCTTGCCGCATAATCGCTGAATTTAAATACCGTTGAAATTTCAGCATCAGCCAGGGAGTCTGGGATATCAATGCCGGCGGCTTTTGCGGCTGCGAAAAACCCCTCGGCCTTGTTGTTGGCATACGTCGTTTTTACTTCAGCCATAGCGTATATTCCGCCAGCAGGGTGCCCTGCAGATAGGTATTTTGCGGATCTGAAAAAAACCGGTAAAACAACCGGCGGCTCTCATTGCGCAGCACGTGCGGAACAATCCGTATTTCAGCTTCTTTATAAAGAGGTGGAAGATTTTCCAGAATGCATTTGGTACCTCCTCCCATCACATCTTCGTATCCGTATACGATCCGCCTTATTCCCGCAATCAATATTGCGCCGAAACACATCAGACAAGGCTCCATGGTGGAATAAAGGGTAAGCCCCCCCGGGTTTCCCGAAAAACCGGAGTCATAAAGGCTTTTAATGGCTGCAATCTCGGCATGATCGATTTCATTTACCTTCTGCCCCCTGCTGCAGCGCCTTTCCCCGGCTGCAACAATCTCCGCCTGCCCGGCAATCACGCATCCCACCGGAAATTCCCCGGCCTCAAGAGCTGTCTCGGCCTCTTTAAGGGCGGCTCTCATAAATTTTTCATCAGTTTCCCGCAGATCCATAACCTTTTGATTCATGATGTTTTCCCGCAACTGCAGATATATTTATCAATTCGCATTTTCCAACAAAAATTGCAAATTGTAAACACCGCCGGCCCGCCGTGGGAAAAACTGAAAAAGCCGGGTGTTGGTATTTGCAGAGATTGGAGGGAGTCACTGGATTATGGGGACGTCCGGGAGAACAAAAAACCGCAGCCTGGTTATTTGGATGCATGGATAAGCCGGGGCAGCCTTTTCAGGCGCTGCCACAACCACCGGTACGCCCGAAAATGCAACATAGAAACCCCTTGCAGATATTTCTTCCGCCCGGGCATTTCTTGACAACAGCGCCTTTAAAAAATAATAATCCTGAAAAACACTTAAAAAACACTACAGGATGTTAAATATATCATGGAAAAACAGGACAGGGAAAAAAACGCGATTGAAAAGGCGGCTGAAGATCTGTTCAACTTTGCAGTGGACCGCGAAGACGTAAAAGAACTCATTGCTCAGTTGCCAGAATCAGCGGACACCGATTCCACAGCGGCAGAATACGAGCTGCCGCTTTTAAAGATAATAACCGTGGGGTGGTCTGCGGCCTATCTCATGGAAAACAGCCCGCATAAAACCCAGTTCATGCAGGTTTACTGGAATTCTGTGCGCCTTTTTTCGCAGAACTTATCGGAAACCGCCGGACTTATGACAGGCAATGACATTGATTACTTTGAAATTATCAGGCAGCGGTTTAACCAATACCTGGCTGCAATGAACAACAGCCGGGATGCAGGCGACCCGGCAGCTGTCATAGGTCCTGAATTTGCCGGAGCCTGCGGCAACCGGGAGGATGTTTTCGCCGTGCTTACAGGATCAAAAATGTTTGCAGGTACGATAAACTGCGTAAGAGAATATCTAAAGGCCTTCTCAATAATCTAGCCGCTTCTGCATTCCAGCCATGCAAACTGATATCCCTCAAGAACAAACCCGTTTGCGCTGGCAATACTGCGGCCAGTAACATGGTCTGAAAAACGCATCGCCATGCTCACCTCGTTTAATCGTCTCCGGGTTAAAGCCTGCGGCTTTTCTGAAAAATTATTTACAATCAGAAGCTTCTGGTCCTGGTATTGTCTTATAAATCCGAATACATGCGCATTGCCGGTATCAAAAACTTCCATATTGCCGTTTCGCAGGGCAGGCAGGTTTTTGCGCAGCCTGACAAGGTCTGTGAGTTCATTGAAAAACCGCCATTCCAGAACTTCCGAGTCTGCTATATCCCGCCTTGCAGCCCAGCGCCTGCGGGCCCGGTGAACCCATCGGCTGTCTGCCGCCTTGGAAGGATCGGACAGGTAAGTGTAATCATTTAACATGCCCCATTCATCTCCCAGATAGATCAGTGGAATGCCGCCCGCACTCAGCATTATGCTTCTTAACAAATTGATGCGCCTGACCGCCTCCTCTATAAGTTCGGGATCATTTTTTTCCAGCCCGTATTCCAGACCCGCTAGAGATGCCAGAGTGCCTGAAATTCTCATATCACCGGTGTCCGGATTATACTGAAAAGGCAGGCCCATGGCAAAAGAGCCCGGAAATACACCTGTATAAAAACGGTTTAAAAACCTGCGGTGATCATGTGGATTTATTCCAACTTCCCATGCATCATTGTCATCAAATGTCCAGCCGATATCATCATGGCAGCGCAGATAATTGACCCAGGCACATTCGGGATGAATGCGCGTGCGCTTTTCCATGGCATTATTCAGCAGTCTGACCTCCCGGGTGGCAAGAGACTCCCATAAAAGGGCCATTAAAAGAGGATTATAGGAAAGCTGGCATTCATCCGGGGAAATATAATGTAATACCTCATCGGGATGCACTATTGCCTCGGATTTAAAAAGCAGACAGGGAGCTGCAATGCGGGCCAAGGCATTGAAGGCCTGCACCAGCATATGAGCCTCGGGCAGATTTTCACACTCGGTTCCCAGGCGCTTCCATATAAAAGCCACGGCATCCAGCCGAAGCACCTGTACGCCCTGGTTTGCCAGAAACAGCATCTCTTCGGCCATGGCGCGAAACACAGCCGGGTTGGCGTAATTTAGATCCCACTGGAAGCTGTTAAAAGTTGTCCATACCCATTTGCCGCATTCATGGCAGTAAGTAAAACACCCCCTGCGCGTGTCCGGAAAAATATCGCGCAGATGCCGCTCATACTGGTCAGGCATGGTCCGGTCGTCAAACATGAGGTAATATTCCTGGAAATCCGGATCACCGGATTTGGCAGACCTTGCCCACACATGATCATCAGAGGTGTGATTCATCACCAGGTCAAGTACCAGGCTGATACCCTCTTTGTGCAAAGTTCCGGCCAGATATGAAAGCTCCTGCATTGTACCAATGTCCGGATTAATTGCCCGGTAGTCGCTTACCGCGTAGCCGCCGTCACTGTTGCCATGGGGTGCTGCAAAAAGGGGCATAATGTGAAGATAAGTCAGGCCGAGTTTTTTAAAGTAAGCTATATGGTCATGAAGGCCTGCCAGGTTGTGGGAAAAAAGATCAACATAGAGAACTCCGCCCACCATTTCCTGGGACTGAAACCACTGCGGATCAGCCTCCCGGCGGGCATCAAGCTCTTTTAAGTACTCAGGCCGCCGCGCCCAGCTCCGGGCCGCTGTGACAAGGATTTGCTCCAGGTGATAAAAAAAATCATACTGCCACCCATAGAGCTGCAACAGCAGACGAAACAGCCGTTCCCAGTGGAGCCTTGTGCGCTCTTCAAATTCTTTCCACAATATGTCTTGTTTTTTATCATCTGCCCCCATGGCAGCGCGTACCCCGGGCAGCAGCCGCTCAAGAGACTTTTGCGCGTGGCGGGATATCCAGTCTGTCTGCTCGCTCATATACTTGTATTGCTTTAATAAGATTATAATTGATGGTTTTGTAAAAAGCAATTTTGGACCCGCAAAGTAAAAAGTTCAAGATCAAGGCGCACATATCCAGAGAAATGCATCGCAACGCAGATATTGGACTTTTTACTTTGCCATCGGCTTTCGGTTTGACAATGATTATTGCCGGCGTTTAATATAATAAAACACAGTCTTGGAAAAAACCATGTTAAAAATAAAAATTCGCTACTGCGGTGGGTGCAACCCTGAGATAGACCGGAGCGAAACAGCAGCACAATTAAGAGAAGCACTCAAAGACCGCGCAGAATGGACATATGACCCGCAGGCCGAAGCTGATGTGACCCTGCACCTGTCGGGCTGCGCCCATGCCTGCCTTGATGAGGAAACTACCTCCTCAGAAACCGGACCCGTGGTATCCATCCAGGGACTGCGGGTGAACCGGCAGAGCGTAAACTCAGAAGAACTGATTTTCAAGGTGGCAGAAAAACTCAAAGTATTCGGGGAGGCATAAGATACGCTTCTTAACAATTACACCATTAAAACTGCAGATATTGAAACACGGCTATACATTTGGTTTCTGTAATTCAATAAAGATTATGATTGACAGAAGTATCCCGGAGCTTTACTCTAATACAACAGGCAATTCTCATACCGGCCTCATTTAAACGGCCGGTATATATTTAAAAACAAACCATGTCTTTCAAAATAAGCGGAGGGAAAATGAGAACCAAACAACAATACCTTGAGGGATTAAAGAAGCTGCGGCGCAATCTGTATTTCAACGGGGAAAAAATCGATCGTGACGATGAAATGCAGATGCAGGCTATAAACGTGATGGGCGTAACGTTCGACGAAGCAGCCAGCCCGGAGGGAGCCGATCTTTGTACCGCCACATCCCATCTGACAGGAGAAAAAATAAACCGCTTCTGCCATGTGCACCAGTCGGTAGAAGATCTGCATAAAAAACAGGATATGACCCGTTATCTGTGCAAAAAAGTCGGCGGATGCATCCAGCGGTGCATGGGCGTTGACGCTACAAACGCCATAAACGCGGTCTCATATGAGGCCGACAAGATGAACAACGGCAATACAGAATACCACAAGAACTTTCGCAACTGGCTGGAATACTTTCAGAAAAATGACCTGGTGGGGTGCTGTGCCCAGACTGACATGAAGGGCGAACGTCTCAAGCGGCCGGCTGAGCAGACTGATCCGGACATGTACGTGCGCATCACCGAGAAGAAAAAAGACGGTATAGTGGTAAGAGGCTGCAAGCTGCATATATCAGAGGCATCCATAGCCGACGAAATCCTGGTTGTGCCCACCCGCGCCCTTGGACCCAAGGAAAAGGAATATGCGGTGGCCTTTGCCATCCCCGCAGACCATGAAGGCGTAATTCAGGTGGTTCATCCGCACAACGCGCGGCCGAGAGACCATTACAAGAGGGGATTTGACGGAGGATACACAGACTCCTACATTCTTTTTGACGACGCGTTTATCCCGTGGGACCGTGTGTTTCTGTGCGGAGAAAACGATCACGGCGGTATCTGCGCGCTGCTTTTCGCCCTTTTTCACCGGCACAGCTACTCGGGCTGCAAGCCCGCCCTGGGAGATGTTCTGCTGGGACTTGCGGCAACCGCGGCAGAGTACAACGGCATTGAAAAAACATCACATATCCGCGAAATTTTTGCGGAAATCATCAAAGTCACAGAACTTGGATATGCAGCCGGATATACCGCCTCTGATTTCGGCAAACCGGAAGTCTACATTCCCGGAATGGGCAGAGCGCCATACGGGCCCGGAAGCTATATACCGGATTCCATTTATGCCAACGTGGGCCGCTGCCTGACAGGAGAGGCTGTTTTCCACGAGCAGGAAATGCTGTGCAATGTTGCCGGCGGGTTCCCTGCAACTTTTCCGTTTGAAAAAGACATCCAGAATCCCGAACTCAAGCCGCTTCTGGAAAAATACCTCAAGCGGAACCCCGACGTGCCGGTTGATGACCAGATCAAATTCTGGCTCTATTTTATAGACGCCACATGCTCAGGCGCGGCAGGAAGCATGAATTACGGCAACTACCACGGAGGCGGATCGCCTATCATGGAACAGATCGCCATCACCTCCCAGTACGACATCAAGGACCGCAAACGTCTTGTAAAGAAACTGGCCGGGATCAAAACAGACTAAAAATCTCATGAGGGCACCCGGCAGGATTATATGCAGGTGCCCTCCTTTATGCTATCCTTAAAAAGGCAGCACTAAAAACAAACCCCCTGTTAAGGACTTGCCAAACCATACAATAACA
>CAZVFQ010000117.1:0-8539 GCA_964626455.1 uncultured Desulfobacteraceae bacterium | reverse complement strand
ACAATCAGCACCAGGAAAAATAACAGAGATTCCATATTAACTTCCTTTGTTTTTGTTATTGCCGGCTTCGTAAAAAGCAATTTACATCGCCTGATGTTTTTGCAGGAACCAACCCCGGCCTTGGACTTCCTTGGGAGTGTTCCCCCCGGGTTTTCACTGTTATTCCTCGGTTTGCTCGTCCTGGCTTTCGGCTTCTTCACCGCCGCCTATGCTGTCGCGCATCTGGGTGTCTGCCTGAATGTTTTTAAACCGGTAATAATCCATGATACCGATATTGCCGGCACGCAGAGCTTCTGCCATTGCAATTGGAACCTGGGCTTCGTTTTCCACGACCTTGGCCCGCATCTCCTGGACTTTGGCCCGCATCTCCTGTTCTGCTGCATAAGCCATGGCCCGGCGCTCTTCTGCCTTGGCCTGTGCAATTTTTTTGTCAGCCTCGGCCCGGTCTGTCTCAAGCTCTGCACCGATGTTTTTGCCAACGTCTACGTCTGCAATATCAATAGAGAGAATTTCATAGGCAGTGCCTGCATCAAGCCCCTTTTCCAGCACACGCTTTGATATTGAGTCCGGATTTTCCAGCACATTTTTGTGGCTGTCAGACGACCCTATGGTAGTGACAATGCCTTCACCAACACGGGCCAGAATGGTTTCCTCTCCTGCGCCGCCCACCAGCCGGTCTATGTTGGCTCGCACAGTGACCCTGGAGATGGCCTTTAACTGAATGCCGTCCTTGGCCATTGCCGCCACCATGGGCGTTTCAATGACCTTTGGGTTCACGCTCATCTGCACTGCTTCGAGCACATTTCTGCCGGCAAGATCAATTGCCGCGGCCCGGTTGAATTTGAGATCAATATTTGCCTTGTCAGCTGCAATCAGGGCCTGTATCACCCGCATTACATCACCGCCGGCCAGATAATGGGATTCCAGGTCATTGGTCGAGACCTCCAGTCCCGCTTTGACCGCCATTATCTTGGCGTTGACAATAAGTTTGGGGGAGATTTTGCGCAGGCGCATGAAGATGATGTTAAAAAGGCCGATGCTTGCCCCTGAAACCAGGGCCTGGACCCAGAGGGATATGGCTGATCCGATAAAATACAGCAGCACGATCAGCGCAATTACAAGAATTAAAAGAATAATGTATTCAACAGACATGATTCCTCCTTAAAATAAAGTTCAAGGTTGATGGCTTCGTAAAAAGCTCAATATCTGCGTTGCGCTGCATCCCTGCGGAATTTCACGTACGATTAACTACGCTGCATTCCTCGGGATTTGCGCGCCTTGATCTTGAGCTTTTTACGAAGCCATATCAAAATCGACTTTTTACGAAACCGTTTTTCTAACCTTGGAGCTTTTGCCTTTAACCTTGGACCTTGTAGCTTGCTCCCTGGATCTATTTCTTTCTTACCACTATCCGGGCGCCTTCAACCGCGGAAACCTTGATTTCCGCACCTTTTTCAATATAGTCACCCCTGGTGACAACATCAACCCGTTTGCCGTCTATTATGGCAGTGCCCGCAGGCCGCAGATTGGTTGCAGCTGTGCCTTGTTTGCCCACATATTCCGAGGTTTTTTCATCATAGGAGGAATACCCGCTTTTGCTGGAAAGAACGGACTTAAGTGCAAACGGTGAGTGGGCAAGAAGTCTCAGCCCGGCAAGAAGTACAACGGGCAGAATAACAATATCGGCCAATACAAAGATCATTCCTGAAAAAACGGAAATATCCGCAAATACAATATAAAGTGAATACCCGAGACAGCCCGCGGCAATAACCGTCAGCAGCCCGCCCGACGGCAGGACAACTTCTGCCACAAGCACTGCAATGCCGGCTGCCTGGAGAACAACCGGAAAAATGTAAGGCTGAATCATTCAGGCTCCTTTCTGTCCACCACAATACGGTTGCCCCGGATATCAATTACTTTTATTGGCGTGTCCCTTTCCAAAAATTGATTTTCAGTTATCACATCAAACATTTCATTATTTATTTCAGCCTTGCCCGAGGGGCGCAGATAGGTAAGGGCCATGCCGGTGTCCCCTATACTGACCTTTTTTGTTTCGCTTGTTTCAGCCCTGGCATTTTTTAGCGACGAGGCAAGATAAGGCCCCTCCCGGCTGCTAGGAATGCGGGGCATAACATATCGGATAAACACAAGTCCGGCTATCATGGCCGCAATATATGATCCAAGAACCCGTATGCCGTTTTCTATAAAAATTTCTTTCTGCCAGGGAAGCGATGGGTCTGGCACTACAAAGTCCTGCATGGCGAGAACGATCCCTACAACAATAAGTACCATCCCGGCAAAGCCCGCGATGCCGAAGCCCGGCAGAACAAAGACCTCCACCCCGATAAGGATAATTCCAGTAATCAGAATAAAAAATTCAGTGTAATGAGCCAGTCCCACAAGATACTGGCTGAAAAATACCAGGGAGAGGCACAAAATCCCCACAGCCCCGGGAACGCCGAAGCCCGGTGCTTTGACCTCTATATAGAGGCCTACAAGGCCGATCATCAAAAGAATCGGGGATATGCCGTCAATAAACCTCACCAGGACCTCTGACCATGTCTGCTCGATCCTGGTCAGTTCATAATCGCCGAGCCCGAACTGTTCAAGCATGGATTCGACCGAATCCACGCTCATTGTGGAAACTCCGTATGACACTGCTTCTGAATCGTGCATGGTCAAAAGTTCACCTTTTGCCACAACTGTTTTTTTTTCGGTTATGGTCTCAGTTTCGCTTTGTATCAGGTCCTCATACCGGGCCGAATCCAGGTAGCGGGTTTTACCTTCAGCGGTCTTGATCTCAAAGACTTCTTTTTCCTTGCTCACCATTGCTTCAACCAAAGCTACGGGATAACCGTTTCTTTCCGCCAGGGCTCTGAATTTGGCCCTGATCGGTGACTGAAATTTTTCGCCAAGCTCTGTGGGCCCCTCTCCTGACTGCATGATCGGGGCAACGTCTCCTATGGTGCTTCCGGGGGCCATGGCCAGATTCCCGCAGGAGAGTGCGATCATGGCCCCGGCAGAAAGGGCCATGGGAGAGACATAAGCAATTGTCCTCTCCCCGGGGATCTTTAGCATCGTGTCAACGATTTTAAACGCGGAATCAACTCTGCCTCCGGGGGTATTTATTTCCAGAACTACAATTGACTCAGAATCTTTTAAGGCTTCCTGGCTGGCCCGCTCTATAAATGCGGCCATACCCGGGTCCACTGTGCCGGATACCGGTATAAGGTATACTTTCCCCTCTTTTTGATCTGCGGAGACCGCATCAGCGGCCGGCCGGCAAAAGCAGGCCAGGACAAGACACAGGGAAAATACAAAAATTGGCTCTAAGGCCCGAATGCGGTTCATTGCCTTCTCTTTGGTTATGCCGGGGATTGGAAATGGAATCCGGATGTTTTCGTTAAAAAACTCAATATTTCCAAAATATAATGTGGCTACTGCTGCTGTCAAGCTCAAACAAGCGAGCAGCAACATTTTAAGCGGTCCCGCCTGCAGGCCCGTGATTTTGGCGGGCACCTTTACTGTCCGAACGGGTTGACTTTGCAGGCCGGGTTTATTATTTTATATATATTAATTCTTCAAGATTATTGTCTTTTTTTTAAAGGCCGGGCTTTCATGAAAATAAGCGACTATCTGCGTACGGAAAACATCTTTCTCGATATCCAATTGCCGGATAAATCCGCTGCTCTCCGGTTCATCGCTGAGGCCTGCATAAAAAACAGAGTTGCAGCCGACGAGGCCGTAATTTTAGAAGGCCTGATTGAGCGGGAAAAGACCATGAGCACTGGGGTGGGGGGCGGTTTGGCATTTCCCCACACAACAAGCGCCGAGGTTAAAGAGGCTGCGGTAATACTTCTCCGGCCTGCAAGGCCCGTGAACTTCGAGGCACTTGACAAAAAACCCGTGGACATCATTCTTGCGCTGATCATTCCTCAAAAAGACAGGGAACTGCATGTGCGTCTTCTGGCGAGAATATCAAGGCTCTGCAGGGAACCGGAGTTTCTGGATGCGGTTAGAAACTCACGGGATCCTTTTTCCTTGAAACGGGAAATACAAAAAATTGAACAGAAAACGACTTTTAGCTGATATGCGGAAACCCATTTTATCACACTCCGGATTTTAATTTTGTATCTGCTTGTTGCCGTCATTGAAAACGAGGACCTGCTCGACGAGATCATCACCGGATGGCTCGATATGGGGATATCCGGGGCAACCGTGATTGAAACCACAGGCGCCATTCAGCTGATCTCCCAGCATATCCCCATATTTGCAGGGCTGCGAAGTCTCACCAGCGGCGGAAGCCGTCACAGTAAGGCCGTATTCTCGGTAATTGAAAACCGGGAACTTTTGGATACGGCGGTAAATTTTCTAGAGGATCTGTGCAAAAAAAAACGCGGCCCGCGGCAGGGCATCTACTTTATAACCCCTGTCATCAGATTTGGCCGGCTGGGATCACAAACACAAACAGAGTAATGCAGATATGAACTTGTTAGGAAATAGATGAAATTTTATTGGCGGCTGTGTTCTGCCTGTGATAGTTTGTTTATGACAGCAACTGAGTTTTTATTCGAATTTATGGGGCAAAGGGGCTTGGAATGAAGGCGAATTACTGGCCTGACGAATACCTGCAGAAACAATGCACCGCACGTCAGGCAATGAAAATGCTCAAATCCGGCCAGAGGATATTTGTGGGTTCTTCGTGCGGAGAGCCGCAGCACCTGGTAAACACCCTTGTAACTGAAGCCCCCCACTTAAGTGATCTTGAAATCGTTCGCCTGATGAGCCTGGCCGACTCCCCTCTTACACGGCTGGCAACAGAAGGAGAATATGAGCAGTTCAGTATCCGAAGCATCTATCAGGGATCGGCGGGAACACGGCATCTGGCATCCAATAAACCGTTTATTACGCCGATGAACCTTTCGGCCGTACCCAATCTTTTTAAAAAACGTCATCTGCCTATTAATGCAGCCCTGGTTCAGACATCACCGCCCGATGATTTCGGATGGATGAGCCTTGGTATTTCTGTTGACGTAGGGCTTGCGGCCGTCCGGGCGGCCGACCTTGTTATCGTACAGGTCAACACAGAGATGCCCCGTGTGCTGGGACACAGCTTTATCCACGTAAATGACGTGGATCTGGTGGTTGAAAAAGATGAAGATCTTCTTACCATTGAACAGTTGCCTGAATTTGAATCAGCCCACAGAATCGCGCGGCTGGTTGCAAACCTTATAGAAGACGGCTCAACTTTTCAGCTGGGGCTGGGGGCAACTCCCAAGGCCATTCTGCTGGCCTTGTCAGAGAAAAACGATCTTGGGGTACATACCCAGTTTATAATTGACGGCATAATGAATCTGGTTTCCATGGGTGTTATTACCAATAATTATAAAGGGCTAAACGACGGGAAACTGGTGGCCACCAATGCCGTGGGATCACGCAATCTTTATGAATTCGTCCATGACAATCCTTCCATAGAACTGCATCCGGCAGATTACGTCAACAATCCTGTTATTGTAGGCCAGCACAACAAAATGGTAACAATCAACATGGTCATGGAAATGGATCTGTCCGGCCAGGCCGCAGTCGATGCCCTGCCTAATAACTATTTTGCCGGTGTCTCAAGTATGCTTGACTTTATGCGGGGGGCTTCGGCATGTCCGGACGGAAAATCGATTCTTCTGATCCCGTCGACCTCTATGGACGGCACGACCAGCCGCATTATACCGGAAATACAAACCGGGGGGGTGGTTGTCCCCAGAACCGACGTCTCTTACGTGGTAAGCGAATACGGGGCAGTCAATCTGTTCGGCAAAAATCTCCAGGAGCGTGCCACAGCCATGATCAGTCTTGCGCACCCGGATTTTAGAAACACGCTTTTTGAGCGCGCCAAGGATATCGGCCTTATGACCCGGGCAAGGAAGTTGTCTGAATCATTGAGAAGTGTTTATCCGGCCGGACTGGAGGAAACCCGGAAGATAGACGGTATACCCGTGACTTTCCGGCCGGCCAAGCCTGTTGATGACCGGCGTATTCAGGAACACTTCTACAGTCTTGATAAAAAGGATGTGATCGCAAGGTTTTTTTATGAAAAAACCCGGTTTCTGCGCGATGATGTCAGGTCTATAATAGAGACCGATTACGTGCGCAATCTGACTTTGGTTGCACTTACCGGGGAATTCGGATTCGGATCAGTGATCGGAATCGGGGCCTACATGCTGGAGCCGAAAAAAAACACCGCAGAGGTGGCGTTTTCAGTAAGCAGTCAATGGCAGGGTAAAGGAATAGCTTCCATGCTTCTTCACAAACTGGCCGAAGCCGCCGCGGACAACGGCATAAAAGGTTTGGTGGCATATACAGATCCGTCCAACAGGGCTATGATCCAGTTGTTCAATCAATTGCCCTATGATGTATGCAAAACCCGGGATGAGGATATTCTCGTTTTAAGCTGCCGGTTTAACGAGCCTTTGGAGGACAAGTAAAATTTTCCCGGCCGGCGAATTCCAACTTATAAAGGAGGCTTTATGACTGAGAACACGGAATTATATGATGCCCATTTGGATCATTACAAGAAGGTAGCCTATGTCAAAGGGATAGATGAATACCAGCGGATCTACAGGCGCTCCATAGAAGATCCTGAGGGTTTTTGGGCGGAGAATGCCGAAAAATACCTGAGCTGGGAGAAAAAATGGGAAAAAGTTCTGGAGTATGATTTTTCAGAAGCAAGAATTGAATGGTTTCGAGGCGGTGTACTAAATGCCTCGTATAACTGCGTGGACAGGCATATGGACAAACTGGCAGACAAGGTCGCCTATTACTGGGAAGGTGATGATCCCTCAGAGACCAGGACCGTGACATTCAAAGACCTTTATGTAATGGTAAACCGGTTTGCCGCGGTATTGAAAAATCAGGGGGTAAAAAAAGGCGACAGGATTGTCATTTACATGCCCATGATTGTGGAGCTCCCGGTGGCCATGCTGGCCTGTGCCAGGATAGGGGCTATTCACAGCGTGGTGTTCGGAGGGTTTTCAGCCGATGCCATTGCAAATCGTATAAAGGACTGCGGTGCGCAACTGGTAATAACCGCGGACGGTAATTACCGGGGCGGAAAGCCGGTGGCACTGAAAAAAAACGTGGACAAGGCCCTGGAAAAGTGCCCGGATGTCAAAAAGGTCATTGTGGTTAATCGGATAAATTCCGGGACTGAATTAAAAGAGGGCAGGGATTTGTGGTGGCATGAGGAAATGGAAAAAACAGAACCGGAAGTATTTGTCAGCCCCGAGCCCATGGATGCCGAGGACCCTCTGTTTATACTCTATACCAGCGGAAGCACCGGCAAGCCCAAGGGCGTGGTCCACACCCATGCCGGATACCTTCTTTATACAGCGATTACCACCCGCCTGGTATTTGACCTGAAAGACGACGAGGTCTTCTGGTGCACCGCTGATATCGGCTGGATAACAGGACACAGCTATATAGTCTACGGCCCCCTGACCTGCGGACTCACAGGAGTTATGTTTGAAGGAGTGCCCAATTATCCGGATTTTGACCGGTTCTGGGCTATTGTGGAAAAGTACGGGGTTAATAAATTCTACACCGCGCCCACTGCAATCCGGGCCCTGGCAAGAGAAGGAGAAGAACACGTAAAAAAACACGACCTGTCTTCCCTTACCCTGCTGGGAACAGTGGGAGAGCCGATAAACCCGGAAGCCTGGCGCTGGTATTACAAGCATGTCGGACGCAGTTGGTGCCCGGTTATCGACACATGGTGGCAGACCGAAACCGGCGGCCACATGATAGCACCTCTTCCGGGAGCCGCGCCCATCAAGCCGGGTTCATGTTCTTTTCCCTTCTTTGGCGTGGAGCCTGTAATCCTTGACGACACAGGCGAACCTGTGCAGTTTCCCAACGAAGAGGGTCTTCTTTGCATCCGCAAGCCATGGCCCGGGATGGCCAGGACAGTCTACGGCGACCACGAACGGTTCAGGGAAACCTATTTCAGCCAGGCCCCGGGTATGTATTTTACAGGTGATGCGGCAAAGCAGGATGAAGACGGGTATTTCTGGATCATCGGGCGCATAGACGACGTTATCAACGTTTCAGGCCACAGGCTTGGCACAGCAGAACTCGAATCCGCGCTGGTCCTCCATGCTCAGGTAGCCGAAGCCGCGGTCGTGGGATTTCCTCACCCCATAAAGGGGCAGGGCATTTACGCTTTTGTAATCTTAAAACCCAGTGCGGATCCCACCGATGAGCTCAGAAAAGAGCTGGTCGGCCAGGCAAGAAACGAGATAGGGCCCATAGCCACTATAGATATCATCCAGTTCACCGATGGTCTGCCAAAGACCAGAAGCGGCAAGATTATGCGGAGAATTTTAAAGAAGATTGCAGCAGGCAGATTTGATGAACTCGGAGACACCTCCACTATTGCCGATGAAACCGTGATTGACAGGATTATTGAAAACCGGGTGGATATTGAAACCCTGAAATAGAATTTAAATAAGCGTAGCAAAACAAAAGGTCTGAAACTGGCCGGATCCGA
>CAZVFQ010000116.1:0-8625 GCA_964626455.1 uncultured Desulfobacteraceae bacterium | reverse complement strand
TTGATCTTGAACTTTTTACTTTGCCGTCGATAATCGACTTTTTACTGGTCCATCAATTTTGACATTTCAATTTCGTGCTTGTTTCGGATTTCGTGCTTGTCTTTTCCTTAATATCCTTTGTATGAATAACTGTGATAGCTGTAGCCATAGCCGAGTTTTTTGTCCAGAAAGGCTTCCACAGTGTTTTCAGGAAAAGCGTTAAACACCACGCCGAAGATTTTTTCTTTTCCGATAGTCTCCACGAACCTTTTTACATCCTCTTTTTTGGATGCCCCGTATCTAACCACCAGTATAACCCCGTCTATGCTCTGTGCCAGAACGCTTGTCTCTGAGGCAACAACATCCGGGGGACTGTCAAAAAGAACAATGCGGTCAGGATAGCGATCCGCCATTTCGTCTATGAGCGCAGACATCCTGGAAGAGGCAAGGAGTTCTGCAGGATTTGCCGGCGGCTGGCCGCTTGGAAGCACTGAGAGCTTGCTCTGCCCGGTCTTTCTTATAAGCAGGGGAAGATCTGCCTCGCCGCGGAGGTAGTCTGCAAGACCGGTTTCGTTTGAAAGCCCGAACAGCCCCGCAAGCGTGGGATGCCTGAAATCGCAGTCCACCATCATGGCGTGATGCTCCATGCCCCGGGCCAGGGCAACGCCCAGGTTGGCGCATACAAATCCCTTGCCCTCGTGGGGGACCGCGCTGGTAACCAGAAGGGTTCTGGGCCGCCGGCCGGAAGACGGATACACGATCGAGGCCCGGAGCCGGCGGAAGCCTTCAAAATAGCCTGATTTCGGATCAATTGACATCTGCAGACGCAGGTCCCATTTTTCCTGTGACACAACGGCGTCCAGGGCAGGGGAAAACGTTTTCTGCCGGTGATGTTTTTCCCCGGCAACCTGTGTGCCGGAAGCCGGTTCAGGCTTTCGGCCGCGGACTCTAGTGCCGGAAGATTCTGCAGATTTTTCAAATGCTTTTGAAAGTTTTCCCATATAATCAACCTTATCGGATTTCGGATTTATACAATGATATCTCCCTGCTGCCAGAAATAAACAACAGCCGCGGCCAGGGCGGCCAGCCAGAAGACAAGAATCGAGGTCCAGCCGAGGTTTACAAAAATTTGACGCCTTTTTTCCTTTTTGGTTTCAATCAGAGGAAGCGCGCAGGTCACCGGCATTCCCAGCTCAGCCTCAAGCTCCCTTGCGCTTTTAAAAGACGTATCAATCAGGTCAAGGCCCAGCACAAGCCCGGCGCCTGCCGCCAGCCCCATTGCCAGGGAGACGAGCAGTATTTTGGGATAGGTGCCTTTCATAGGGGTCCTGGGCAGATATGCGGAATCCACGACCTTAAACTGGCTTCCCCGCTGCCTGGCTTCCAGGCTTTGTGTTGCACTGGCTGATAGGCTCTGGGCAAGAAGCTTGTCATGGTATTCCTTGAGCTTGTCATAGTCCCTTGTAAGGGCCGACCACTCGGCTTCGCGGGCCGGGGCTGCCTCTATCCATTCCTCGTAGGTTTTGATCTTGTCTTTTATCTCTTCGGCTTCCCTGCGCTTGTCCTTTAAGCTGGCATCTATTTGTCTTAACTGGGTGGTAAGCTCTCCGGTTCTTTTATCCAGGTTTGCGACGGCTGCATTGTCGCCGGGGCTATTAGAATCCCCGCCGGTGCTTTTGGAATCCCCAGGATTTTCTGCCAAAAAGGCCTCCTGCTGCTCGGATTCAAGCTGCTCTATCCTTTTTTTCTGCCGCTTTACCTCGGGATGGTCTTCCGTGTAACGGGTAAGAAGAGACTGAAGCCTGTTTCGGGCGGCAGCAAGGTTCTGGGCCGGGCCGTCGCTTTCCGGTTCAACCTCTTCGCCCTGGCCGGTGCTTGTCTTTTCCCTTAGTTCCCGCCTGACCTCGAGCTGTTCTCCTATCAAAAAACGGGTGTTTTCCAGCTCGTTTATATTTCCCTGTATGGCCTGGTACTGTTCCTGAAGGGCATTTAACCGGTTCATGTTGGCGCTTCGCTGCTCGGGCATCTCGTTGTAGTGCTTCTGCTTGTAGTCGCGCATCTGGGCTTCCTGCTTGTTTAAGCGCTCCTTTGCCATCTCAAGCTCGTCCTGGATATAATCGGCGGTTTCCCTGGCCCTTTCCTCCCTTAACTGCAGGTTTATCTCTATGAATTTCGAGGCAAGCGAATTGGTGACCTGCATTACCTTGCGCGGCTCTTTTCCCTTGTAAGAGACCGTAAACACCTCTCCCTTGCCCCTTTCCATGCCCACGTCAATGTCTTTTGAGCGCATCCTTTCAATAACGTCTTCCACGGGAAGCTCCCGCATCATCTCCGGATACAGGTCAAAGCCCTTTATCATCTTCTCAAGATTGCTTCTGCTCAAGACCTGCTGGGTTACCGTCTTTACCATTTCCTCGAATCTTCTGCCATCATCCATCGAAGACCTGGATACATTGATCCGCTGCTGCTGGTAGACAATCGATGCTGTTGACTGGTAGAGTTCCGGCCGGGAAAGATAAAAAAACAAACCCGCGGTAACCGCCAGCAGCACGCAGGCGGCAATAAGCCTGTGCCTGGCAAATATCAGGTTAAGATACCTTTTCAGAATATCGGCCTGGGACTGCTGTTTTTCCATATTCGCTCTTCCGTTCTTTTTAACCTATCACCAGCGGAAAAGGTCTTTTTCCGCGGAAATTCCCACAAAAACCCTGTGATCGTCGTAATTGTCAGAGTCTATATCCGCATCCCGGGTAACAAAAATATATCTTCCATAGATCCTGTACCAGCGGGCAAAAGACCAGGAAATCCGGGCAGATGCTTCAAAATGCCGCTCATCTGCGGCGGGATCGCGCTCCAGGTAAGTGTCTTCGCGGTAGGAAAAATTCACGCTTCCGTTTACGCTGCGCATAAGATCCCGGTCAATCCCTGTTGACACCGACCAGTAGCGGGAAAGGCCCAGGTCGGAAACGCCGGTAAACTCCTGCGCATCCAGGCCGCCGGAGGCCCCCAGGTACCAGGAGGTCCTCTGCCATTTTTTATCCGCCCTGGCGCTTAAATATAAAGCCTCTTCGTCCGGAAAATACTTTCTTTCCACCATGGAGACGCCCACATCTGCCGAAAGGCTGAAGGATCTCGAATACTGGTGCTCCGCTCCCGCAGATGCGGTGTATACCTCGTAGTCATCGGGTTTTTCATCATAGTCTGTACGCGAATATCCCAGATGGGAAAAAACCCGGGTAAACGGGGTTATGCTGTAATACAGGTAGAAATCACCTGAGTTTCTGGTCAGGTCCTCGGATATATCCGTATCCCTGGGCTCATCAAAGTAGCCTCTTTCAAACCCGTATACCAGCCGGGTATCCCATTGATGGTTTATCCTGTGACTGACAGAGGCAGACGGCGAATGCCGCACGTAATCAGAATACGTCCCTTCCCGGTTTTCAAGCACGCTGTTTTGATAACCCATCTGCACGACCCGCTGCTCACCGTAGGTATAAGACCCACCTGCAGAGAAATTGTTGCTCCAGTAGGTGCGCCTGCCCCGCCTGTCTGATATCTCAACGCCGACGCCCACTCCCTCGCCTATCTCGTAGGGGTCTTGTGTTCTTACGAACCTGTTGCTGAAATCCAGACGCAATTTCCTTGTCAACGCATGCTCATATCCAGCCGTGGCCATGTGGTCTATGCGCAAATCCTCTGTCAGGTAACTGTAGACAAAGCCGGGTGCATACCCCAGGGAAAAACTTGCACGCCGGCCTTTTCTGACATAGTCAAGGCTCGGCGAAAGCGTGGTCGTGGATTCATATACCTCGTTTTCAGGCTCCCGGTTTATATTGGAGTCATAGCCGTGCTCAAGGGACACCCCCCCCTTTATCGTGCTTTGCCCTAGCGCGGAGGCCGGAGGCAGAATCATGAACAGCAATAAAAGGAGCAGTATTTTGCCCCTTATTAACCGGAAAATCACCATAAAGACTTTCTTGTGCTTAAGGGATTACTATCGTGTCTCCGGGCCGGATAACCGTGTTGCGCCCTTCGGCCTCCTGCTTTAAAAACTTGTCATAATTGAAATAGGAAATTTCTTCCTCTTCTTTGTCATCCGGGCTGCTTACAATCATTATGCGGTCTTTTTTCGCCCATTCACGAAAACCGCCAGCCCGGGCTATTGCCTGGATCACTGTAACCCTGCGGGTAATGGAATACTCGCCGGGATTTTGCACCTGGCCGAGTATGTAGTAAACCTTGCTCCTGCTTTCTGCAAGAATCACTGCCACTTCAGGCTCTTCTAAGAAACGCCCGAGTTTTTCGGCAATTTTTTCGCTAAGCTCTGCAGGGGTGATTCCCGCGGCTTCGACCTCTCCTGCCAGGGGAAGGGAAATTCTGCCGTCGATCCTTACAAAAACGGTTTTTGAGATTTCGGATTCCCCGTATACCATAACATCGATGACATCGCCCGCACCGAGCACGTACTGCTCAGAGCCCCCCCCCGTCTCCTCCTGCTGGCCATAAACCGCGGAAGGGACAGAAAAGAAAAAAACCGCCAGCAGTATAAACAGGCCTGCTCTGTGAAATGCCTGAAACATGACTTACTTGTCCTTTCTGTTGGCTTTGTTGGCGTTGAAAGACCGGTAAACCGTTCTTCTTAAATTCCATGCATTATATGCAAAGATTGAGCCGAACAGCTCTGAAAGCAAAAACTTTGCAATTCCGCTTGCTCTTGTATGAACCGCGGTTTAATATTGATTTCAACAACAGACGCAAAAATTGGCATTATTTCTGCAGGAAATACCTTAAAGTAAAACCGGCATGAAAGTAAATTAAAAAACGCTACATTGTTCACACCTTAATGACAAGGTTGGAAAACATTATGAAAATTTTTCGCTATTTCCCCTGTTTTGCAATATTTCTCCCTGTTGTTTTCATGATGGCCGCGGGCTGCTCTGCCCCGGAGAAAAAAAAGTCCGAGCATTTCCGCAAAGGAGTCCAATACGCAGAAGAGGAAAACTACAAGGCCGCAGCAATTGAATTCCGCAATGCTGTAAAGATAGACCCCAGGTACGCCGACGCACGCTACCGGCTCGGCCTTGCCTACCTGGAGGCCGGAGAGCCGGGCAATGCATTCAGGGAACTCCAGCGCGCGGCAAGTCTTGACCCTGACAACACTGACGCGCTTATAAAAACCGCGGAGATGTATCTGGCCTCCAGGCAGCCCGGGGAGGCCAGGGAAAATATCCTGAAAGCCCTGGAAGCAGATCCACAGCATCCCGACGCCCTGGCCCTGCAGGCCCAGATGGAATTAAACGAAGGCAACACGGATGCTGCATACAAGGCAATTTCAAAGGCAATAGAACAAAAACCCGAAGAGTCCAGATACCACACAATAAAAGCCAGGATCCTGGGAAGACAGCAGAAAATGGCAGAAGCAGAAAAGTCCCTGCAAAAGGCCGTGGAATTAAACCCCGGGCCCCGGACCCTAAAAGAACTTGCGGTTTACTACGGAAGCAGAGGGAGTCTGGAAAAAGCAGAAGAAACCATGAAACAACTGGTCGAGATAAACCCGGAGTCCCCGGAAGCCTATATTGACCTGGCACGATTTTACATGAGCACAGGCAAGCACAGGCTGGCCGAAGAAAACCTGATCACTGCAGCAGAAAAAAACCCAGACTCCCCGCGGGCCCATACCATGCTTGCCGATTTTTACAGAAACACAAACAACCCTGAAAAGGCAGAGCAGGCATACAAAAAGGCAGTTGAGACATCACAGCAGCCCGAAGACGCCAGGACAAACCTGGCTGATTTCTACTACAAGACAGGAAAAATCCAGCAGGCCTCAGATCTTGTCCGGGAAGTACTAAGTGAAAAGCCGAAGCATCCAGGCGCAGGACTGGTAAAGGCAAGGCTGCTTGTCCGGGAAGGAAATAACAGGGAAGCCCTTGAGATTACCGAAAGGATAACAAAGGACTATCCCAGCCGGGCAGAGGCCCATTACCTGAAGGCACTGGCCCATTTAAACACAGGCGAGACCAAACATTCCTACAACTCCGTTGACCAGGCGCTTAAAATCTCGCCGGACAACTCAGAGGCCAGGACCCTTATGGCCCATCACCTGTTTTTGCAAAGGGATTTCAGTGCCGCCCAGAAAAACGCATCCCGGGCGCTACGGGCAGACCCAAGCAACCTGCAGGCAGCCATTGTGCTGGGAAAATCCCTGCTGGGAGCAGGTGAGACCGAAAAGGCAAGGAACCTGTTTGAGGAAATAAAAAAGCAGTCCCCGGAAAACCCGGAAGTTCTATACAACCTTTCAAGGGCCTACCTGGCAGACGAAAACCCGGATAAGGCGGCGGGCACGCTTGAAGAGATTCTTTCTTTAAATCCCGACTCCGGGCAGGCACTGGCAATGTTAAGTGAGCTTAAAATCCGGCAGGGGCTGGCTGACGAGGCGGTGGCAAGGGCAAAAAAGCAGGTGGAGCGCTCGCCTGAAAATCCGGCCCATATTGTGCTTCTTGCAAGGCTCGTGGACAGGATTGAAAACTCTCCGGAAAAATCCCTTGAACTGCTGGAAAGGGCCAGAAAAATCGAGCCGGACAACCCCGGCATATACGCCATGACAGCAGACATTCTTGCGCGCACCGGCAAAACCGAGGAGGCGATAAAGCATTACAGGTCCGCAACCGAAAAAGACCCTGATTTTGTGCAGGGGCACATGGCCCTTGGCACCCTGCTGGAGCAGAGCGGGGACATGGATGGTGCAAAAAAGCACTACAAAAAGGCATTGGAAGCAAGGCCGGAATTTGCACCCGCGGCAAACAACCTGGCATGGATCCTTGCAAACGAGTCTGACCCCGACCTGGGAGAGGCTCTGCGTCTGGCGCTTGTGGCCAAGGAGGCATCTCCGGATGATCCATATGTTTCAGACACCCTGGGGTGGGTTCATTACAAGCGAGGGTCAATCGGCCTTGCCCTGAGCCAGTTTACCAGGGCCGTGGAAAAACAGCCGGATCACCCGACTCTGCGCTATCACCTGGCCCTGGCGTTATATGAAAACGGGCAGAAGAAAGAGGCGGAAAAAGAGCTTGAAAAATGCCTGGCGGAAGCAAAGGAGTTTGCCGAATACGAGGATGCCCGCGCGCTTCTTGAAAGGATCCGACGGAAAACAGGTTAGCTGCAATAAATCCGAAGCACGAAATTCAAATTCAAAAAGCACAAAATACGCTTTTCGGATTCTAAAAAAAACTAATTATATTGCGATAAAAACAAAGGGTTGAGAAAACCAGAAATCCGGAATTATTTTTCTGTTATCCGGAAAAATCAGGTTAAAATTGATGCTACTGAAGTTCAACAGACAGAACAGCCTGGCTGAAATGGTCCCGGAAAGCCAGGCCTGCTTCCACAAAATCCGGTGCATCCGGGTGCTGCCTGTGCCAGCAGAGTTCTGCAATGCCCTGGAGGCCGGGGATCAGAAAATCGTCGCCAAAATCAAATAGCATCAGAGAGCTTTCAGGGAGTTCGCTTTCCAGGACAATGCGCATACCGCCCTGGCTGTAGTCAATGGTTCTGGCCTTTTCCTCAAAGTCGCCGGTTGGGATGCCGAGCGGGTCACAGGCCCTGATGCGCACTTTTCGCTCCCGCATAATACGCATATACCGGCGCCTGCCTGCGGGAAGCTGTTCGGATTTTACCGTATGGAGCTTTTCAGAGAGGCAGTATCTTTCGTAAATGGTGCAGTTTCTGTATAAAGCAGTAAGACAATACGTAAGAACATGTGCCCTCGGGGGCAGGTATATACCATCAAAATGAAGACCGCAGGCTTTTAAATCCTGCAGAAAATAAGGACAATGCGTCCGGTTCTCTGATGTATTCATGTTTTTTATCCTGTCCCTGTGGGTCACAATTTTCGATCATGCCAAACTGTTTTTGCAAATTCTTAATGCAAATAACAGGCCATTACGTCTTTCCCCCTTGTTTTGTTTTTATCCCGTATTTTTTTATTTTATCGTAAAGAGTGGTTTTGGATACGCCAAGGCGTTTTGCCGCATCATCCATTTTCCAGCTCGCGCACATTGCCCGGCCATTCATATGCCACCAGTTTTTCAAGCACGCTGTTGGGCAGGTAAGTTATCTCCTTGTTGAAGCGCTCCCTGTATTTTACCAGAAAATTTGCAGCAGCGGCAAATAATCTGGCATGGCTGATGGCAAATCAAAGCGAGCCGGATCTCGCAGAGGCCTTACAGCTTGCAATGACAGCCAAGGAAGCCTATCCTTACGACCCTTACATTACAGACACTCTGGGATGGGTGCATTATAAAAGGGGAGCTTACGGACTCGCACTGAGTCAGTTCAGCGCGGCCGTGGAAATGCGCCCTGATCTTCCAACCCTGCGATACCATCTGGCCCTGGCATTATATGAGGACGAGCAGACACAGGCGGCTGAAAAGGAGCTTGAAGAATGCCTTGCATCAGAACAGGATTTCCCGGAATACGAGGAGGCCCGGCAACTGCTTACAAAAATCCGAAGCCAAAGAGGATAAAGATGCTGCCGACAAAAAAATTAAGTGCCATCCCTGTCAAGTAATTCTTGCAGCAAAGGAACTAACATGTAAGAAATCATATGGCAAACCGTAAAAAATTGCAATGTTTGTAAACTTTACT
>CAZVFQ010000115.1:0-9018 GCA_964626455.1 uncultured Desulfobacteraceae bacterium | reverse complement strand
TCGTCTATTTCTATTATTTTGCGCAGGGTTTTCATTTTATTCCTCCGATATGTCAATGAGGCTGAAGAAAAAGTTCTTCAGCACGTTTTTTGCCGGTTTGCGTGAAAAAGTTTTTGGCGATGATTTTTTCCAGGTGTTTTCTGTTTGTTTCCTTTTCCCTGAGGCTGTCTTCTATGTTTGCGATCAGGTCCGCATCATACAGGATCTTGAAGTTAAGGGTTTCTTCTTTTCCGGGATGATGGTGACGGCTGATGATTCCGCATACTTCTTCAATCATTGCTTCAGCGGCACCCAGTTTTTCCATTATTTGCCTTGCTATGGGCGGGCCTTCCTGCTCCTGGTATTTTCCTGCAGTGCTTCCGTGTTTTTTTTCAGCCTCGTGGATGCCTATATCGTGCAGGTAGGCTGCGGCAAGGATCACGGCAGGATCGCCGCCTTCTGTTTTTGCAATGGCCTCGGCGTGTCTTGCAACCCGGGTGGCATGGCCGATGCGCTTGAAATCCCTGCCAAAGTATTTTTTCATTTCTATTGCTATGCGGTCTTTCATCAATTCCTGGCGCTGGGCCAGAAGTTCGGGCGGGAGCTCGCCGAGACACTGCTCGGCGAATTTGCAGTATGCCGCGCATCCAAAGTCCATGTTCGGGTTTGCGAATCTGTGTCCGCAATGACCGCACTTGCGCATGGTATCATCCTTGAAGAACTCCACCGGTTTTCCGCATTCCGGGCACTCGGTTTCAAAGATTGCTCCCGGTTTCCAGAATCTGCTGTCCTGTCCTGGGCATTTCATGCTGATTCCTCCGGATATTTGCCTGTTATAATGGTCGGTTGTTTTTTCATGATAATTTTAAATTAAGCACCAGTTTGCACAACGTAAATCATTTGCCTCTTTTTTAGCGCAACTATCAATTATCCACATTGACTTAAGTCAATTGATGGCAAAGTAAAAAGTTCAATATCTGCGTTGCGCTGCATCCCTGCGGAATTTCACGTACGATTAACTACGCTGCATTCCTCGGGATTTGCGCGCCTTGATCTTGAACTTTTTACTTTGCCATCTCAAAATCGACTTTTAGGGGGCACGCAGAAAGGCTGCCCCCGGAGAAGAATTATTATATGGCCGTATTTGACACTTCAGCGTCCGGGGAATATCTTTAAAAGGCGTGAGGAAAGGCTTTGGCAAAAACGATGTAGAATCAAGCAACAGGAGGCGTAAAAATGTATGACAAGAATGAACTCTGCCAGAAAATCAGGGATATATACCCGGATATAGGCGAGTGCGGAATTGATGTGACTGTGGATTATGACAATGAAAAAAAAGCCTGGATCGTTGATTTGAAAAAGGATAAGCATGAGTTGAAAACCCATCTTGAACCCGAGGATGCGGAAACCTGCATGAACGGCAAGCAGTGCATCGGGCTGGGCCTGCAGATCGCCCAGTTAAAGGACAATATTTCAAAATCATAAAATATTCGGATAACCTGCAACACGTGCCTGAAAAGATACCCGGAAATCATAATGCCGGAAGACAAACTTACCAGACTGCTGGCCGAAAAACAGAATCTGGCGCGCATCCTGGACAATCTAAAGGAAGGCATCATAGCCCATGACTTAGATCGGAGGATTTTTTTCTTCAACTACGAGGCGGAGCGAATTACAGGCTACAGCAGGGATGAAGTGCTGTTTAAGGACTGCCACGTGGCCTTTGGCGAGCCCTTTTGCGGCCGGCAGTGTCTTTTTGACGGAGGCCGGGAACATGAACCTGAAAATTTGCCGGAAAATGTGGATTATCCGGTAAATATCATGACAAAAGACGGCCGGATTCGCAAAGCTGAGATGTCGGTTTCCCCCATACGTGATGATACGGGACAGGTAGTGGGAGTTCTGGCATCAATTCAGGATGTTACAGAGCTTTTAAAGCTGCGTTTTAAGACGGGTGAATTGACCGGTTTTGCAAACATCATCGGCCGGCATCACAAGATGCTTGAAATCTTCCGGCAGATCCGGGATCTTTCAGGCTATGACTATCCGGTTCATATTTCCGGTGAAACCGGCACCGGAAAAGAGCTGGTGGCAGAAGCCATTCATAATGAAAGCAAGAGGGCGGGAGCTGCGTTTGTTCCGATAAACTGCGGTGCTCTTCCCGAAGGGCTGATTGAAAGCGAGCTCTTCGGCCATGTAAAAGGGGCGTTTTCAGGTGCAATCAGGGATAAGCGCGGCAGGTTTGAGCTGGCCCATTCCGGTACGGCGTTTTTAGACGAGATCGCAGAGCTTTCAAACCAGATGCAGGTCAAGCTGCTGCGGTTTCTTCAGACCGGGCGGTTTGAAAGGGTGGGCGGAGAAAAAACATCTTCGGTGGATGTACGTATTATCAGCGCCACCAACAAGGACTTGAAAAATGAGATAAAAGAGGGCCGGTTCCGGGAAGATCTTTATTACAGGTTAAATGTCATACCGATTCACATGCCTCCTTTGCGGGAGCGCAGAAACGATATCCCGCTTTTGATTGAGCATTTTCTGAGACAGTCTGCACAGGAGCACGATGGAAATGAGCAGATCGCCGTCTCAGATGAAGCAATAACATTGATGATGGACTATGACTGGCCCGGAAACGTCCGCCAGCTTCAAAATGTTCTTCAGTTCGCCATTGTTAGAAGCGGCGGGCGCGTAATAAGGATTTCCGATCTTCCTGCAGAGCTGCGCAGCCTGCAGCCTTCGGCCAGACGCCGCGGGCCGGACAAGAAACTCGATGTTGAAACAGTGCGTACAGCCCTTCAAAAGACCGGGGGAAACAAGCTGCGGGCTGCAAAAATGCTGGAAGTGGGGCGGGCAACTTTATACAGATTCATCCGGGAGTTTCCCGAGGCAGTACCTGAAATCAAATAAACCGCATTTTTCTATAACCGCCATGGCAGTTCACGGCGAAGCCGGATGCCCCTGGTGTCTAAGATTGAAGTTGCTGCAAAGCCATTATTTGCTAAGCCCTGTTTTAAATCCGTGGCATGCAGGGGTTTTCGTTTTTTTGCGCCGGCAAAGTACAGCATATTATTTTTCTGGCATGAAATTTGATTTATTTTTTAAAAAGCCTGAAAAAATTTTTCCGCCGCGCAGTAAGCAGAAGAGAAAGCAGGCATTCACAATTTTATTGAATTTATGGACCTTGGGTATTGAAACCAGCGAACGAAAATATTAAAAGAACATTAAGACTTGTAAAAGCCATGCTGAAGCTGGCCGATGAGGGCGACGCGCACCGGGAAGATACCGGCTGCGGAGTTCTTTACGGAATCGTGCGGGATGCCGGCTATAAGATTAAAAAAACGGCCGAAGCAGAAAAACAGGCCCATATCAAAAAGGGCAGGTGGAGCTGAGGCGGCATTTTGTCCGGCACCGGCATAATTTGCACAGATTCGTCGGCAATTGGGTGGCATAAAACAACAGAGGCATTATTTTTGTAAATGCCGGTTTTTTTAACCTACAAGATGGACGGAGGAAAGAATGGCTGCATTTGATTTCAGCGCGGACGACATTTTTAAGCTCGCAGAAGAGATTGAAGTAAACGGGGAGCAGTTTTACCGAAAGGCTGCAGAAGATGTATCCGATCAGGCGGATAAGGATATGCTGTTGGGTCTGGCAGAAATGGAAAAGGATCACAAGAATCTTTTTGAGCAGATGCGGGCTGAACTAAAGGGAAAAGAAAAGGCTAAAACCGCATTTGACCCTGAAGGCGAGGCGGAAACCTATCTTAAAGCCCTGGCAGATATCCGGGTGTTTTTTGAAAAGACTATTGATACGTCTTCCATGAAAAATATTTTAAAAGATGCCATACAGGCGGAAAAGGACTCAATTGTTCTGTATCTTGGCATGAAGGAACTGGTTCCTGAAAAATTCGGCAGAAACCGTATTGAAAAAATTATAAAAGAGGAAATGGGGCATATCCGCCAGCTGAGCGGAGAACTGAAAAAACTTAGAAAATAGCTGTTTGCGGCTATGGCCCGGGAAAAGACTTAAATCAAAGAAAGGTGTTGCCATGACAAGCTGGAAATGTACTAACTGCGGATATACCTTTGATGCCGATTCTCCGCCGAATCAGTGTCCGTCGTGTAAGGAAAAGTGCGAATTTGTGGATAATTCCTGCTATACGCCGGATTGTGAAGATACCGGGCGGGATGATAGAATCGGATCAAAACATTAATAATTGTTAACCATGAAGTACACCGGTTCAGAAAAGAGTTATGAGTAAAAAATCGGGAGTTTTTTTGGCCGGGGTTTTCCTGACTGCTCTGATCTTTAATTTTGCCGTGGTTCCGGCAAAGACATTTGAAAAAGGTGCTACGGACACTGGCGCGGAGATGATCAGCCTGGAAGGGGGCGCACTTGGTAAGGTGGGCTTTCCTCATTTGCTTCATCAGCAGGCTCTGGGCAGTTGCAAAGAGTGCCATGAGTTATACCCAGCCGAAAATGGGGCAATCATAACCTTGCAGAAGACAGGGGAGATAAAAAGACAGCAGGTTATGAACACCCAGTGCATAAAATGTCATGTGGAACGCCAGTCGGTATCAAAGCCCTCCGGCCCCACAACGTGCGCCAAATGCCACCAGAGGCAGGCCGGGGCATAAATTTTGCCAGGCTGTTCTGATAGAAGATGAGCTGTTTGAATGCAGGCAGCAAGTATTGAACCCAAAGAAAGAAAAAAGGAGGAAGAAATATGGATAAGTATGTATGCACTATATGCGGCTATGTGTATGATCCGGCACAGGGTGATCCGGACAACGGGATAAAGCCGGGCACAAGTTTCGAAGATCTGCCGGATGACTGGGAATGCCCGGTATGCGGTGCTCCCAAGTCGGATTTTGAAAAACAGGCATAGTTGGGAAAAACCGGTTTCAGGCCCGCCGCAGGTGCGTTTCTGAAACCGGTTTACATTTTTTAAACAGCAAGACGAATTACGAATAGGGTAAAGTGCTATGAAACCGGTTGAAATTGCAAAAGGGGTTTACCATGTGGGCGTTCAGGACTGGAATATCCGGGATTTTCACGGCTATTCCACCAACATGGGCAGCAGTTACAATGCTTATCTGATCGTGGACGAAAAAGTTGTTCTGATTGATACGGTCAAAAAGGATTTTGCCGATCAATTGCTTGCCAATATCGCGGCTGTTGTGGATCCGAAAAAGATAGATTTCGTGATAAGCAATCATACCGAAATGGATCATTCAGGAGGACTGCCCCGGGTTATGCATTATATCGGCGAGGACAAGCCGGTATTGTGCTCCAAAATGGGCCACAAGAATCTTTCTCAGCATTTTCCCCAGAAATTTAATTACAAGCCTGTTGAAAACGGCGAGGAGATCTCCACAGGCAAAAGGAAGCTCGTGTTTTTAGAAACCCGAATGCTTCACTGGCCTGACAGCATGTTTACTTTTGACAAGTCAGAGGGGATACTTTTTTCAAGCGATGCGTTCGGCCAGCATTATGCAGGCTATGAAATATTTGATGATGTGGTTGGCCACGGGATCATGGCCCATGCCAGGAAATACTTTGCAAACATTCTGCTGCTTTATGCGCCCAAGATTTTAAAGCTCGCAGAGCAGATAGCCGAGCTGGGCCTTGATATTCAGATGATTTGCCCGGATCACGGCATTATCTGGAGAAAGGACCCGGCAAAGATAATCAACGCCTATGTGACCTGGAGCAAACAGATTCCGGAGAAAAAGGCTGTGGTGGCATACGACACCATGTGGAAAAGCACCCGTGCCATGGCAGAGGCCATTTCAGACGGAATTGCCGAAACCGGGGTTGCGGTAAAGCCGATTCATATCAGAAGCTCGGACAGAAGCGAAATCATGACCGAACTTCTTGATGCAAAAGCCATGATAATCGGATCGCCAACAATAAATAACAATATCTTTCCAACAGTTGCCGATATTTTAACCTATGTAAAGGGCTTTAAACCCAAAAATCGTATTGGAGCAGCTTTCGGCTCCTACGGGTGGAGCGGGGAGGCAGTAAAAATTATTCGCAGCGAGCTGGAGGCCATGAAGGTGGAAATTATAGACGAAGGCCTTCGTATCCAGTATGTTCCAGATGCGGAGGCATTGGACCAGTGTGCTGATTTTGGCCGCAGAATCGGTGCGGCGGTAAATGGATGATTGCCAGGTGGCGGAACCAGAGGTTGAACTATCCGAATGCATCCGATGCGGGGTGTGCGAAGAGGTCTGCCCGGAGGTTTTTGTGATCACAAATGCAGGCTACGTGCAGGTGGCGGATCTCGACGACTATCCCGCAGATTGTGTGGACGAAGCGATTAAAAACTGCCCGGCAAGATGTATTCGGTGGCTGTGAACAGATTGCAGGAGAAAAACAATGGAAAAGAAGGTGGCTTTGTTTGTGTTCAGGGATGATACCATGTGTTTTGTCCATGTTCTTTTAAATACGCTGGATATGCATGAACGCGGCTATGAAATTTGTATGGTTATGGAAGGCGAGGCCACGAAGCTGCTGCCCGGGCTTGAAAACGAGGCAACAGCGTTTTCAAAAATGTGGCAGCAGGTAAAGGAGAAAAATCTTGTTGCAGGCGTGTGCAAAGCTTGCTCCACACAGATGGGAACCAGGGCTTCTGCGGAAAAACAGGGCCTTGCGCTTTTAGACGATATGTCGGGCCATCCCTCGTTTGGCGGCTTTATGGACCGGGGATTTGAAATTTTGGTGTTTTAAATTTGACGGGTTCCAGGGTTCTTAAAGAGCATGTGCGTTATCTGCTTTTGGGGCCGGACCGGGATGCAGTTTTTGACTCCGTGTTTTCCCACCCTCCCCGCAGAATCATTAATGCGCTAATAGCCAGGTTCTATGATGAAGATGCGCTAATACGCTGGCGAGCAGTCGTAACAGCCGGTGCGCTGGTCTCGGAGCTTGCCGGATCAGACCTGGAATCTGCAAGGGTCGTCATGCGCCGGTTTATGTGGATGCTAAATGACGAGTCAGGCGGTATAGGCTGGGGCGTGCCTGAGGCCATGGGTGAAGCCGCTGCTTTGAGTCCTGTGCTGGCCGAAGAGTACGCTGAGATTTTATGCTCGTTTGTTTATCCTGACCGCAATTTTCTGGAGCATCCGGGCCTGCAGCGCGGACTGCTGTGGGGACTGGGACGGCTGGCCCAGGCCGCCCCGCAAAGGCTTACATATGCTTTGCCTCACATTCTGGCCTTCATTGGGTCTGAAGATCCGGTACACAGGGGCTATGCTGCATGGGCGGCCGGAAATGCAAAAGATTTGAGGGCGCTTGGGGATCTTGAGCGCCTTTTTTCTGATCAGGAGCGGATCGATTTTTTTGAGGGCTGGCAAATCCGGAGGGTCCCGGTGGCAGAGCTTGCCCGGGATGCCGCTGATATAATAGTTCACTCAGAAAGGCAAACCTGATGTATGTTCTCGGATTTCAGGGAAGCCCGAGATTAAAGGGCAACACGAATTTTTTACTGGATGCTTTTTTAAACCGGCTCAAAGAAAAGGGTGCGGTAGTTGAGAAGGTGCATGCAGCACGCGTCAATGCCGAGCCCTGCACAGGATGCGGGTATTGCGAGAAAAAAGGCGTTTGCGCCATTTCCGATGACGAGATGTCTTCGCGCATATATTCTCTCTTAAGAAGGGCGGATGCAGTAGTGCTTGCTTCTCCTGTGTATTTCTATAACTTTCCCGCAAGGATCAAGGCGATAATTGACCGCAGTCAGGCCCTGTGGGCGGCAAAATACAAGCTCGGCATAGATGACCCGGGCCGTGCGTGGCGTAAAGGTTTTTTGCTTTCAGCCGGCGCAACAAAGGGAAAAAACCTGTTTGACGGAATGGGCCTTACAGCCAGGTACTTTTTTGATGCAGTAGGCGCTGAGTTTACCGATTCCCTGACATACCGGAGAATCGAGGAGCCGGGAGACATGGAAAAACATGCCGGGCTTGAAAATGACGTGAAAAGGGCGGCAGCGTATCTGGAGCCGCTTTTTGCCAGAAAGAAGATTTTGTTTGCCTGCAGGGAGAATGCATGCCGCAGCCAGATGGCATCTGCTTTTGCCCGTTATTTCGCAGGAGACAGAATAGAGGCGTTAAATGCAGGAAGTACGCCTGCGGATTCAGTAAATTCGATGATGCGTGAAGTTATGGCTGAAAAGGGGATTGATATGGGGTTTCGCAGTCCTCGCTCCATAGATGATGCCGTTGCCGAGACCAGACCGGACATGATCGTTACCATGGGATGCGGCGAGCAGTGTCCGTATCTTCCCGGTGTTTCTTATGTGGACTGGGATCTTGCAGATCCGGCTGGTAAAGACATTGATTTTATGCGCAGGGTCCGGGATGAAATAGAGAAAAGGGTAAGAAAGTTATTAGAAGATCAGCTTTCTTGCTGATTTTCATCTGTACCAAAAGAGAACTCCTGGAAGCCGGTATTTTCAAGGTCTGTGTAAAGCATACGGTTTTTAAGGGTGCGCCCCCTGTTTAAAAGAATCTTTACAGCTTCCATGGCCTCGAGTCCGGCAATAATCGCAGGGGTTATTCCGGGGACACCCATGACCGCCTCGGGCGATGGCTCCTGAGGAGAATTTTTGCCTGTTTTGCCATAAATCATTTCAAGTCCCTGATCCTGTGGGAAAACAGCCATTACCTGCCCCTCGAAGCCTGCGATTGCACCGTGTATCATGGGTATGCCCGCCTGTCTGCAAGCCTGTGCAAGCACGAGCCTGGATGTGGCATTATCAAGAGCGTCTATTGCAATGTCTGCGTCTGCCAGGATTTCCGGGGCACTTTCAGCGGTGAGCGTTTCGGGAAAGACGGTTGTTTCAACAGCGGGATTAACCGACCGGATCATGTTTTGCGCAGCCTCGGTTTTGTGCATGCCCATGGTTTCAGAGGTTGCTGTAAGCTGCCTGTTTAAATTGGATTCTTCGAAAACGTCCGGATCAGCGATAAAAAGTCTGCCAATGCCCATGCGTGCAAGAAGCATAAGGATGTTTGCCCCAAGCCCTCCGGCGCCGATAATCGC
>CAZVFQ010000114.1:0-9123 GCA_964626455.1 uncultured Desulfobacteraceae bacterium | reverse complement strand
AAACGGAATATATGCTATGATTGACAAGCTTATCTCAAAAGGGGTTGTTATTTTTAATCCTGACAGCGTTGAGATCAGCCCTGAGGTAAATCCCGCGCGGATAGCCCAGGGGGCGATTATTCATCCCGGCAGCCGTATCCGGGGAGCCGAAACCTTGATCTGCCGGGGTGCTGAAATCGGAAAACAAGCGCCTGCAACTGTTGAAAACTGCTTGGCTGCTCCTGAAGTATCACTTAAAGGAGGATACTTTAACCGTTCTGTTTTTTTGAAAAAATCATCAGTAGGATCGTGTGCGCATATCCGGAATTGCACCATACTGGAGGAACAAGCAAGCGCTGCCCACAGTGTGGGGCTCAAGCAGACCATTTTGTTTCCGTTTGTGACCCTGGGAAGTCTTATTAATTTCTGTGACTGCCTGATGGCCGGGGGAACCAGCAGAAAGAATCACAGTGAGGTTGGCAGCTCGTATATCCATTTTAACTATACTCCCCAGCAGGACAAGGCCACCGCTTCCATGCTCGGAGATGTGGCAAAAGGCGTTATGTTAAACCAGGCTCCTGTATTTCTGGGCGGGCAGGGCGGCCTGGTGGGCCCCTGCAGGCTGGCCTATGGGACAGTTGCTGGTGCTGGAACGATTATCAGAAAAGATGAGCACAGACCAGATCGCTTAATATTCGGGGATGCCGGGAGGCCGGGAAACCTTCCGTACAAGGGCGGCGGAAAATTTGTAAACACAGGCCGCATTGTGTCAAACAACCTGTATTATATTGCAAGCCTTTATGCATTGCGCCATTGGTATTTATGTGTGCGCAGCCTTTTTATATCAGAGAATATGCCTGAGCCACTTTTTCTGGGATTGCTCCAGGCTGCAGACGGGTGCATTAAAGAGCGCATCCGCCGATTACAGGAATTTGCAGACAGCCGCATTGAAAACTGTGATTGCCATTGCCTGGAGCAGAAACTGCAGACAAGCGCTGAAGCAGTCGAAGATCCTGAAAAAAAAGAAAAATTTCTCAAGCACATACGTACAAAAATCAAAGACCTTGGCAATGATGATTATGTGTGCGTAATCCAGTCACTTGATAAAGATCAGGCTGTGTCAGGAGCAGACTGGCTTCAGGGGATAATCGATGCATTGGTTGAAAAATGGCGGGTATTGTTTTACCCGCCTGCATCTGAAACCGACAAACCAGGAGAAACATCCAGATAATGGAATCACTTTTCGGAACCGACGGAATACGCGGCAAAGCAAATAAATATCCAATCATCCCGGAAGTGGCTGTAAATGTGGGAAGAGCCGCAGCAGCCGTACTGAAGACAAATACCCGGTCAAGGATCATTATTGGAAAAGACGGAAGGCTTTCAGGCGACATGCTGGAGTCAGCCCTTGCTTCTGGAATATGTTCTGCCGGAGCAGACGTTTTCCTTGCCGGCATTATCCCGACTCCTGCAATCGCATATCTTGCTGCTAAAAACGGCGCTGACGCCGGAATCATGGTATCTGCGTCGCATAATCCGTTTGAAGACAACGGTATTAAGCTTTTTAACAGCCAGGGCTACAAACCGGACAAAGATACAGAAAAACGCATTGAAAAAATGGTTCTGGGCTGCGATGAAAACTTTCAGCCCGTACCAGCGGCAGATATTGGCACGGTACGCGCCATGCCCGGGGCAGAGGATCAGTATGACGCATTTCTTAAAGCCGGCCTCGGGCGGATAAAAGACTTAAAAGGCCTGCGGCTTGTAATAGACTGCTCAAACGGCGCTACTTCAATGATAGCTCCGCGGGTTTTTACCGAACTTGGTGCGGATGTAACCGTGCTCGCTGATAAGCCCGATGGTCTTAACATAAATGAAGACTGCGGCTCCCAGCATATTGAAACCATGCAGGAAACTGTACGCAAAACAGGCGCGGATCTCGGACTTGCATTTGACGGTGACGGCGACAGGCTGATTGCGGTTGATGAAAATGGCGACCCTGTAACCGGCGATCATATACTTGCCATATGTGCAAAGCATTTAAAACACGCAGGTCTGCTGAAAAACAACCTTGTAGTCAGCACTGTAATGAGCAACCTGGGCCTGATAAATGCATTAAAGCAAATGCAGATTCGCCATATCTCAACAGACGTGGGCGACCGCCATGTGCTTGACGAGATGCGCAGAAACGGGGCCGTGCTCGGAGGCGAGGACTCCGGACATATGATTTTCCTGGATCATCATACATCAGGAGACGGTATAATGACAGCTCTCAGGCTGCTTGAGGCAATGCAGGAAGCCGGGGAGCCGCTTTCATCTCTCAGGCGGATAATGGCGATATATCCGCATGTGTTAAAAAACGTGCGCGTAAAGACAAAAACCGACATTAACAGGATACCCGAGGTTGCCCGGGCCGTTAAAAACGCTGAAAACTATCTTGGTGAGCAGGGAAGGGTGCTTGTAAGATATTCGGGCACCCAGCCCCTTTGCAGAATCATGGTAGAGGGGCCGGATCCGGATGAGACCCGGCGCCTCTGCCAGGAGATTGTTGATGTTGTGGCTGATGCCATAGGAGAATGATTGTTATTTCTGCTGTCCGAATATGTGCAGAAGCATGATAAAGAGGTTGATAAAGTCAAGGTAAAGCGACAGAGCGCCCATTATTGCGCCTTTTCTGATTACGCCCGCTTCAAGCCCCTCCGGCTGGGTAAGAGCCATGTTTTTTAGTTTCTGGGTGTCATAGGCTGTGAGCCCGACAAAGACAAATACCCCGATATAGCTTATAATCATCATCATGGCCGTGCTTTGGATAAACATATTTACCACTGAGGCGATAATAATGCCGATCAGGCCCATGAAAAGAAAGCCGCCCCAGGATGTAAGATCCCGTTTTGTGGTCATGCCGTATATGCTGCAGGCAACAAATGTGGCCGCGCAAATGAAAAACACTGACGCTATTGAGGTGCTTGTATAAACAAGAAATATAAATGACAGTGTCAGTCCGTTTAAGGCCGAATATGCCAGAAACAGGCCTGTTGCAGTGGATGCCTGGATTTTCTGTATTCGCGCGCTCAAATAAAAAACCATTGCAAGCTCTGCAATAATAAGGCCGAAAAAGACCATGGGAGCGCCGAAAATAAGCTGGTTTAAAGTCTGGTTGTGGGCCGCAAAATATGCAATGCCCCCGGTGAGTGCCAGTCCTCCGGCCATCCAGTTATACACGCTGCGGATAAAGCTGTTGACCCTTTCCTGGGTCCGGACACTCTGGCGGGTGGTAGCCGTGTCTGCCATTGGTTCCTCCTTTAATAAAAAATTCTGTTACTGAAAGCGAATTTAAGATAAAACAATATAACACATGTTTGCCGGTTTTCAAGAAAGATCGTGCATATAAAAGCGGTTTCCGGACAAATGAAAAGACGCCAGATATACAGTCATTTAATAGACACCGCTGAAAAGGCGGGAATCCGTGTTATAGAGCAGAACCTGAGAGTCACGGGTGTTAATGCAAAAAGCGGACTTTGCAGGCTCAAGGGTGAGCCTGTATTTATAATGGACAAAAATCTGACGATAAATGAAAAAATCCAGGCCCTTGCATCTGGCCTTAAACAAATCCGGCTTGAAGATATCTACATCATTCCTGTTGTGCGCGATATCATAGACCGGGCGCCATAAAAAACCTTTCAGGTCATTTTTCCGCATTATTATCCAAATACAGAGACTGTTTCAAGCTTCCCGGTAAGGCAGGGCCGTGTCAGGCCCTTTATATTGGAGGTCTGTTTTTGCCGGAGAAAAGTTTACATAATATCCATTATCAGACGTAATAATTTTATAAAACCGCGGCCCTGGCCAATGAAGGCTTTCTTGTTTTGCATTGAATCATTGTTAAAGTTATGCTAGCGTTATCAGACTCAATGAAAACCGGCCCGGGAACAATTATAATGCGCCATGATCATCGTAGAACAGTTGAGCGGAAAATTTATTCAGTTTCAGAGCTGACTTCAGAGATTAAGGAACTTCTTGAGCAATCTTATCCATTTATCTGGATTTCCGGCGAAATTTCAAATATTCGCATGCCTGCCTCAGGGCATTTTTATTTCACGCTCAAGGATTCTTCTTCCCAGATTCAGGCTGTAATGTTTAAGGGCCAGAACCGTAACCTTAAGTTTGTGCCTGAAGACGGCATGACAGTCACGGGTTTTGGCAGAATCAGCGTCTATTCCCCAAGGGGCTCCTACCAGATCATACTCGAATACCTTGAGCCTTCCGGTGCCGGCGCCCTTCAGGCGGCATTTGAACAGTTAAAGAAAAAACTTGCGGGCGAAGGCCTTTTTGATGACAAATATAAGAAAAAAATACCTTTTCTGCCTTCCAGAATCGCTGTAATCAGTTCAGCCACAGGCGCTGTGGTCCATGATATAATACGGGTTATACTTCGCAGGTTTCCCAATATGCAGATTGTAATTATTCCCGCGGCAGTCCAGGGAGAATCTGCTGCTTCTCAGATTGTGGCTGCCCTCAGCCTTGCCGAACTTCACGCACATGCCGATGTCGCAATTGTGGCACGCGGAGGCGGCTCACTTGAGGATCTGGCCGCCTTTAATTCAGAAGAAGTTGCCCGTGCTGTTTTTGCTGCAGAAATACCCGTCATTTCAGCGGTGGGCCATGAAACTGATTATACCATAACCGATTTTGTTGCAGACCTGCGTGCGCCCACCCCTTCTGCGGCAGCTGAACTGGCAGTACCCGTCAAGCAGGACGTATACTACACCTTACAGGCATTTGCCCGCAGAATGCATGGACGTTTTTCCAGACGCGTTTCTGATGAGCGCAGGGTTGTTGAAAAACTTGTCCGCAGACTGGTACACCCAAAACGCCGTATTGACGACCTTCGCATCCGCATAGATGATGATGCTGCAAGGCTTTTAAATGCCATGCAGCGCCTGGCTGCCCGCAGGCGCGAACGGCTTGTCTGGAGGGGCCAGCGCCTTTTTACCGCACCAATCCGCGATCGTATTAATGCATTACATGATAAACATTTACATCTTTATACAAGGCTGAAGTCTGCCGCAGGAGCCGTGCTTCAGCAGAAACGCGTAGCCCTGGAATCTGTATACGGAAGAATGTATGCCCTAAGCCCTGCTGCAGTGCTTGACCGCGGCTACAGCATTACAAGGAGCCTGCCCGGTAAAATCGTGCTCACTGACACTGCAGAGGCTGAAATCGGCAAAAAGGTTGAAGTAATACTTTCAAAAGGAAGTTTAAAATGCCGTATTGAAAGGATATATGAAGATGGCAAAAAAGAGCTTTGAAGAATCCATGGAAAAGCTTGAAAAGATAGTCGAAGAGCTTGAAGCCGGCAATCTGCCATTGGACAAGGCACTTAAAAAATTCGAAGAGGGAGTTGCCCTTTCGCGTTTCTGTTTTGAAAAGCTCGATGAGACCGAAAAAAAGATCACAGCCCTGATGCAGCAGCAGGATGGCTCAATAAAAGAGGTGCCGTTTGAGTCAAACGCGCAGCAGCAGAGCGGATCAGGTGAAAATGAATATTAGCAGCGGCCAAAGCGCAAAAGCCTTTGATTTAAAAGCATACCTGGAAGAAAAGCGCACCCTGATTAACAACAGGTTAAATTCAATCCTTGATTGCAGCCGTGTTGATACACGTCTTTGTCACGCAATGGCGCATTCTTTGATGGGATCAGGCAAGCGCCTGCGGCCTGTATTGTGCATGGCTGCGGCCGAAGCAGCCGGCCATGTTTCAGATGCCGTTGTTCAGACGGCCTGCGCCCTTGAAATGATTCACACTTATTCGCTAATCCACGACGATTTGCCTGCAATGGATGATGATGCCCTGCGCAGGGGGCAGCCCACCTGCCACATGGAATTTGACGAGGCAACCGCCATCCTGGCCGGAGACGCCCTGCTGACCCTGGCATTTGAAAGTATGTCAAACTGCCTTGAAGATCCTGATGTTGATGCAGCCCGGATTCTGAGGGTTATCGGAATTATTTCAGGTGCAGCCGGATACAAGGGCATGATTGAAGGACAGATGCGCGACATGGACGCTGAAGGCAGAAATATTTCCCTTGAGCCTTTAAAAAGGATGCATGCCCTTAAAACCGGCGCCCTTATTAGGGCCTCTGTGGTTTGTGGTGCCGTGCTTGCAAACGCGGATAAAAAACAGATTTCCGCGCTTTCAGAATATGCTGACAATATCGGGCTTGCCTTCCAGGTAACTGACGATATTTTAAATGTAAAAGGAGACCCTGAGAAGATGGGCAAGGCCTCGGGAACCGATTCAGCCCGGGGCAAGTCCACCTACCCTGCCCTTATGGGCATTGAACAGGCTGAGGCTTATGCAAAAAATCTGGTAAACAATGCCTTGCAGGCTGTAAGAATATTTGATAACAAAGCACAGCCGCTTGCATGGCTGGCTGCCTATATTGTAGAGAGAAATAAATAGTGCCTGAGCGAAAACCGCTTTTTCCGTATTCAGGCTTTATAGGATTAAATAATGGACCTGCTTGAACAAATAAATTCACCCTCTGATTTAAAGAAATTGCCGCGCTCAGATCTTCCGCAGCTGGCAAAGGAAGTAAGGCGCAAGATTGTGGATGTAGTCTCTAAAACCGGCGGACATCTGGCATCAAACCTGGGTGTTGTTGAACTTACAATCGCGGTTCATTACGTGTTTGACATGCCGACAGACAAACTTATCTGGGACGTGGGGCATCAATCTTATACCCACAAACTTCTCACGGGCAGACGGGATAATTTTTCCACCCTGAGGCAGTTTGGCGGCATTTCTGGCTTCCCCAAGATATCGGAAAGCCCTTATGACGCATTTTCTACAGGACACAGCAGCACTTCCATATCAGCCGGGCTTGGAATTTCATGCGCAAAGGGCATAAAAAATGAAGATTCAAAGGTACTTGCCGTAATAGGCGACGGCTCCATGACAGCAGGCCTGGCCTACGAAGCCTTAAACCAGGCAGGAGGTATCCACCGGGATTTGATCGTTATCCTCAATGACAATGAGATGTCGATTTCGCCAAACGTGGGCGCCCTGTCCTCTCTCTTGAGCCGGACGTTTTCAGCCAAATATCTGCTGGAAAAGCGCAAGGCCATAGGCGAGCTTCTGCGATCCCTGCCCCGGATTGGCGATGACGCCTACCAGTTTGCCAAGCGTGCCGAGGAATCGGTCAAGGCCTTTGTTACGCCGGGCATGCTTTTTGAGGCCTTTGATTTCGAATATTTCGGCCCCATAAAGGGCCACCGCCTTGACCAGCTCATTGACATCCTGGAAAATATAAAAACCCTTGACGAACCCGTGCTGCTTCACGTGGCCACATCAAAGGGCCGTGGATATGAACCCGCTGAAACAAATCCCGTGTATTTCCACGGGGTGGGATGTTTTGACGCAAAAACCGGCAACAACGTGAAAACCTCCAGCGTTCCGTCCTATACTGCGGTATTCGGAAAAACCATGGTGGAGCTTGCTGAAAAAAACAAAGACATTGTTGCAGTCACTGCAGCCATGCCCGAGGGTACAGGCCTTGCTGAGTTTTCGGAAAAATTTCCTGACAGATTCTATGATGTTGGAATTGCAGAGGCCCATGGAGTCACGTTTGCCGCAGGAATGGCAACCGAGGGCCTGAGGCCTGTGGTGGCGATTTATTCAACTTTTCTCCAGCGGGCATATGATCAGATCATACATGATGTCTGCCTGGAATCCTTGCCGGTGGTATTCGCCATTGACCGGGGCGGAATTGTTGGCGAGGACGGCCCCACTCATCACGGCCTGTTTGATCTTGCTTATCTTCGCGCATTGCCCAACATGGTGGTAATGGCGCCTATGGATGAAAATGAGCTTAAACAAATGCTTTTCACCGCAATCAACCATCCGGGCCCGATTGCGTTTCGATATCCCCGGGGCAAGGCCACAGGCGCGGAGCCCGAGGCAACCGATCAGCTGATTCCCATAGGCAAGGCAAAGGTTCTTACCCATGGAGATGACGTGCTTATTCTGGCTGTCGGCCACAGTGTGGCTGAATCTATTGAAGCAGCAAAAATCCTGGAGCGGGAAAACAACATCCATGCAACGGTTGTAAATGCCAGATTTGTAAAGCCTGTGGACGCGGAATTGATTTCAGAGCTGACTGCAAAGATAAATCGCGTGATCACTGTGGAGGAAAACGTTTTGCACGGCGGATTCGGCAGTGCGGTTCTCGAAGCCCTGGCTGAAAACAATGTCACGGACTTTTGCATAAGGCGCATCGGTATAAAAGACACTTTTGTAACCCATGGGTCTAAAGAAAAGCTCAGGGAGCATTACCGGCTGGATGCAAAGGCAGTGGCACAGGCTGCCAAAGAACTGTGCGCACAAATGCAGACAACATGAACCGCAGGCGCCGGGACAAAAAACGTCTGGATGTCCTTGTGGCGGAAAAAGGTCTTGCTGAAAGCCGCCAGAAAGCAAAGGCCGTGATCATGGCCGGAAACATCCTGGTGGATGATCAGCCTGTTGACAAACCGGGAACTCTTGTTGATGAAGAGGCTGTAATTACAAGCCGTGCCCCGCAAACCGATTATGTAAGCCGGGGCGGTATTAAACTTGCACACGGCCTTTCGCATTTTAAACTCCGGGTAAACAGTTTATCATGCCTTGATGTCGGGGCGTCCACCGGCGGTTTTACCGACTGCCTGCTTCAGCACGGCGCTGCAAGTGTTTATGCAGTGGATGTCGGCTACGGCCAGCTTGCCTGGAAGCTGCGCCAGGACCCCAGGGTAAAGGTGCTTGAACGCACCAATATCCGGTATGTAACCCATGATGACCTGCCGGGTAATTTTGATCTTGCTGCAATTGATGTTTCCTTTATATCCCTTAGGATAGTGATGCCTGTGGTAAAAGAATTCATGAAGCCCGGCTCTTTTATCCTGGCTCTTATAAAGCCCCAGTTTGAAGTCGGCCGCGGAGAAGTCGGCAAGGGAGGCGTGGTACGTGACCCGGATCTGCACCGGCGCGTTGTTGACGATCTTTCCGCGTATTTCAGAAAATGCGGCCTTGAACCCGGCCCTGCAACAGAATCGCCGATTCTGGGGCCGCGGGGAAACCTGGAATTTATTCAAATACTTCGGTTTCCGGCC
>CAZVFQ010000113.1:0-9389 GCA_964626455.1 uncultured Desulfobacteraceae bacterium | reverse complement strand
CAGTTTTATTTTACTGTAAAGCCGGTTCATCCTCTAAAACAGCAGGTTGGGCAGCCACAAAACAATGGGCGGAAAAGCCATGACAATGCCAAGCCCCACAAGCTCCACAAGCGTATACGGGATAACCGACCGGTATATATCCATCATGGATATCTCAGGCGGAACGATTCCTTTCATGTAAAACAGGTTAAAGCCAAAAGGAGGCGTCATATAGCCTATTTCCATATTGATTATAAAAAGGATTCCGAACCATATGGGATCAAACCCGAGGCTCTTTATCACCGGGACGAATATAGGCACGCATATCATCATTATGCCTGCCGGATCCAGAACCATGGCCAAAAGGAAAATAATGACCTGCATAAAAATAATTGTTCCCCACGGACCGCCGGGAATATAGGTCATCAGATCCTCTATCAGCCTGGGCGCGCCCATGCCGTGGTAAGCAGCGGTAAAACAATAGGCCCCGAATAAAATCCATACGATCATGCCGGTCAGCCGAAAGGTTCTAAGACAGGCATCCCTTATCACTGAAAAAGTCAATTGACGGTATATCACCGCTGAGATAAGGGAACCCAAGACCCCAACTGCCGCAGCCTCTGTGGGAGTAGCAATGCCCAGGACAATGGATCCCAGCACCATAAAAACAATCAAAATGGGAAGGATCACGGATTTCATGGTTCGCAGCCGCCGGCCCCAGTCACCCCGCTCTTCCGGCGGCAGAGGAGGGCCGAGATGAGGCTGGAAATAGCATCTGATGCCAATATAAAGCGACACCAGCACAAAGAGCAACAACCCGGGCATGATTCCTCCGGCAAACAACCTGCCCACTGATTCCCCGGTAATAATTGCATACAGAATCATGATAATGCTGGGAGGTATAAGTATTCCCCAGCCGCCGCCTGAATTTATGCAGCCCACGGCCATGCGTTTGTCATAATTATAACTCAGCATACTGGGCAAAGCGATCGTGCCCATGCCAACCACGGCTGCACCGGAAATGCCGCACATGGCCGAAAAAATGGCACAAATCGCCACCGTGCCGATGGCCAGGCCGCCCGGCAGGGCGCCAAACCATACATACATCATCTCGTAGAGGTCTCTTGCAGTCCCGGATTTTTCAAGTATCATTGCCATAAATATGAAAAGCGGAATAGCCACCAGCACAAACTTATTCATTGCGTCCCAGGCCTGCATGGCAATCATGTACATCATGCCGATGTCTGCGGTAAAATACAAAAATATGATTGACACGCCGCCCAGCACAAAGGCCAGAGGCAATCCGGTCAGCAGAAAAACCAGCAATGCGCCGAAAAACAGAATTGTCAACAGTTCGATACTCATACAGATTCCTTTGCAGTTGCATCTTCCGGTGAATGGAGGATTCCTGTTGCCAGTGTTTGAATGTCCCGGATCAGTTTGGCAATGCCCTGGAGAACCAAAAGCCCGGCACCAACGGGTATCATCAGCTTAAACGGCCACAGGGGCGGGCCCCACGCAGATATCGAATGTTCCCAGAACAAGATCGACTCCCCTGCAAATTGCCCGCCATAGATCAACAGCATGCCGCAGAACAAAAAGAACAAAACGGAAGTAATGATATCAAGAAGCGCCCTGGTTCGGACGCCGAGCTTGGTATAGATAATGTCCACGTTAACATGACCGCCCCATCGCAGGATATGGCCCCCGGATAAAAACACGTACATCCCGAAAAGAAGCTGGGTAAGCTCCTGGCCCCATACTGTCGGGGAGTTTAAAACGTAGCGCCGGACCACCTCACTTATAACCAGGACAAACATAACCAGCACAACATAGGAAAGGATTCTTCCCAGCCAGTCATTTAAGCCGTCCACAAGCCTTAGAAACGCAGAAATAAAGCGCATATTTGTCTCCATTTATTTAAAATACCTATGTACCGCTGCGGTTAATCGAGTCTTCCCATATCACGGTTAAACTCCTTTATCATCTCAACAGCCTCGGCGCATTCCGGGGATTTTTCCGCAACATCTTCCCAGATTTCCACGGCTGCCTTCTGCATCTTTTTAAATTCTTCATCAGGCAGTGTTATAACCTCGGTGTCGTATTTTTCTATAGCCCTTTGAAGCTCCATTTCTTCCTGATAATTGTACTGATTGGTGCGCGGCCAGAAATGCTCTTTTAAGGCTATATGAAGTATTTCCTGATATTCTTCGGGCAGCTCTTCAAAAGCCTCCTTGTTGATCAGCCAGATATCGGTTGCTGCAATGTTTAAAGGGGTGCGCAGGTGATAATCATTGACTTCGTAGAAGCCCATTGCGTAAGCACCCTGCACTGCGCCCCAATGCGCCCCCTCAACCATTCCGGAGGCCAGCGCCGGATAGATATCGCCGCCTGGGATCATCTCTGCGGAGGCCCCTATGGAAGTAAGGTATTTTTGCAGGATTCCGGATGACCGCAGCTTCAAGCCCTCAAAGTCCTCCATGGACCTGACGGGTTTTTGAAGTGTTAACTCTGTGGGATAAACTCGGTCAGAATAATAAAGAAGCCCGTGTTTTTTTTCAAGCTGATCCTTGACCAGCTGTTCAAACCCGAGCCATTTATGAAAGTAAGCAGCCTCCCATACCTCTGCAAAATTCATTGGCAGACCCGCCAATATATTAAACAGGGGCTCTTCATCAAGGTCATAGGCCGGCGTTGTATGAACCATTGGAACCATGCCCCGGCGCACTGCCGTAAAAAGCTGCGTCCCGGGCATCAGTGTGCCGCCCAGATAGGGTTCTATGACAAACTTGCCGTCGCTTTGTTCCTTGACCTCGTCGATTATTTTCATAATGCTGTGTTTATATACAGGAGACTCCTCTGTAGTATGATGCATAGGCAGTTTCCAGGTAACCTTTTCCGCGGCCTCAGCATCTTCAGCGTTGATACCGAGCAGGGCAGCACAAGCCGTCATGAACGCCAGTGTCAATACCCTAAATATCACTTTCATAAAATTCTCCTCCAAAAGTTTAAAAATCATCGAATTATGACAGACCGGTTTCCCCGGGGTACTGCTTTCGCTCCTGCTGTCATGGCATAAGTACAGCAGGAGCGAAATTTAATCCCGACTTTTGCGGGTAAACAAAAAAATGTTTAAATGTTAATCAAGTCTGCCCATATCCCGGTTAAACTCCTTTATCATCTCAACAGCCTCGGCGCACTCCGGCGATTTTTCGGCTACATCATCCCATATTTTAATCGCGGCTTCACGCATCTTATCGACTTCTTCCGGCGGCAGTTCAATCAGCTCAACATCTTCTTCTTCCTGGAGCCTCGCAAGTTCGGTCTCTTCGTTGTACTGATACTGATTGCCCCGGAACCAGAAATGCTCCTCCAGGGTGGTAACAAGTATGTCCTGGAGATCCTCGGGAAGTTCGTCAAAAGACTCCTTGTTTATCAGCCAGATGTCAGTGGCCGCTATGTTCAGGGGCGGCCTCAGGTGATAGTCGCATATTTCGTAAAAGTTCATGGTGCTGTTGCCGTGAACCGCCCCCCAGTGAGCTCCTTCAACAACGCCGGAAGCAAGGGCTGCGTAAATATCACCTCCGGGGATCATCTCTGCGGCGGCGCCGATGGAGCTCAGGTATTTCTGCAGAATGCCTGAGGAACGAAGCTTCAGACCCTTGAAATCCTCAAATGAGCGCACCGGCTTCTTCAGGGCAAGTTCCGTGGGATAAATCTTGTCTGAAAAATACATCATGCCGTGTTTTTCAAGGATTATATCCTGTACTTTCTCCTCAAAGCCCAGCCATTTATGAAAATACTCGCCCTCCCATGGCGAATTAAAATTCATCGGCAATCCGGCAACCACGTTTAAAATGGGAACTTCATCCAGATTATATGCAGAGGAGGTAACTCCCATTGGATACATGCCCCGTTTGATCGCGCTAAACACCTGAGGACCCGGGATCAGCGAGCCTGCTTCATGAGGCTCTATTATAAGCCTTCCATCGCTTCTTTCCTCGACAAGCTCTGCCACCCTCTCCAGACTTCCCGAAAATGAGGCGCTTGAGGAAGGCCAGTGAGCCGGGACTTTCCACCTGATCTCTTCATCGGCGGCTTCGGCGGTATCTTGCACTGCATGTGGCGATGCCGCAATCATAAAAAATACGAGCATCACCGGAAGCAGAACGTTTAGTAACCCTTTTGGTCTCATTGCAAACCTCCTCCCTGTTGAATGTTTTTTTCTCTCCTGCCCCTGCAGCTGCCAAAAAAACTGCGGCAGCCGGGCACGGCTTTATGCAAAAGGCGGGCCGGGGTCTAATCCAGCCTGTCCATATCCCGGTTAAACTCCTTTATCATTTCAACAGCCTCGGCTGCTTCAGGGGACTTCTCTGCTATATCGTCCCATATTTTTACCGCTTCCTTCTGCATTTTGGCAAATTCTTCCGGAGGCATGGTTAAAAGCTCCACATCTTCTTCTTTTTGAACCTTTGCCAGTTCAATCTCCTCCTGGAACTGATATTGATTGGTACGCTCCCAGTAATGCTCTTCCAGGACGCTTACCAAAGTGTCCTGCAGATCCTCCGGGAGTTCCTCAAAGGCCTCTTTGTTGACAAGCCAGATATCCGTTGCTGCAATTCTCAAAGGCGGCCGAAGGTGATATTTGTTTATCTCGTAGAATTTCATGCTGCTGCTGCCCTGAACGGCCCCCCAATGAGCACCGTCTATCATGCCGGATGCCAGGGCGGCATAAACGTCTCCTCCGGGAATAAATTCTGTAGCAGCACCAATGGAACCCAGATATTTCTGCAGGGTCCCGGAAGAACGAATCTTTAACCCGTCAAAATCCTCAAAGGACCGCACGGGTTTCTGTATTGACATCTCTGTGGTATACGTTCTGTCGGGGAAATACATCATGCCGTGTTTTTCCTGCAAAGTCTCATTAACCATTTCTCCGAAGCCCATCCATTTTTCAAAATAAATACCTTCCCATACCTCGGCAAAATTAATGGGAAGACCTCCGGCTACGGCAAGAATCGGCACTTCATCAGAATTATAATCCGCCGAGGTAACACCTATCGGAAACATGCCGCGTTTGACAGCACTGAAAACCTGGGGGCCCGGTATCAGTGAACCGGCCTCATGCGGCTCAATAACCAGTCTGCCGTCAGTGCGTTCTTCAACAGTATCTGCCACGGCCTGCAGACTGTCCTGAAAAGAAACACTTGATGAAGGCCAGTGACAGGGCGCTTTCCAGGTAATTACCTCCTTTGCTGCTGCAGGGCCGGCGCCCGCAACCAGGATGCCCATACAGATCACAGGTAAAACAAGCAGTCCTGAAATAATTTTTTTCATGGTCATTCTCCTTGTTTTGATTAATGAATGATGTTTGGCGGCCTTCTAAAAACTCTGCGGCCACTGTGGCCTTTTTCTGATTGACCCTTACTCCTCATAGTTAGAGTTCATAACTGAAATTAACACCGTTCGTCAATACCAGATTTTGTTCATTATAAATTAACCTGCAAATCCATCATTCCCCGGCCTTTTCCTTTTCCTTCTGCTGAAGCTGGCGCCACTGGATTTTGCCGGTGCCGCTTTTGGGAAGGGATTCCACGAATTCAACCATTCTTGGATATCTGTATGCGGCCATGTTCTGCTTTGCCCAGGCTATAATCTCTTCTTCCGTGATTTTCCCCTTATATTCGTCTCCTGGAACTATAAAAGCCTTTACATTTTCCACCCGCACCGGATCGGGTACGCCCACCACGCACACCTCTGAGACTGCAGGGTGTCCGTACATGACCCCTTCTACTTCCGTTGGCCAGACCTTGTATCCTGCGGCATTGATCATCCGCTTGCTGCGGTCCACGATATAAAAATAGCCTTCCTCGTCCATTGTGCAAATATCGCCGGTGCGCAGAAACTGCTTTCCGTCTTTTTCAATAAACACTTCCCTGTTTTCTTCCGGCCGGTTCCAGTAGCCCTCCATGACCTCGGGACCGTTTATAACGAGTTCACCCTGCTGATCTGTGCCGAGTTCTTCTTTGGAATCCAGATCAATGATTCTTGCATCAACTCCGAAATCCGGGATTCCTATGCATTGGAGCTTGGGCCGGTGCGGGGGGTTGAAATGGGTCTGGGAGATGGTCTCTGTCATACCGTAACCCTCGACGTACTGAAGGCCGGTTAACTCGTGGAGCTTGTTTCCCACGGCTTCGGGCAGGGGCGCACCGCCCCCGCCTATGATCATAAGAGAACTTAGATCCCGGTTTCTTATATCCGGGTGATTTAAAATGTCTATTACCATGGTGGTGATATTGGTCCAGTGGGTGCACCGATATCTCTCGATTGCAGTTATCGCCGCCTCCCTGTCCCAGCGGGTAAGCATCACCATGGTGGAGCCTGCGTAAACAGGCGCAAGCAGGCTGTGGACAAGACCGGTTACGTGGAAAAGCGGAAGGGTGGTAAGCATGGTGTTGCTGGATACCATGTTGTGCCAGACCGCAGAACCCACCGAATTTGAAATCACCGTGGCGTGGGTGTGGATGCACCCCTTGGGGACCCCCGTGGACCCGGAGGTATAGGGCAAAAGGGCCATGTCCTTTTCAGTGACGTCGACCTGCGGAGGCGATGCCGGGGTATTTTCAAGGACTTGGGCCCAGGAAAGGACGCCTTCTGCCTGGTCGATATCCGGCTCGTTTTTTACCGGGTCAGGAACCGGGATCTCCGGGGAATCCGGCAGGTAGTCGGCATACCTGCCCACTATTATTCTGCCCACGCTTGACTGGTCCCTGACGCTGTATATCCGGCCGCAGATGTCGGAAGTGGTTATTGCAACCGATGCCCCGCTGTCCTGAAGGATCTGGAGGGCCTCTGTTTCCGTGAGCATGGGGTTTACAGGCACCACAACAGCATTTGCCCGCAGAATCCCGAAAAACGAAATTGCAAAATGCGGGCAGTTCTGCATGTACAGGGCCACCCTGTCGCCTTTTCTCACACCGGCCTTGGCAAGCACCGAGGCCAGACGTTCTGAGTGATCTGCCATTTCGCGGTAGGAAATCTTTTTTCCGTAATAAATAAGTGCCGTGTGATCCGGGTACCTTCTCGCAGAGGTCTCCAGGAACTCAAAAAGAGGTACCTTCGGAAAAATCAGCTCATGAGGAACCCTTTCCGGCCAGAATGCAAAATGTGCGGTGTTTTTCATTTCTTCCTCCTTGACAGAATAATCGTTGGTATCATCAAATACGGTTTAGTAATAACACAAAAAACCTGAAGGTCAAACCAAAGGATTTTTATCCGGACAGGTTTTATAATCAGTGGAGATTGCGCTTTATTCCGCTGAAACTGATCTACGTTAGAAATTCATTTTTTAGTTAGTATCCATCCTTTTGGCAAATTTTTAAGAAATATTTGCCGGCAAACATTCAGAGGTTTACAGCAATTGCCGGGAAGAGTGAATATACCTTGACCTTGCCGGAGTTTTTTGAAAAAATTATATTTATTCATATCTTTTGGATCAGAAATTATGTGTCCGGCAAAAGGAGAAATCAAGCATGAACTTAAAGCAATATTGCCCGGAAAAACTTTTAGCCCCGGAAAAAGCCGTAAAAAAAATCAAAAACGGCAGCAGGGTGTTTATAGGAACGGGCTGCGGCGAACCCCAGCAGCTTATCCGGGCCATGGTCGAAGACGAAAGCATCCAGGACATAGTTGTCTACCAGATGCTTTCATCCACATTTTCCCAGTACGTGGACGATCCCCATTTTACAAGCCGGTTTTCACTCAAATTATTTTTTATAAGCCTTCACATGAGGCAGGCGGCCTTTGAGGGAAAGCTTGACTATATTCCGGCTTACCTGTCCCAGATTCCGGACCTGTTTGACTCAAAACAGATCGGCCTTGATGTGGCCCTTGTCCAGGTAAGCCCGCCTGACCGGTTCGGCTACTGCAGCCTGGGGATATCGGTTGACATCACGGTATCAGGCATGAACAACGCATCAATAGTTATTGCCCAGGTAAACCCGCGCATGCCCCGTACGTGGGGAGACGGCTTTGTACACGTGGACGACATAGACTTTCTTGTCCAGTATGAGGAGCCGCTTGTAGACGCCCTGCCGGAGTCCAAGAACCAGGAAATAGTGGAAAGGATCGCCAAATACATCAATCAGCTCGTAGACGACGGCTCGACCCTGCAGATCGGCTTCGGACACCTGCCAAACTATGTGTTAACCTATCTTACCAATAAAAAGGACCTTGGCATTCACACCCAGGTCATTACAAACGGATTTCTCCCCCTTTTCGAAAAGGGTGTGATCACCAACAAGAAAAAAAATTACCTGCCCAACCGGGTGGTAACCTCTCTTTGCATGGGATCTGAGGAATTATATAAATTCATGGATGACAATCCCATGTTTTACTTCCGGGTTGCCGATTTTGTAAATGATCCCAACATAATCGCAAAAAACGATCATCTTATATCCATAAGCTCCGCCCTGGAAATTGATCTGACAGGCCAGATCTGCACTGACTCTAAAGGATATATATTCTACAGCGGCATTGGCGACCAGGTGGATTTTCTGCGCGGCAGCAAAATGTCAAAAGGCGGTTTTTCCATCATTGCACTTCCCTCCACAGCCCAGGGCGGCAAAGTGTCTCGCATTGTTCCGCATTTGAGCGAAGGCGCAGGAGTTGCAACCACCCGGGGCGACGTTGACATTGTTGTCACGGAATACGGTATTGCCGAACTCCACGGCAAGGGCATATACCAGCGGGTAATGGAGCTGGCCCAGATCGCCCATCCCAGGTTCAGGGAGTGGCTGATTGACGAGGCAAAGAAACGACACTATATATTCGGCGACCAGATTCCGCCCAGTGAGCAGGATCTTATGTTTCTTGAAAGCTACAAGTCACACATGGAGCTTGAAGACGGAAAGACGGTGGAATTCCGGCCGCTTCTGCCTTCGGATGAATTTGCAACCCGCAATTTTTACTACTCGCTTCAGGAAAGCACGGTTTTTTATAGGTTTTTTTACAGACGCAAGGTCTTTTCCCGCGAAATGCTCCAGAAACAGTGGGCATCAGTAGACTATCACCAGAATATGACTGTCATCGGCATGGTTCAGCGGGGCAAACACAAGGAAATTGTGGCCATAGGCTCATACGGGGCAGCGGAAAAAGACGTGGCCGAGGTGGCATTTGTTGTAAAGGAGGACTACCAGGGGATGGGACTTGGTACCTACATGCTGGGACTGCTGGAAAAAATTGCAAAAGAGAATAAGTACAAGGCGTTTACAGCAACCGTGCTGAGCGAGAACAAGGCCATGATAAGGGTCTTTGAAAAACATTATCCCGATTGTAAGATAAAGCGCGGTTTTTCCGGAGAGATTGAAATACATATGCCGTTTGACCAGGATGAAGCACCCAAAGAT
>CAZVFQ010000112.1:1925-9422 GCA_964626455.1 uncultured Desulfobacteraceae bacterium | reverse complement strand
CATTCTGCAGAACGCTCATGTGTCTTGAAACCGTCGGCGTTGACACCTGCAGAAGTTCGGTAATCTGGCATACGCAAAGCTCATCGTGTTCTGACAGGGCCATGACGACTCGAAGACGGCTGCCGTCGGAAAGCGCCTTGATTTGTTTGAGTGTTTTTTCCATTTAAAATATTTTGGTCATTAGAAAGTTGCATATTTAGTTAATTGACTAAATAAAAGTAAAGACATGCACCCCGCCTGTCAAGAAAAATTCAATTTTTTATTTTTCATCAAAAAAATAGAGCCTTTTCGGTAATTTCAATGATAATTAATTTATTTTCCCTTGTTTCGGTTTTTGGCGCACCAGTCCATGGCTGCCATTTGAACCGGATCCCAGGGAGATGACAGTGGAGGGGTGTAGGAAAGGTCCAGGTGGCAAAGCTCGTGGACACCAATTTCGTGATAAAGGGCTGCTGCAAAGATATCTATACGCTTTGACACCTCTGAGTTGCTATGGCCGACCATCTGGGCCCCGAGCAGCCGGCCGGATGACCGGTCCCCGGTGATACGGATGTGCAGCTGTTTTGCCCCCGGGTAGTAGGCCTTGTGATCCGGAGTGACAAGCGGCACGGTCAGCGGGTCAAATCCGGCTTCTGCCGCGTCCTTGTCTTTTAAACCGGTACTGGCGGCCACCCGGTCAAAAACCTTGACCGCCTGGGTGCCCAGGCTGCCCTGAAACTCGCATTTGCCGCCGATCATGTTTTCGCCGGCCACGCGTCCCTGCTTGTGGGCCGTGGTGCCCAGGGGCAGATACACGTGGCGCTTAAGAATCCGGTGCCAGGTCTGTGCGCAGTCGCCGGCCGCCCAGATGCCGATTGTCTGCGTGGCCATGGTGCGGTCCACAAAAATCGCGTTTGCCGCACCGGTGCTGATGCCCGCGATTTGTGCCAGATCCGCGGCTGGCCGGGCCCCGGCCGCCGCTATCACCATGTCGGCTGCCTCGGTTTCACCGGTATCGGTATGCACCCGCAGTTCACTTCCGTTTTGCGAAATGCGCTGCACCGCCTTTCCAGTGATCACCCGCACGCCACCGGATTCAAGCTCGGCCCGGATCAATTGCCCCAGATCCGGATCAAGTGTGGACAGCACCTCGGGGGCAAACTCCACCAGGGTGACCGCAATTTGCCTGCGTGTCAGCGCATCTGCCATTTCCAGGCCGATGTAGCCCCCGCCAATGATCACGGCGCGTTTCGGCTGCTTTTGATCCATAAACCGCTTGATCGCAAAGCTGTCTGCCATCCATCGCAGAAAAAACACCCCCGGCGCGTCAAGGCCCTCAATGGGTGGTTTGATTGACTCTGCACCGGTGGCGATAAGCAGCCTGTCATATCCGATCCTGCTGATACCCCCGCCGGCGGCGCACACACTTACCTGTTTTGCCGCCGGATCAACGGCTGTGGCCTCGTGATCCAGCAGCAGGCGTATTCCCTGCTCAGTGATTTCGTTTGCCGTGCGGTGGGCAAGATCTCGCCAGTCGGGCACTTCGCCGCTCAAATAAAACGGCAGCCCGCATATGCTGAAGTTGGGGTAGGCGTCTTTTGCCACCACCGTGACTTCGGCTTCCGGCGCAAGTTCCCGTATCCGCAGGGCCGCGCTGATGCCTGCATCACTTGCGCCGATGATCAACATTTTGCCGACGGGTAACATTTCATTTTTTCCTGAATCTATTGATCGCGGCACGGGCGCCATCTAAAATCAAGCTTTTTACAAGTGCATCAAACCTGCAAAGCGCTCAATTCCGGCCGGAATCAGACAAGGGCTCTTCGCCCATGTCAAGCGGCGGCTTTCCCCGCCGCACGCGGAGGTGGTTGATAATCCTGAGGGTTGGGCCCCGGGAGACCAGCCACCGTTCGAGTCGAAACTTGCCGGGAAAATTCATCAGGCTGATGCCCACGATGATGGTCAGTACGCCCTGGCCCGGGGTGATGAGCATCACGATGCCGGCCATGACAAAAACGGCCCCGGCCGCGTTTTTCATGATCCGCAGCAGGAGCCATGGGCCTATTGGCCGATGGCAGTCCCGGCATATTCCCTGCCGCCTGTCCACGGCAAAGTAGTCTTCCGGGATGCGGAGCACCAGCCACGGAATAATTGCCAGGGTAGCCACAAAGGCGGCAAGCGAGATTCCTCCTATCCAGTAAAAAGGTTCCATGCCCTTAAGGGTCAAATCTTTAATTTTGACAATTTGTCGGCCATATTCTCAAACTGCTTTCTTAAAGCGCTATCCGATTCTATTTTGAGGCGTAACCGCTTTCGGGCAACGCTCACGGCGCTGTAGTCAATTCCGCCTGCAAGTCTTCCCACCTCAGCCTGGGTGATATCGCAAAACCGGTATAAAAGCTCCATCAAAATGGCGCGATCCGCTGAGTTTTTACCCCGCCGGCAAATATCATCTTCGTCTTTTCCGAGAAATTGAGAAACCTCTTTGATCAGATCTTCCGGCAGCCAATAACTTCTGATAACTTTTAACCCGGGTTGTTCCCTGTGAGATTTCCCGGAAGTTTTTTCCAGATAGGATTGCCGGATATGTTCCACAAAATCCGAATCGCCGATCATTCCCCTTTTGTCTACCAGATCCGAAATCCCTTCCAGGTCCCCTGTAAGCCCCTTGTAAACAAATTGCCGGTATTTTTTTCTTCCTTCTGTTGTATCTCCGCCGAAACAATCCAGAATCTTCTGATAGTTGATAAAATCAGCCCGCTTTTTTAAATGAACATATCCTCCGAAACTGCTGTACCTGTGTTGGTCAAGCAACCGGATTTTTTCTTCAACTGACTTGTGGGCGTGTTTTTTTATTCGCACCGGATTTAAATGAATATAACGGGACACTTCCTTTAGATAATTGTCCACATCAACGAGCAAGGATTTGTACCGTCCCTGATACAGATGGCCGGAACGGTTGTGACGGCGATTGAATGCAGACGTATAGGTAATATTGAAATGGCGCATAAATTCGGCCAGGTTCCCCTCCGGTGTGGTTAAAAACAGATGAAAGTGATTGGGCATGCAGACATAGGCGAGCAATGATACATTAAAGATATCCAGTGATTCGGACAGGATGTTTAAGAACCGATCATAATCCCTGTGATCTCTGTAAATATCCTGTCCCCCGTTGCCGCGTGAAGTGACATGATAATAAGCCCCGGGATACTGGATGCGAAGTTGTCTGGCCATAATCTTTTAGTAACATCTTATCCATTTTTGTCAAGAATAAAGATTTGACCCCTTAGAGGCTTTGACCCCCTTAGAGGCCCTTACTATCTTGACAAAGTGTTCTTTTGAATGTACATTTAAATGCACATGTAAGGAGATGTTTCAATGAGAACTGTAACATTTACCGATTTTCGCAAAAGGGCATCAGGTTTCATCACTGAAGTAGAACATGGAGAGACGCTTATTCTTTTACGCCGGGGAAAGCCTGTGGCGGAAATAACTCCGTTTCAGGATGCAGCTGCATGGAAACCTTCATGGAAGAAACCGGGACTGCGATTGGAAATCAAGGGGAGTGATCTGTCTTCTGCTATTTTGGATGAACGGGAGAATGGCTCATGAGACTGGCAGTTGATTCTTCCTCATTAGCAAAGAGATACATACAGGAAGAGGGTAGCGGCAAGCTTGAAGATTTGCTTCAGGATGCTTCGGAAATGGCTCTCTGTGTCATCCTGGTGCCGGAACTCGTCTCAGGCTTGAACCGGCGACTACGGGAAGGCGCTTTAACTGACAGAGATTATCGAAAAGCCAAAAAATTATTAATAGAGGACGTACGCGATGCAACAGTCCTTCAACTCACCCCGGCAGTCATTTCACGATCGGTAACGCTCCTTGAGAACAATATATTACGAGCTATGGACGCCTTACATGTTGCCTGTGCTCTGGAGTGGAAGGCAGATTTGTTTGTTACTTCAGACAGAAAGCAGTTGAAGGCAGCCATCAAATCGGGGCTTCAGGCCGAATACCTTGGCCTATAGAGGGGTCTTTAATTTTGCAAATAATTCCATAGTTACTTATAGACTCGGTTCCGCAAAAATAAAAAAAACGGCTCGGATGAGATGAATAAAGCCCGGGTTAACCATCACAGCACCCCTGATGAAAAGATTGCCTTGTTCCGCTCGTTTTTCCGCGGCCGAGATGATGTCTATCCCCGCCGTTTTGAGAGCAGAAAATCGGCTAAAACCGGTTATCAGCCGGCCTGTGCCAATGAGTGGGAAAAAGGATTGTGCGATAAACGCTCTGTTAAATGCACCCAGTGTCCGAATCAGCGATTTCTGGCTGTAACAGACACTGTGATCCGATGGCATTTGTCAGGTTGCGATGACAGGGGCCGGGATTTTGTCATGGGCCTTTACCCCATGCTGGCCGATGAGACATGCTTTTTTCTGGCAGCCGATTTTGACAAAACAACATGGCAGGAAGACGTCCAGGCCTTTGTGGAAACCTGTCAGAAAATGAATCTTCATGCCGCCCTTGAGCGTTCCCGGTCCGGAAACGGCGCCCATGTGTGGCTGTTTTTCAAGGAGCCGGTCCCGGCCGTTCTGGCCAGAAAACTGGGGTCTTGCATTTTGACACGGACAATGGAAAACAGGCCGGATATGGGCCTTGACTCATATGACCGGTTTTTCCCCAACCAGGACACCCTGCCCAAAGGCGGTCTGGGCAGCCTGATTGCGCTGCCCCTGCAGAAAAAAGCCCGAAAGATGGAAAACAGCGTATTTCTAAACGAGCATTTCAAACCTTATCCCGATCAATGGGACTTTTTATCGACCCTGGTGAAAAATCCCCGCAGTGTTGCAGAAGCCATTGTAGATGAGGCGGAAAAGAAAAACCAGGTGGTGGGGGTCCGGCTTCCGCCTGCCGAAGATGCGGAAGATGTCCCCTGGCAGGCGCCGCCTTCCCGCAGACGCAAGAAAACAGAAATTAAGGATGTGCCGGAAAAATTGACACTGATCCTTGGAGATCAAATCTATATACCCAAAAACGAGCTTTCTCCGTCTTTGCTCAACCGGCTTCTGCGATTGGCGGCTTTTCAGAATCCTGAATTTTACAAAGCCCAGGCCATGCGCCTTTCCACCTATGATAAACCCCGGATTATCGCATGCGCGGAACAATATCCCCGGCATATCGGGCTTCCCCGGGGCTGTTTTCAGGATATTGAAAAACTGTTTTCAGAACTTAAGATCAAACCCGTTATCCGGGATGAACGTTTTGAAGGCAGGGCCCTGCCGGTTTCATTTCACGGGGAATTGTGGCCGGAACAACTGATCGCTGCCAAAGCCATGGCGGCACATGACAACGGGATTTTGGCGGCTGCCACGGCCTTTGGCAAAACCGTTATTGCCGCATGGCTGATCGCCCGGCGGGGTGTTAACACGCTGGTGCTGGTCCATCGAAAGCAGCTCATGGAGCAGTGGGTCAACCGGCTGGCGGCCTTTCTGGGACTGCCGGAAGAATCCATAGGGCGCATGGGCGGGGGCAGAAAAAAAGTCACCGGCACCCTGGATATGGCCCTGATCCAAAGCCTGGTGCGTAAAGGTCAGGTCAATGACCTGGTTGCTGATTACGGACATATTGTGGTGGATGAGTGCCATCACCTGTCTGCAAGAAGCTTTGAACTGGTGGCCCGGCGGGCAAAGGCCCGGTTTGTCACCGGCCTGTCTGCCACAGTGACCCGAAAAGACGGGCATCATCCCATTATTTTCATGCAGTGCGGACCGGTGCGATATCGGGTGGACGCCAGAAAACAGGCAGACAAAAGCCAGCTGCAGCATAAAGTCATTGTCCGCCCTACAGATTTTCAATCCCAAACAGCCGATGATCCCGACGTTCGAATTCAATTTCAGGCATTATACCGGGAACTGATGGCAGATGAAAAACGCAACCAGCTTATCTGCGGGGACGTGATTCAGGCGGTCAGAAGCGGACGATCACCCATTGTGCTCACAGAACGGACCGAACATCTCAATTCTCTGGCAAAACGCCTGGAACCCGAAGTTCAGCACTTGCTTGTTTATCGGGGAGGTATGGGAAAAAAAGCCATGGCAGATGTTTCTGACAGACTGGCAGCCATAGATCCGCACGAGGAAAGGGTATTGCTTGCCACAGGCCGGTATATAGGAGAGGGTTTTGATGACCAACGGCTTGACACCCTTTTTCTTACCCTGCCGGTGTCATGGAAAGGAACCGTAGCCCAATATGTCGGACGGTTGCACCGCTTGCACGACACCAAGCACGAGGTTTGCGTTTATGACTATGCGGACCTCAACGTGCCCATGCTGGCCAGGATGTTTGACCGGCGCTGCCGCGGGTATGAAGGCGTGGGCTACACAATTGAGCTGCCGGCAAGCGCTGTTCCGGGCTGGCCCGCAGATGCGGAGCTTCCGGTTGACCCTGCCTGGAAACAGGATTATGCCGCCAGTGTTCGAAGACTCATCCGCGACGGGGTGGACAAACCTTTGGCTGCCCTGTTTGTTCAGGCGGCCGGGGGCGTCTCTGCAAAAACAAACGTCGAGGGGCAGGCTCGAAGCGCAACCGAGGCCTTTCTTTATCAGCGGCTGCAGGGCTTGCCGCAGACTGCCGGCAGATTTGAATTAAACCAGAAACTGCCCGTTTCATTTGACGGCAGGGGCCAAATGGAAGTGGATCTGCTGGATATGGAAAACCGGATCGCCATTGAAATCGATGGCAGCCAGCATCTGGAGGATCCACAGGCATATCGCCGGGACCGGCGCAAAGACATGCTTCTCCAGGAAAACGGATATATGGTGCTGCGTTTTCTGGCCTCAGATGTCGGGACACATCTCGATGATGTGCTGGACGCGATTATCCGCACAGTGGTGCATCGTAGCAGAAAACCGAATGCGGGAATTCCGGCGGGAGGTACTGGGGAGCAAGCTTAAAGCCCTTCAAAGGAAAGGTTATTGGTGAATTCGGCGGTCTCATCGATGGCCGTCAGTATGTCTTCAAGGTAGTCACGATACTCTGTTTTCATAACATGGCCACCTCGCTCAGTATTTGACGGCCGATATGCGGCTTTAAAGCGCCCCGGGTAACCAGATCAACTTTTTTGCCAAGATATTTGCCAAGCTGTTCTTCCAGCTCGAGGAACTTAAAAAACCCCACAGGGGATTGAAATTCTACGAGAATATCTATATCGCTGTCGGGGCCGGCTTGCCCGCGCGCATGAGATCCAAAGACACCTATGGCCGACACGCCGTACTGCTGTTCAAATTCCTTCCTATGGGCCTGTAAAATGGTTTCTATTTCAGTAAGATCTATGTGCTGCATAGTTATCACCTGAGCAAATAACATATGAAAATAAATAAAACTCCTTCTTAAACAGGGTGTTGTTATTATTTTAATAATATAAACTCCGATGTTTGGTGTCAAACAAATCCTGGGTGAAATCTTTATCTTCCTTATTTGTCATTTGTCAAAAATAAAGATTTGACCCCTCACCCTTGC
>CAZVFQ010000112.1:0-1825 GCA_964626455.1 uncultured Desulfobacteraceae bacterium | reverse complement strand
CAAAAATAAAGATTTGACCCCTCACCCTTGCCCCCTCACCTTGCCGGACTGATAGCTGCCAACATATCCGAGGAACTGAAAATCGATTTGACTTCGCGCCTGAAAGCCGAATGCCGGTTGTATTTTCCAAAATAGAACTCATGAGCCAGGTTCTGCGCGTCATTTTTCCGGTGGCACAATAAAAGGCATTCGCATAAAGAGCCGAGAACGGCTGCCGCCCGGTCATAAGCCCCGCGATGCTTATTGGAAACAATATGGTCTATACGGGCTCGCCCTATTTTTTTTGCCCAGTTCCAGAACTCTTTTTCGTCTGCCGGACCGCTCTCGAATTGATCAAGGCCTTTTAAAATCTCTTCATACATGCTCGTCCCGGTATTGCCGGAGCCATTCAATGAAAAAAATACCGGGGCTTCTGCATAGCGCTTTAAAAGGTCATTGATGGTTTTTGCCTTCCGGTTTTTACCGCAGACGATATAGAGCACACCTCCGAAAACAAGGCCTGCCCTGCCATAGGACCAACCGACCTTGGATTCGGATTTTGCGTGGACAAAAGCCTCTTTAACCTTTCCTGACATCAGAAGATACCTTGTATAAAAAATATTATCGCCAGGGCTTGATTTTACAGATTTTCTGATAATATCTTGAAGCGCTTCAAGCTCGGCGTCCCGGACTTTCTGCCTGCCGGCCTCCTCAACAAAGTCCAGGAGATTTTCTTCTCCGGGCACTGATATGAGCTGTTCGCGCTTTCCTTGCAAAATGAGGCTGTTATCCGATAAATGAGTTCCTGCTTCAACGAGATAGGCGGCAGCCTGCTCCCTGAAGGAATTGCAGGGTAGTTTATCCAGGGCCTCAAGGCAGGCCCCGGCAGCCTGTTTCCAGTGCCCGTAGTTTATCAGGCACTCAATCCAGTAAAGGTAGCCCCTGGGCTGATTGTCGCCCCATTTTCTTGCCAGATCCGAAACCCCGTCTGTCCCTTTTGCAAAAAACACAGCCTCCAGCAACAAAGTTGCCGCTCTGTTGGATTGCTGTTTTTCCAGTGCTGAAATCCAATCCTTTAAAAAACTGTCCAAATCTTTCATATCCCCGGGCAGGGCTTCAATGATATCGCAAAGCATTGGAAAAGGCTCCTGTTCCGGGCGCAGCCGCGTATCATTTATATTTGCGTTTATGTCAATGGCAGCCATAATTTGCCCGACCCGGTCTTTTTTCGGCACTGTCTCATAAATACAGCGGCAATAGCGCGATCTTGCTTCTTTCAGGTCATATTTATCCATGCCGATGAATGCTGCGTCGCCTGATTCATCAAACTCCCGGATTGTCTGAAACAAACGCTGGTAAATATCCCGGGCCATTTCCAGGCGGCCGTCGAGAAACAAGCTGTCGGCTTCTTCAAAAATACCGATCAGCTCATCTGCCTGGTCTTCTGAAATAAGATCCGCCTCATCCTCGAAATCATCATAATCAACAAAATCCCAGTAGGACCCGTCCTCGATGCTGTCGATTCGCTCCTGGATGTCTTCTTTAACAGCGTCGATCCTGTGAAATATTTTTTCTTTTGCATCTTTTCTGCTCTGCGGCGGCTTTCCTGCACCCGAATAAGAATAGAGTTTTTTGAGAAAATCCTTTCTTTCACGCACGGGGGTTTCTTTTGCAATGTTGATTATGAGGGTTTTTAATTCATCGGGCGACAACCGGCTGCATAGCTGTTCAATCGCCTCCAGATATGGCTTCAGCGCCATTTTATTTTTCGGCATTTGCAGTTCCTTTGCGTTATATGTCCCTAAATTTCGTTTTTGTTTAAACAACATTTTTTATATTTTTTACC
>CAZVFQ010000111.1:0-9601 GCA_964626455.1 uncultured Desulfobacteraceae bacterium | reverse complement strand
GAAGAATGCAGCGTACTTAGCCGTACGTGAAATTCTTCAGAAATTGCGCGTAACGAAGATATTGGACTTTTTACGGTGCCATCATTATTTTCGCATCTTGACTTTTGCGATACTGCGGGGTAACAGGAGGCATGACTTTTGCTGATCGTATTAAAGCAGTCCCGATCAATCCGGATATTAATGTGTTATATTAAAATATAATGCTTTTGTAAAAAGTCCGATTTTAAAAGGAAAACCCTATGAAACCGGTATATATAGATCAAATAGCACTCGGGGGGGGCGAACCGTTTGTACTTATAGCCGGGCCGTGCGTGATAGAAGATCCCGAAACAGTGACCCTGACAGCCCGCGCCCTCAAGGATATAACCGGACGCCTTGGAATTCCTTTTATTTTCAAGGCGTCCTACGACAAGGCCAACCGGACATCTATGAACTCATACCGCGGGCCTGGACTTGTAAAAGGCCTTGAGATACTTGATAAAATACGCCGCGAATTTGGAATCCCTGTTGTCTCTGATATACACATGCCATCCGAAGCACAAGCCGCAGCCAAAGTGCTTGATATGATACAGATACCGGCCTTTTTGTGCCGCCAGACAGATCTTGTCACGACAGCGGCCGGGACCGGAAGGCCGGTAAACTTAAAAAAAGGGCAGTTCCTTGCCCCCTGGGATATGATAAATGTGGTTGAAAAGGCAAGAAAAAGCGGCAATGATCAAATTGTGCTAACCGAAAGAGGGGCGTCTTTCGGATACAACAACCTGGTGGCTGACATGAGAAGCATTCCCATAATGCAGGAAACCGGATGCCCGGTTGTTTTTGACGCCACCCACAGCGTGCAGCTGCCCGGCGGCTTTGGCGGATCTTCCTCCGGGCAGAGCAAATTTGCGCCCGTATTGGCAAGGGCCGCTCTTGCAGCCGGAGCAGACGGCGTATTCATGGAAGTGCATCCAGAGCCGGGACAGGCCCTTTCAGACGGCCCGAATTCCATTTGTCTTGATGACATTGAAAAAGTGCTTGCCGGCTTAAAAGCAATTGACGAGGCAGGAAGGCGGAGTTGAACATGGATGAACATATGCTTGAAAAAATCCGGCTGCTGCTCCTTGATGCTGACGGAGTGCTAACCAGGGGTGAAATAGTATATAACGAGGACGGCGGGGAATCGAAAATCTTTAATGTAAGGGACGGCTTCGGTATCCGAATGCTGAAAAGCGCGGGGATTCTTACCGGAATTATAACCGGGCGCCAGTCAAACGCCCTGAAGCGGCGGGCAGGAGAACTGGGGGCTGATTTCTGCCATTGCGGGGCCGGAGATAAGGAGGCGCTGCTTGATTCGATCCTTGAACAGGCAGGATGCAGCCGGCAGCAAACAGCCTTTATAGGCGATGATCTTCCTGATCTCGCGATAATGAAAAGCGTTGGTGTTGGAATTGCTGTAGCAGATGCCCATGAGGCGGTAAAAACAAATGCCAGCATGATTACCCGGAATCCCGGCGGACAGGGGGCGGTACGGGAAGTATGCGAGGGTATCTTAAAGGCAAAAGGACTCTGGGAGGAGATCCTTCAATCTTGGGTTTAAACCGATTTTCCGGTTTTCTTAGCAAGGCCGGATTCAGGCGAATAATTGCCTTTACGGTTATCGTAATGGCGATCCTTCTGGTGCTTGGCTTTGTCAGGTTGCGGATGCAAATCGATTCACAGCAAAAGCCGGAACCTCCTGAACGCTCTGAAGCGGACCTGTCCATCAAGGGGTTCCGCCACACCGCAGCCGACGAAGGCCGCGGGAAATGGATAGTAGAAGCCGAATCTGCAAGACTGTTTTCAGGCAGGAACATGGCTGACCTATCGGATGTGGATGTGACGTTTTTTTCAGAGGAGAAAACCCCTATGAATTTAAGCGCGCAAAAGGGGATTTTGAATACCAAAACCCGTGATATGTCAATGAGCGGCTCCGTGCTGGGCCGTCATCAGGGCTATATACTGACGACCGAAAACTTGCATTACAGTCATGACTCCAATATAATATATACAGATAGCCATTTAACGATGGCAGGAGACGATTCACTGTTTTCAGCGGATTCGGGCAGATTTGAACTTGACACCAGCACATTGATTCTCGAAGGTCATGTGCTGGTAAGGATGAATCAAATTGGCGATTCTTGAAGTTATCATAAAGAATGGAAAATTAAGTGCCTTTCCGGCTGTGCTCAGCGCGTGCATTTTCTTTGCAACAGTTTTAACCTGCGGTGCGCAGGACCCCTCAGGGCCGATGTTTGACCCGGATGGCGGGGAAATACGCATAACCTCAGAGAAAATGATCATGCAGAGCGAAAAAAATACGGCTGAATTCATCGGAAACGCCCATGCAGTACAGGGTGACACATCAGTGCGTTCAAATGTGCTGAAGGTTTTTTATAAATCAGACACGCCCTCCGGAGCACGAAATAACGGCATGAATGAAGAATCAATAGAGCGAATAGAAGCGCTCGAGCAGGTAACCATAGAGTCTAAGGACACAACGGCTGAGGCGGAAACAGCAGTATATACTTCCGAAGACGGGCTGCTTACGCTCCAGGGTAATCCGGCGCGCCTGAAAACCAAAGAAAGCGTGGTTACGGGAGAGCAAATCACCATAAACCGCAATACAGGGGATGTGGAAGTACACGGCGACAAAAATCAAAGAGTGGAAGCTGTTCTAAAACCGGCTTCAGGATCTGACAGTGATAAATCAGAGGATCAGGGGCGGAGCCGGACGGATTAAAAATGACACGAACGCTTGAAATCAAGGATCTTATCAAAATTTATGACGGCAAAAAAGTAGTGAACGGAGTAAACCTTGAAGTTACAGGCGGACAAGTGGTTGGACTTCTCGGTCCTAACGGTGCGGGCAAAACCACCACGTTTTACATGGCCGTCGGTATGATAAGGCCTGACGGCGGCAGCGTTCTGCTGGATTCAAAGGACATAACCCGTCTGCCCATGCATCAGAGGGCACGCAAAGGACTGGGCTACCTGCCACAGGAACCTTCGGTTTTTAAAAAATTAAGTGTTCGCGACAATCTCATGGTGATCTTAGAAACACTGCCCCTGTCAGGGGAACAGCAAAATGAAAAGGCGGACAGCCTGCTCGCCGAACTGGGTATCAAAAGACTTTCCGGGCAAAAGGCCGGATTTTTATCAGGAGGAGAGCGAAGACGCCTGGAAATAAGCCGTGCCCTTGCTACTGATCCGGCATTTATCCTTCTTGACGAACCGTTTGCCGGAATCGACCCGCTTGCTGTAACAGATATTCAAAACATAATATCGCATTTGACAAAACGCGGTATCGGCATATTGATTTCTGACCACAATGTACGGGAAACACTGGGTGCGTGCGACAATGCATATATATTAAACAACGGAGAGGTGCTCGAATCCGGAAGTCCGGAAGAAATCGCCCAAAGCCCCGCTGCCCGTGAAATCTATCTTGGGGAAAAGTTCACACTCTGATATGGCCATTGAACTGCAACAGAACCTAAAGCTCCAGCAGCAACTTGTTATGACACCTCAACTGCAGATGGCTATCAAGCTGCTGCAGTTGTCCCGGATGGAACTGGTTGAAATGGTGCGCCAGGAACTGGAATCCAATCCAACCCTGGAAGAATCCGACACGGTTGACTCCGGGCAGGAGACCGCCGAAGAAGTTTCTGAAACACCTGAAAATCAGGATTCCAAGGAAGTCTCGGTGGAGGAATCTTTTGAAGAGCACATGGACTGGCAGCAATATATGGATGAATACAGTTCAGTTGGCAAGGTTCACTTTGAATCCGAAGAAAAAGAATCCCCTAATTACGAAGCCTTCACAGCAAGCAAAACGACTCTTTTCGACCATCTGCGCTGGCAGCTTCTTATGACCCAGCCCACCGGCGAAGAAGAAACCATAGGGAGTCTTATAATCGGCAACCTTAACCAATTCGGTTACATGGATGTTGCAACCCAGGAAATTGCTTCCATGGCCGATGCTCCCCTGTCAAAGGTCGAGGAAGTGCTTGGAGTCATGCAGAATTTTGACCCCCCCGGCATCTGCGCAAGGAATCTTGGCGAATGCCTGATGATACAGCTCCGGCAGCTCGAAATCGACGATCCCGTGGTTACAACCATTATCCGCGACCATTTAAAGGACCTGGAAAACAGGCGTTACCAGGCAATTGCAAAAAATCTCAAAATCAGCATGCAGACCGTGTCGGCGGCCATAAATCTGATCCGGCAGCTCGACCCGGCGCCCGGTCAGCGGTTTGCAGCAGAAGAAGAACACATATATATAACCCCTGATGTTTATGTTTACAGGGAAGGCGATGATTATATAGTGATGTTAAATGATGACGATATACCGCAGCTGTATATAAGCAATTATTACAAACAGGCCGTAAAAAAAGGGGGAGGACTTCAAAAGGACACGCGGGCCTATATCAGGGACCGGATGAGATCTGCGGAATGGCTCATCAAAAGCATCCAGCAGCGGCGCAAAACAATCTATAACGTAATGCAAAGCATCTTAAAATTCCAGCGGGATTTCTTCGACCATGGAATTTCGCATTTAAAACCAATGGTTCTGCGCGACGTGGCAGAGGACATAAACATGCACGAATCAACCATCAGCCGTGTGACCACCAACAAGTATGCCCATACCCCCCATGGAATATTTGAGCTGAAATTCTTCTTTAACAGTTCCATAAACCGGGCAGACGGCCAGACCATTGCATCGGCAAGCGTCCAGGAAGAAATGCGGGGCATCATCTCCGGGGAAAACCCCAAAAAACCTTTAAGCGACAAGAAAATCGCCGAAATGCTGGAAAAATCATCAGGCATCAGGATTGCAAGGCGAACCATTGCCAAGTACAGGGAGATGATGGGAATTTTACCCTCGAGCAAACGAAAACAGCTATAAACATAAGCAAGGAGGCGGCTATCCATGCAAACTACCGTAACCTTTAAGAATCTTGATCCTTCTGATCATCTGAAAAATTATGTATCAACAAAACTTGACCGTTTTGACAAACTTCTTGACAATCCGGCCGAGGCCCATGTGGTTCTCTCGGTGGAAAAGATCCGGCATATAGCTGAAATACGGCTTAAGGGGGACCGTTTAAACATTGTATGCCGGGAAAAATCCAGCGACATGTATTCCTCGATCGACCTGGCCTTAGACAAGCTGGAAAAGCAGCTTAAAAAACAAAAGGCCAAAATCAAGGATCGAAGGCACGGCGGCAGGGGGGAGGACAAAAACTCAAGGGCCGCGGCAGAGACGCCTGAGCCAGAACCGGCAGCGGAAGAAAATCCGGGCCCGAGGGTAATTGTTCAGAGTATTGAATACAAACCCATGGATATTGATGAAGCAACCATGCAGATGGACTTGATTTCAGACAGTTTCCTTGTATTTAGAAATGCCCGGACAAATCAAATTAATGTGCTTTACAAGAGAAATGACGGCGATCTCGGACTAATCCAGCCTGTAGGGTAAAAGAGATTGCTGACTCTGAAAAAGGCGTCAATGCTATGAAAATACTTGATTATCTAAACAAGGACACCGTATTAACCGATCTGGCCTCTGCGGATAAAAAGGGCGTGATAGATGAACTTGCAGAACCGGTGGCAAAGCAGACAGGATTGGAGCACAGGGAAATCGTTCGTGTTCTTATTGAACGCGAAAGGCTTGGCAGCACGGGCATAGGCGACGGAATAGCCATTCCCCACGGTAAAATCAATCAACTGGACTCACTTGTGCTCGGTTTCGGACTGAGCCGTAAAGGAGTTAATTTTGAGGCGATCGACGGCAAGCCCACATATATCTTGTTCCTGCTGCTAAGTCCGGACAATTCCACAGGCCTTCATCTGCGCATCCTTGCCAGGATTTCAAAACTGCTCAGGGAAGACTCCTTCAAGCAGGGGCTCATGCAGGCAAAAACACAGGAAGACGTGATAAAAACAATCCGGGAGGCAGATGAGGATTTCTGATGCACAGGCACAAAATCATCATCATAACCGGAATTTCAGGTTCAGGCAAAAGCGTGGCCCTTGCAGCCCTTGAGGATGCGGGTTTTTATTGCGTCGATAATATGCCGGTCAAGCTGCTGCCCAAATTCATGGAACTTCCGTTACAGACCGATTCTGAGATTTCCGGACTGGCATTTGTCATGGATCTGCGGGAAAAAGGATTTTTAAGCGCATTTCCGGAAATCTTCTATGGACTGCGCAGCAAAGGCTACAATGTTGAAATCTTTTTTCTGGAAGCAGAAGAAACCGTAATATTGCGGCGCTACAGTCAGACCCGCCGCCATCATCCCCTTTCCCAGGAGCGGACCCTGCAGGAAGGCATACGCGCGGAATTCGAGCAGATGCTGCCAATACGGGAATTTGCCGACCATATTATAGATACTTCCGGCTACAACGTCCACGATCTCAAATCCGTGATATTCAATCTCGTTGAAAACATAGTGCATGCAAGACCCATGCGGATCCATATCGTATCTTTCGGATATAAGCATGGAATACCGCATGATGCTGATTTGATCATGGACGTTCGCTTTATGGCCAATCCGTTTTTCATACCGGAACTAAAGCCGCTTGACGGCCGCAACAGGTCAGTGCGCGATTTTGTCTTAAACAACGCCGCCACCCGGACTTTTCTGGAAAAATTTCATGATTTGGTTGACTTTTTGCTCCCACTTTACGAAAAGGAAGGCAAAGCTTATCTTACGATCGCGGTTGGATGCACAGGCGGACAACACCGTTCTGTGGCCGTATCAGAGGCGCTGCATGAATATTTAAATAAACCGGGCCGCCCCGTAAAGCTGACACACCGGGACGTGGACCTGAAAAACGGTTGATTTTTGAGGATTTTTCTATGATTGGCATTGTTATAGTAACACACGGACAACTCGGAGAGACGCTTATAGAAACCGCTGCCATAATCTTTGGCGAGCGGCCTGAAGATATTACATCTGTCTCCATTGACTTATCCGAAGATGTGAATAAACTTAGAAGCAAGATACAAAAAGCAATAAATTCTGTAAGCGAAAATGAGGGCGTTATAATCTTAACCGACATGTTCGGTGGAACGCCTTCTAACCTGAGTTATTCATTTCTGGAAGAAGGCAGCATTGAAGTAATCTCAGGGGTAAATCTGCCTGTGGTAATCAAGGCGGTCAACCTGAGAAACAGACAAAAGCCGCTGTCTGAAATGGTAAAGATAATAGAGGAATACGGCAAAAAAAGCATTTCTCTTGCAAGCGACATCCTGAAGGGAAACAAGCGGGGATAGCCGAAAATTTCATCATCAGAACTATATAAGGAGGAGGAAAAATGGCGTTAAAACTCGGCATCAACGGAATGGGCAGAATCGGAAGACTTGTTTTCAGAGCCGCACTCGACAGCAGGGACATCGAGGTGGTGGCTGTAAACGATATCATGGATACCGCAACCCTTGCCCATCTTCTGCTCTATGATTCAGTCCATCCCCGGCTAAACGCTGATATTACCCCAAAGCAGGGCGCCATCGAGGTAAACGGCAAAACCGTGAAGGTTTTTGCTGAAAAAGATCCCGCCGGGCTGAAATGGAAGGAAAACGGCATTGATATTGTTGCCGAATGCACGGGCCTGTTCAGAGACAGGGATAATGCGGCAAAGCACATAAGCGCAGGAGCTGCAAAAGTCATTATTTCCGCACCCGGAAAAAATCCTGACCACACTATTGTAATGGGCGTAAACGAAAACACCTATGACCCTGACAATCACCACATAGTATCAAACGCCTCCTGCACCACAAACTGCCTGGCCCCGGTGGCAAAGGTGCTGCACGAGAAATTCGGAATCATCTCCGGGCTTATGACCACAATACATTCCTACACAAGCGACCAGCGGCTGCTTGATGCGCCGCACAAGGACTTAAGACGCGCCAGGGCTGCGGCAATGTCCATGATCCCGACTACAACCGGTGCCGCAAAGGCAGTCGGCCTGGTTCTTCCGGAGTTAAACGGCAAATTAAACGGCATGGCAATAAGGGTGCCCACGCCCAATGTCTCCCTTGTGGATCTGACCTCAGTTCTCAAACAGCCCGCATCGGCCGAAGAGGTCAATGCCGCGTTAAAGGAAGCATCAGAAGGTCGGCTTTCAGGGATTCTTGGTTTCAGCGAGCTTCCCCTGGTTTCCACGGATTTCAACGGAAACAGCCTGTCTTCCATAGTGGATGCGGACAACACTTACGCAATTGACAACCAAGTAAAGGTTCTTTCCTGGTATGACAATGAAACCGGCTATTCCCGGCGCCTGGTGGATCTGGCCGAAATGATGGGAAAACAGCTTTAATCAGGAGGCTCTTATGACAACCCGCAGACCCTTGATTGCCGGAAACTGGAAAATGCATAAAACCTGCCCGGAAGCCGAAGATACGGCCCGGGAGCTTATCCGGAAAGTATCTGATGTATCTGATCTCGACATCATGATAGCTCCGCCTGCAACCGCGCTGACCGCGGTATTTCGCATCATCCGGGACACTACGGTAGACCTTGGAGGCCAGAACATGTTCTGGGAGCAGGAGGGCGCCTACACCGGCGAAGTCTCCGGTCCAATGCTTGTATCAGCCGGATGCAGATACGTGATTATCGGACATTCAGAGCGGCGCCAGTATTTCGGTGAAACCGATGAAAACATAAACAGGAAAATAATGGCAGCAAAAGACGCCGGCCTCATCCCTGTCATGTGCGTGGGAGAAACCGAGACAGAGCGGGATGCGGAAAAAACATTTTCCGTACTTGACAAGCAGATGGAAAACGGGTTAAAAGATCTGACTGCAGATTCGTTTATGGGCACAGTTATAGCCTATGAACCGATCTGGGCTATAGGCACGGGCAGGACCGCCACGCCCCAGCAGGTCCAGGAGGTCCATGGCTGGCTGCGCAACTTTTTAAAAAAGCGTTTCGGACCCGAGACTGCAGATCAAACCCGAATCGTTTACGGAGGCAGTGTTAAACCTGAAAATATTTCAGAGCTCATGGGGCTCGAAGACATAGACGGCGCCCTGGTTGGCGGGGCCAGCCTGAAACCCGACACATTCAGCAGGATCATAAACTATAAGCGTTGATTATATGCATGTATTTATTATTGTAATTCATCTGGTCGTCTGTTTTGCCTTAATCGGCATTGTGCTGCTCCAATCCGGCAAAGGTGCGTCCATGGGCGCAATGTTCGGCGGAGCCGGAAACCAGACCCTTTTTGGCCAGACCGGGGGCGGCTCCTTTCTCGGGAAAGTAACAGCAGGAGCTGCAATCATCTTCATGGTAACCTCGCTGACACTGGCGGTTATTTCCAAAAGAGGCGATGAATCCGTGGTCAGAGATCTTAAGCCTGCATCCGAACAACCCCTGCAGGAGCAGCAGGAACCCTTGCAGCCCGGAGAAGAGCAGCAGCAGGAAACTCCGCCTGCAGAGCCGGAATCCGGCCAGTAAAACAGACGGCCGGGACGCCTGGTTATCACGTGCCGAAGTGGTGGAATTTGGTAGACACGCTATCTTGAGGGGGTAGTGGGTTACGCCCGTGCCGGTTCAAATCCGGCCTTCGGCACCAT
>CAZVFQ010000110.1:0-9854 GCA_964626455.1 uncultured Desulfobacteraceae bacterium | reverse complement strand
TTAGCGAAGGCATTTGATGAATCCCGAAAACGGTCAGGAGCGAAAAAACCGACCCCGACCGCAGGGCTTCCTTCCTGTAAAAACATCAGGCGATGTAAAAAGCTTTTTACGAGAGCATCAACATTATTTACGATTATTTTGGCCAAGGGAAAATACGTAATACAAACATACAAAAAAACAGCCTTTTCCGGGAGGAAACATGACCATAGCAACCAAAAAGATCGATCCCACGCCCTCGGCATACAACTACCAGCTTTTAATCAAGCATATTCTGCGCACCCCGCTGATCTATTCGCCGGATCAGGAAATAGTTTACAGGGATCTTAAAAGATACACCTACAGGGATTTTGCAAAGCGCGTGGCAAAACTGGCAAACGCCCTGACAAGTCTCGGAGTAAAACCCGGCCAGACTGTTGCCGTAATGGACTGGGATAGCCACAGGTACCTGGAGTGCTTTTTTGCAATTCCCATGATGGGCGCAGTGCTTCATACCATAAACATCAGGCTTACATCAGAGCAGCTTATTTATACCATAAACCATGCAGAAGACGACGTGATACTGGTAAACAGCGAGTTTCTGCCAATGCTAGAAGCAGTACGCGACCGGTTTGAGACAGTGAAAAAAATCGTGCTCATCTCGGATGAGCCGGACGCGCCCGAAACAGAGCTTGCCCTGGACGGGGAATACGAAGCGCTTCTTGCAGACAGCGCCGAGGAATACGATTTTCCGGATTTTGACGAAAACAGCGTTGCAACCACTTTCTACACCACCGGCACCACCGGCCTTCCCAAGGGGGTGTTTTTCACACACCGACAGCTAGTGCTGCATACCTATGCAATAATGTCGTCCTACTGCGGATATCACACCCAGGCAAAGCTCGATTCGGCAGACGTATACATGCCCATAACCCCGATGTTCCACGTGCACGCCTGGGGCGTGCCCTATCTTATGACCATGCTCGGGGCAAAGCAGGTGTACCCGGGAAGATACGAGCCGGACAAGCTGCTGGAACTTCTTGAAAAGGAAAAAGTGACATTTTCGCACTGCGTGCCGACCATACTGCACATGCTGCTTACGTCTCAGGCGGCTGAAAAAACAGAGCTTTCAGGCTGGAAGGTTATTATCGGCGGGGCGGCCCTGCCCCGCGGGCTTGCAAAAACCGCCATGCAGCGAGGAATAAACGTGTATGCGGGATACGGCATGTCAGAGACCTGCCCGGTGCTCACAGTGGCAAACTTAAAGCCGCACATGCTTGATTGGGACATGGAAAAACAGCTTGACATACGCTGCAGGACCGGCCTGCCCGTGCCCAACGCTTACGTGGAAATTGCCGACCCGCGGGGAAATTTCCTGCCCCATGACGGCAGCACCACCGGAGAGGTCATCGTTCGCACCCCGTGGCTTACACAGGGCTATATCAAGGACCAGGAAAAAAGCGAGCAGCTCTGGAAAAACGGATGGCTCCACACAGGGGATATCGGATATATAGAAGAAGAGGGATACCTCCAGATTACAGACAGGTTAAAAGACGTTATTAAAACCGGCGGGGAATGGGTTTCTTCTTTGGAGCTCGAAGATATTGTAAGCCGGCACGAGGCAGTAAGCGAGGCTGCTGTCATAGGAATCCCTGATGAAAAATGGGGCGAAAGCCCCATGGCCCTGGTCGTGTTAAAGAACGAATACAAAGGAAAGGTAACAAAGGACCAAATACGGGATCACTACGCACAGTTTGTCGGACAGGGCGTGATCCCCAAATACGGGATCCCCAAACGCATAGAATTCGTAGATGAAATCGCCAAAACAAGCGTTGGCAAGCTGGACAAAAAAGAACTGCGCAAACAATACGGCAGCGATTAATTTATAAGGATTTATAAAATGTATGATAAAAAACCAGGGCGGTTGTTTGAAACCGGAATTTACAGGCCGCCGAGCGAAGGCGGCAGCAATTCCCTGCTTCTGCGGTTTACCCGCAACTGCCCGTGGAACAAGTGCGCGTTCTGCGCCATGTATAAGACCGAAAAATTCGAAATTCGGCCTGTAGAGGAAATAAAGGCTGATATTGACGCAATGGCCTCCATTCGCGATGAACTTCTCGATCTGTCAAAGAGCAACCGCGCAATAGACAGGAACGCGGCTGCAAAATTTCTGGGAAAGCACCCTGAATTCAATTACCATCAGGGATTTGTCATGCTGTTTCACTGGATTATCGCGGGCGGAAAAACTGCTTTCCTGCAGGATGCAAACACACTGATAATGAAAACCCCGAACCTGGTGGAAGCCCTTGAATATCTGCGCGAAAAATTTCCCTCAATCGAGCGGATAACCACCTATGCGCGTTCAAAAACCCTTGCACGAAAAAAGCCCGAAGAACTCGCCGCCATACGCAGGGCCGGGTTAAACAGGCTCCACATAGGACTGGAAAGCGGTGATGACGAGGTTTTAAAAAGAGTAAGAAAGGGAGTGGATGCCCGGGGCCATATCGAAGGCGGCCGCAAGGCTGTTGAGGCCGGTTTCCAGGTTTCTGAATACTGGATGCCGGGCCTGGCCGGAAAAGATCGATGGGAAAGCCACGCCAGGGAAACCGCCCGGGTATTGAGTGCCATAAACCCTCATTACATCCGCTCCAGACCGTTTCGCCCACTTCCGGGCACTCCCATGCACGATGCTTACCAGGACGGCTCTTTCCAGCTTCTTGACCCGCAGCAGCAGCTAAAAGAATTAAAGCTGACCATGGAAGAACTCGATGTCACCTCCAGGGTCTGTTTTGACCATGCAGGCAATTACTGGCGAAGCCCGGAAGGCGGATTAATGCTTTCACATGACTATGAAGGCTATAAGTTCCCTGAACAGAAACAAGAGGTTATTGACCGCATTGAAGCTGGTTTTAAAGCCCGCCACCCCTTGCCCGGTTTCCTTCAGATGTAAGCCGGGAAAAAACCGGCAGAAAACAACTCTTTCTGCCGGCCCGGCTTTTACAGCTTCAGGTAATTGTCCACCCCCCGTCAACTACTATTGTCTGTCCGGTCATAAAACTTGATGCATCTGAGGCCAGAAGAAGCAACGGGCCAAGCAGTTCTTCAGGATCGCCGGCCCGGCCCATGGGCGTATTGCGCCGCATAAATCGCGAGCTGCGTTCATCTTCAAACATTTCCGCTGTCATCTCGCTTGGAAACCATCCCGGGGCGATGGCATTTACGCGCACGCCCCGCCTTGCCCATTGGGCCGCGGTTTCTCTGGTCAGGTTAATCACCCCGGCCTTGGACGTATTATAGGCTGCCTGGGGAACCAGGCCGATACCAACCAGCCCCATTACAGAGGCGATATTTATAATGCTGCCCTTTCCTGCTTCAAGCATCACGCGCCCGCATTTCTGAAGGCACAAAAACGTGCCTGTAACATTGATATCAAGCACCCGGCGAAAATCTTTTGGGGCTTCCTGCTCGGCAGGGGCCACGTTTGCCGTACCTGCATTGTTTACCAGGATATCGATTTTCCCGAAACGCTCCATTGAAGCTGAAACCAGGTTGTCCACATCTTTTTCTTCCGTGACATCGCATTGAACGCACAGCACCTCGCGGCCGTCGGCCTCCAGTTTTTGGCGCAGATCATCAAGACGCGCCTTTCTCCTGGCAGCCAGCACCACGGAGGCTCCTGCTTCTGCCAGTCCGCCGGCAAAAGCCGCCCCGAGCCCTGATGAAGCACCCGTAACCACTGCCACTTTTCCTGTAATATCAAAAAAATTCCTCGGATCACTCATTTGAAGTCCTCCAAATCAAAAATTTCCGGTTATTTTGCTGCTTTCATCGGCTGCGGGCCTGAGGGGATTGTTTGTTCGCTGCTGACCGCTGACGCGCTCAATGCGACTCACAAACAATCCCCTCCGGCCCTTGAGCAAGTGCCGGGAAAACTTCAGGAACAGTCTCCGGCTGACCCTGATATCCCGTTAAATTAAAACAGTTTACTAAAGTCTGCTAAAGTCTTGTCAGAAAACCCTGATGCAGTTATAATGCTTGATATTTTCCGTTTGCCTGTATACGGATTTAAACCGGTATGCAGCAGGAGTCAAGGCTGTAAGGTCTTTTTATTTTTAACCCGACTGAAAAGAGGTTTGCATGGACCTAAAAGGCGCATCAGCAATCGTGACAGGATCATCTTCGGGCATAGGCGCGGCAATCGCAAAGGATTTGGCCGGGCATGGCTGCAATGTAGTGATAAACTACAGCAGAAACGAGCAGGGGGCCAATTCGGTGGCAGAGGAATGCAAATCTCTTGGCGCCCAAACCATCATTGTCCGGGCAGACGTAGCAGAGGACAAAGACTGCAGAAAACTTGTGGATGCAGCGGTTGAACGCTTTGGCGGACTGCAGATACTTATAAACAATGCCGGCACCACCAAATTCTGCAGACACCAGGAGCTTTCAGGCTTAGACAAACAGGACTTCATGAACATATACGAGGTCAACCTCGTGGGGCCGTTTCAGATGACAAGGGCTGCTGAAGCAGAACTGAGAAAATCGGAAGTGGCCCACATAATCAACATGGGCTCTATTGCGGCGCTCACCGGCGTGGGAAGCTCGATTGCCTATGCAGCCTCCAAGGGCGCGCTGGTTACCATGACCTTATCTTTTGCCAGGATACTCGGCCCCCAGATCCGGGTCAACGCGGTCTGCCCTGGCTTTGTTGCAGGCGAATGGCTGAAAAAAGGCCTTGGCGAAAAAGCATACGATAAACTTAAAAGCCAGTACGAGGATGCGGCGCCTCTAAACCGCACAGCCACACCTGAGACCGTGGCAAAAACGGTTTCCGCATTAATCGGTGGAGCAGACCTTACCACCGGCGAAACCCTTATCGTGGACGGAGGCACGCATCTGCACACCGCGCCCATGCGGCGCTAAGCAGACCCGCAGGGCCAACTCCTGCAACCCTGCGGGATTTATTTCAATTCTTCTTTTAATATTTTGCCGGTGGGATTAAGCGGAAACGCGTCATAAAACTCCACAATCTCGGGAATCTTGTAGCCCGCTATTCTTCCGGCAAGATACTGTTTTATCTCTTCTTCGCCCAGGGCTCCCTGTTGAGTGGGGACAATACAGGCCTTGACCCTTTCGCCAAGAGCCGGGTCAGGTGCGCCGACCACAGCCACCTGGTCAACCTTTGGGTGGGCTTCGAGCAGGGTTTCTATCTCGCGGGGATAAATATTTTCCCCGCCGCGGTTTATCATTTCTTTTTTGCGGCCCGCCACATAAAAATAGCCTTGTTCATCCATATAGCCCATGTCGCCGGTATGCAGCCAACCGTCGCGGATTGATTCCGCGTTGGCCTCCGGCCTGTTTAAATACCCGATCATCACAGGCTCACCCTTGATACAGATTTCGCCTTTTTCTCCCGGGGGCATGATATTATTGTCGTCATCCATTATCTCCATTGCCTGCTCGCGCAGGGGCACGCCTATGGAACCCTCTTTTACAGGAACTCCGTGGGTGCTCGAAGAAACCCCGGTTGCCTCAGTAAGGCCGTAGCCGTCCATTATGTCCACGTCGAATTTTTCCTTAAAAGCATTAATCAACTCCAGGGGCATGGGAGCGGCCCCGGCAAAAGCCTTTCTCAGTTTAAGCCTTGATTTGTCAACCACGTCTGCTGTTGCGGCGTTATACACGTAGTGATACATGGTGGGAACACCCATTACCACGGTTACGCCATAATCCAGGATCGCGGGCCAGAAATCCTGGGGCGAGAACCTCGTTCTTATACAGACAGATGCCCCCACAAAAGCCGTGGGATAAGTCCACACGCACAAAGGATTGGTATGAAACATGGGAAGAGCAAGCAGGGCTATATCATCGGTGAGCATTGAGCCAGTTCGGGCCCTGTCTCTACAGATCGAGAGCTGCCCGCGGTTTGAAAGCAAAATGCCTTTGGGGGTTCCCGTGGTGCCGGATGAGTACAGCAGCATATAAGGATCATCAGGGCTCTGAGGAACCAGGGCCTCTTCTGCCGGATATTCGGCCAGTATGTCACTGAGGCGGGATTGCGCAACGCTGCCCGCATGTTCGGCATCGGTTTCCACCTCGACTACAACGGGGCGATGAGAGGACCTGTGATAACCGTCTGCAAAATCATCCATAAAATCGCTTCCCACAAAAACCACTTTGGGCTTTGAATCCTCGAGCAGGTGGGCTATTTCCGGGCCTTTGAGCATATAGTTTATCGCCCCGGCAACAGCTCCCAGCTTCTGGGCTCCGAACATGGCATAGTAAATCTCGGGGGAGTTTAACACCATTACAGATACCACATCGCCTTTTAAGACCCCCAAGTCTTTTAAATAATTGGCGACCCGGTTTGAACGCCGGTTTGTCCGGGCATATGAAATTTCCTGGTCATAGTAATATACATAAATTTTATCGGGGATTTCTTCTGCCCGGGTTGTTATCATTTCGGCTATGCTGGAAAATTCCCTGCGCATGCCGCTTTTGAAAAATGAAAGCTCATCGAGTGAATACAGGTTTCTTTGCACCCTTTTAACTGTGTTGCTCATATCCCTCCTTTAAATATCATTTTGCCTGCTGGGGAATAAAGTCAGCCGGCCTTATCTCCTTTAAAGATATCGCCGCGGAAGGGCAGCTTACCGCGCACACACCGCAGCCCATGCAGGCGTCCGGATCAACTCTGACCGCATCATCGACGATCACAATGGCGTCAAAAAAACATGTCTCCATGCATGTCTCACAGGCCTCGCACAATTCTGAATCGACAACAGCCGCAAACCGGCTGGGAACCACCCACTTTTTCGCACCTGCCCTGATTGCCGACCAGTTCATACAACAGTCATCACAGCAGTTGCATATGACATGGCCTACGGGATAGCGGTTGTCTGCCACATGAACCAGCCCCTCCTGTTCGCACATTTCCAGAATTTCAACTGCTTCAGCCGCGTCAATCCGTCTGCCGGTACCTCTTTCAACAGAGTAATCCGCAGCGCGGTCCAGCTGAATACAAACATCGAGCGGCTTGCCGCACTTCCCGTCTATTACACGGCAAGAGCATTTTGTAACAGCCAGGCTTCGGGCTTTCTCAACAGCATCGCGCACATCGTCAGGGGCCAGTATGCGGCTTTCAGGTTCCACGCTTTCGTTTATCGGAAGCACCCGCACTACGGCTCCGGGCATAACAGAATCCATTTGGAGGCTGTAATCGCTCCATTCGCTTTCCATAAAGTCTTTCCATAAATCAAGGACCTTCCGCGGGACGTCCGGATATACTGCAGTGGAGTCATGGAGCTGCGGTACGTGGCGCACCCGGTAATATTTCTGCGGTCCCTGTTTTTTGCTGGACTTGAAAATAAGACCTTTGCCAAACAGATCGGGAATCATGCCTTCCACGTCCTGGGCACTTATCCCGGTCTTTTCGGCGATTTCATCGACCGTTGCAGGCGGGGCTGCAGCAAGAAGAACTTTTGCTTGCTTTTCATCAACAAGATTTTCAAAAATCCTTCTGATGTTTTCCGATTCCCCTGCCCCTACTCCCTCTGCGAGCTGTTTGAACAAATCTGTTTGGATCATGCTTTGTCTCTCCTTTCAAGCTAATAACTTGACAGTCAAAGGTTTTTACACAATATACTGGAATTCATGCGTTTTTCGAGGTCTAAACTGTCCAGAAGCGTTAAGGTTATGACTTTTTGAAATTGCTGAGTTTTTTTCTTAAACCATTAACAATTAACTGATAACTTTTAACTCGCAAGCCAATAAGCTCAATCACCTATACTTACCTAAACTCAATTTAGGACTTATTTAGCCTGCAAGCTTTGCAGACAAAAGCGCCTCGCCCACTTCTGCCATATCCAGGTCTGCAAACAAGCCGGAAGGCTGAAGGCCCGTTTGCGGGTCCCAGCCGCGCAGCTTGTAATACCTGCGCCGCATCTGCTCAAACTCCGCCCGGTCAAGCACCCTGCCCTTTACCGAAACCGGCTCTTCAGTGGGGCCGGGCACTATTAACTGGGGGTTTAATTTATCAAATACAATCGGATCCGTGAAGTTGAATTCAGGCGGGGCATCGTCTTCCACAGGCTTCCATCCTTCGCGCAGCAGAATTGCACGCTGGAGGTTAAAAATTCTTTGCCCGTAAAAATTAAGCCCGTCCTCGTCTGTTTCAATGCCCGTGACAGCCGAAAAAAGCTGGTTTTCAAGGGTGGGATCACCGACATTGTCTTCTGTGTTAAACGAATCCATAATCGGCCATCCAAAATCGCACAGCCCCAGGCTGTCCTTGGCATAGGTGCGGTCCTGGACCTTTGTGCTTGCCCGGGCCTTTCCCTCAAAAGTTGTCATGTCCCATGCTTTATCGCTTTTCCAGAACTTAACCGTAGCCTTGCGGAAAACTTCGGCTGTGGTGGGCGAAAGATCCGGCCTGATCCGGTGCAAAAGCCATCTTGCAATCAGGTGGCTTACATCATGAAGCTGGGCAATGGGCTGGCGGGGTTCCATGCCGTAGGGAAGCGCAGTCAGGGTATACTGCCTTGGCGTGTAAGTTCCGGCAAGCCCCACTGCATTGGCAAATTCTGTAAACTGGGACTTTGCCTCATCTCCGAGCCGATCTCCGGCCCGAAGGATGCCTTCGGCCAGAATATCGCCGAATCCTCTGCGATGCCCGATCATTGACACCAGTTGTTCAACAAATTCATAAGTGCCCAGCTTGTCTATTTCAAGGCCGGTATCCGCATCCGAAAGAACGCCCGCTTGATAGCAGTTTTCCAGCCACAGCAGGATATTCTGCAGCTCCATGGTGCAGAACCCGTAATCATTGCACAAGTGCGTGGTATCGAGCGCCGTATCAATCCCCTGATCCGACCTTTGGGCTGCATACTGCATGTATACAACCATTGCCTGGCATTTTCTCACCTCTTCACGCCCCTGCGGGGTGCGGTACAATCCTCTTCCGCATTCCATGGCGCACTGAAAGCAGGAGGCGGTTTTTACAAACTGCATCTGCTTTTTCGGAACCGGCATGCGCAGCTGGCCCCGCTTGCTGATATGAATAACATGCCTGTTTAACTCAGAGAGCCGCTCGCTGTCGTATACTGCAGGCCGGCCAGTGCCAAGCACTGCAATGGCCTTTAAATTCTTGGATCCCATGACCGCACCGAATCCGCCGGTTGCGCTTCCCTCGTGATCGGTTATTACAGTGGCATTGCGGCACTGATTTTCACCCGCAGGCCCTATGGAAACAAACCTGACCTTGCTGCCGTGGGTTTCTTTTAACCGTTTCTGGACCTCGTAGGTTCCCTTTCCCCAGAGTTCGGACGCGTCCCGAAGCTCGGGGACGCCGTCTTTTACAAGAACATAAACCGGCTTTTCAGCCCTGCCTGAGACCACAACTCCGTCATATCCCGCCCGCTTGAGATATGCCGGGAAAAAACCGCCCAGATTGCCGTAGCAAAACCCTTCCGGCATTCGCATGGGAGATTTTCCCATGATCGTCATGCGGGTTGCCCCTTGTGCGCCTGTTGCCACAAGGGCGCCAGCCATGAAAATCAGGCGGTTTTCAGGCTCAAGCGCCCCTGTATCCGGAGTCACTTCCTCCCAGTAGATCCGGGTGGCAATGCCTCTTCCGCCCAGAAACCGCTCTGCATACGGCATGGTTTCCCGATCCCTGAATGAGCCGCCATCCAGATTCACATCCAGGATCCTTCCTGTCCATCCGAATATTTCTTCTGCCATGAGAACCTTCCTTTTTGTTCTGATTTATATACCAGCACCTTATATCAGGCCTTGCAATTTTTTTCATGTGGTATATAAACTAACATTATTTTATGATCTTGAAAAGGTTTCGATATAAACGATGAATGTTCATATTATAT
>CAZVFQ010000109.1:0-9919 GCA_964626455.1 uncultured Desulfobacteraceae bacterium | reverse complement strand
GTTAATGGTTAATGGTTAATGGGTTGTATCAGTCTGCGGGGATTTGGAATTTGCCTGGTTTGGGTTCGCCGAGATGGTTGCGCGGTTTTTTGTAGGTGCGCATCACATCCAGACGGTCAAGTTCCTTTAAGCGGTTATATATCATTGTCCAGGCGCAGTCCTTGTTGTCATCGATTTCGCACTTGCCGTTGTTGGTGCCTCCGCACGGGCCGTTTACAAGCCCTTTATGACAGGCGGTGACAGGGCAGATGCCGCCGGTTTCGCCTATCACGCATGTGCCGCACTGGGTGCAGATTTCGTTGAACCCGCCTGCTGCGTTTTCCTTGCCTATAAACAAGGTGTTTTGTGCGGGCACAACCATCTGGCCGAGCTGGCTTGCAATGGTCTGCACCCCGAAGGCGCACGACATCACCAGCAGGGCGTCTGCCTGGTTCATGCGGGGGCCGAACTCGGAGAGAATGTCTGCGGTCAGGTTATCACAGGCCACCGGAACCACGGTTGTGCCTGTGATAACCTTGCCCCTTGAAGACAGGCTTTCTGCCGTTTCAGCTACCTGTTCAACGCCTCCCGTGCGGGTCATGGTGGTACAGGTGCCGCAGCCTATGACAAATATCCTGTCCATGCCCTCGAGCAGCTGCTCGATTTCTTCCATGGGTTTTTGCCGGGTAATGGATCGAATCATGGCGGTTAACTCCTCTCTTTTTCCAGATCGCACCTGAGGCACCGCTTGGCCTCAAAATGGGCCTGCTCCGCGGTAAAGCCTCTTTCAACCTCGCGAAAGTCGCAGACGCGCTCCTCTGGTTTTTCGGTTTCAACCTGGACTCTCGGCTGGTCCTCTGTGGTCTCAGAGTCAAGGGCCAGCCCGGCTTCCTGAGCCAGGGGCGTTTTTTCATCAGGCATGAAGATCGGCGTCTGATCCTTTGAAAGATACTTGTGAATTGCCAAAGCCGCCCGTCTGCCCGAAGCAATGGCGCGTATCACGAACGTGGGGCCGGTGGTAAAGTCTCCCCCTGCAAACACGCCCGGCACATTTGTGGCAAGTGTGTTTTCATCAACAGCCAGAGATCCCCACAGGGCCCTTTCAAGCTGGGTGTCCTCGGAAATAAAAGAGATATCAGGGGCCTGGCCGATGGAAATGATTATGTTGTCCGTCTCAATGTACTGGGCGTCAGACTCGTCGCATTCTGGACTGAAATTTCCTTCCTGGTCAAATACCGCAAGGCAGCGCGAAAAGCGAATTCCCTTTATCCGGCCGTTTTCCCGGGAAATTTGTTCAGGCGACCACTGGGTGTTGATGAGTGCGCCTTCCTCTTCGGTTTCGTGAACATCCTTTGCCCAGGCAGGCATCTCATCGCGGCTTTCCAAGCAGAAGACCTGGACGTCGTCTGATCCCGCGCGAAGTGCGGTTCGGGCCACATCCATTGCAACGTTTCCCCCTCCTATTACAACGGTTTTGCCTGAAATGCGAATATCGTGGCCGAGCCGCACATCGCGCAGGAAATTAAGGCCGTAATAAAGGCCTTCCAGGCCTTCCTCCTCGCCGGGAATACCAATGCGCTTGCTTGCCTGGGCGCCTGCGGAGAGAAACACAGCGTCAAATCCCTCTTTTTTAAGATCATTTATAGTGTGATTTGCATCAATGGGCGAGTTGTATTCTATTTCCACGCCAGAGTTTTCAATCCACTTTATCTCCGTGTCTATTATTTCCCTGGGAAGCCTGAATTCGGGAAGTGCAATGTTTAACATTCCTCCGCCCACTGGCTGAGCCTCGAAGACTTTAGTTTTATATCCAAGCTTTGCCAGGAAATATGCGCAGGTAAGCCCTGCAGGGCCGGCACCCACTATGGCAATCTTTTCCTCGCGTGTCACTGGAAAGGGCTGGCGTTCTGAGCCGTATTTTTCATAGTACCGGTCGGATGCAAATCTCTTTAAGGCGCGGATGGCAACAGGTTCGTCAAGCTCGCCCCTGCGGCATTTGTACTCGCAGGGATTGATGCATACTCTGCCGCATACCGCCGGGAATGGATTTCTCTCCCGGATAATTTCAACTGCTGCCTCGTAGTTTCCGCTGCCTATGGCTGCGACGTAATTCGGGACATCAATGCCGGCCGGGCAGGCGTGCTGACAGGCGGAAATCACCATGGAGTCGCATACCGCACCCGCGCATTTGTGCTCGAATATGTGGTCCTTGTATTCCTGCTCAAAATAGCGCAGGGTAGAAAGCGCAGGCTTGGGACTGGCCTGACCGAGGCCGCAGAGCGAGGCCTCGGTCATGGTGTTTCCTATGGATTTTATTGTATCTATGTCTTCGATATGCCCCTGACCCAGAGTGATGCGGGTTAGGGTTTCTAAAAGCTGAGTGGTGCCCAGACGGCACGGCGCGCATTTTCCGCATGATTCCGACTGGGTAAAGTTTAAGAAAAACCTTGCGATTTCCACCATGCAGTTGTTCTCATCAAGTACTACAAGGCCGCCGGATCCCATGATCGCGCCTATGCGCTGGATGGTGTCATAATCTATTGGCAGGTTCAAAAAACGCGCAGGAACGCATCCGCCGGCCGGCCCTCCCATCTGCACCGCCTTGAACTGTCTGCCTTTCGGGATGCCCCCGCCGATGTCATAGACCACCTCGCGGATGGTGGTGCCTATCGGAACCTCTACAAGCCCGGTGTTGTTTACCTTGCCGGCCAGAGAAAAGATTTTTGTTCCCTTGCTTGCATCAGTACCGATTTCGCCGTACCATTCAGCGCCGTTTTTTATAATAAGCGCTATGTTTGCAAGGGTCTCAACATTGTTTATATTGGTGGGTTTTTCATCAATGCCGGCCTGTGCCGGAAATGGCGGTCTGGGCCGTGGCATGCCGCGCTTTCCTTCAATCGAGGCCATAAGTGCGGTTTCCTCGCCGCACACAAATGCGCCTGCTCCCATTTTCAGGGAGAGATCAAAATTAAAGCCTGTTCCAAGGATGTTTTCTCCGAGCAGGCCCAGCGCCTTTGCCTGCTCAATCGCGCGGGTAAGGTGCTCGACCGCTATGGGGTATTCCTCGCGGACATAGATAATGCCATACTCTGCGCCCATTGCATAGCCGCCGATCATCATGCCCTCTATTACCGAATGCGGATCGCCTTCAAGAAGAGCTCTGTCCATAAATGCGCCCGGATCACCCTCATCTGCGTTGCAGACCACGTACTTAGGGAAGTTTTCAGCCTGTCTTGCAAATCTCCACTTTATGCCGGTTGGAAATCCAGCACCGCCGCGGCCCCGAAGCTTTGAATTTACCACTTCCTCTATCACGGCCTCGGGGCTCATCTGGGAAAGAGCCCTTACAAGGGCTTTGTAGCCTCCTGCTGCAATATAATGTTCGATTTTTGTTGGATCAATTCTGCCGCAGTTTGCAAGTACCCGGCGAACTTGCTTTTCGTAAAACGGGATCTGGTTTCTGTAATAAATTGCCTGGCCTGTTCTCGGGTCACGATAGGCGAGACGTTCTATTAACTGCTGGCGTTTCAGGGTCTGCTCAACTATTTCCGCGGCATCTTCGGGGTCGACTTCCTGATATTGCACACCAAGGGGCTCTATTGCTACAACAGGAGCCTTGGCACAGAATCCGTGGCATCCTGTTGAGCGGATTTCAACCTCCTTGTCAAGCCCCTGCTCTGCCACCGCATCGGCCAGCGCGTCTCGTACTGCGGCCGCCCCATAGGCCCGGCATCCAGTCATGCAAACGTGGACTTCGGTCTTCTTTTTGCCAGAGTCCGCTAGAATCTTGTTGCGGAGCCATTCTATCTGTCCTATGGATGTGAGTTTCTTCATAAGGCTCAGTCATCCTCCTTGTCTTTCCGGTACTCGCCGAGCACGCTGGTCACCTTTGTGGGATTGAGCCTGCCGTAGTAATCCCGGTTGACCATCATGGTCGGCGCCAGAAAGCATGCCCCCAGGCAGGCCACTGTTTCCAGTGTGAACTGGTAATCCTGGCTGGTCTCTCCCTCTTCTAGTTCCAGTTGCTTTTTGACCAGGCGAAGGATGCTTCGGCTGCCCTTTACATGGCATGCAGTTCCCCGGCAGACCCGCAGCACATAGCGGCCCTTGGGTTTTAAGGAAAATCCGGAATAAAAAGTAATTACCCCCTGGACCTGGGAGGCGAACATGTTTAAAGCCTCGGCGATCGGCTCAATGGACTCGGGCGGTACAAAACCGAACTCCTCCTGGACTTCCTGGAGCAGGGGGATAAGAGCCCATTTGCGGTCCCTGTAGTCATTGATGATTTCATGGAGTTTGTCCCGGTCAAATTCATTGGGATCCATTTGTTTTTGCTCCTTGGCATCTATGTTTTTTCAATGTTCACCCTGCAGGTGCGCCAGGCCGGGGCAGGCTGGCTTAAATCCCCGAGGCCGGCAAGACAAACCGCTTCGTTTTTGTAAAAACCCAGCGGGATAAATACCCGGCCGGCAGGCAGCCCGGGATCAGCGGTATAGTGACGCTGAATTGATCCGTGATCGGATTTGATCCGGACTTGCCCGCCTTCGGCCAAGCCCAGCGCCTTGATATCAGAAGGACACAGCCGGACACCGCTGTCGCGGTCCCATGAATTCATTCGCAGCGAGCGCCCGGTTCGGGTGCCGCTGCCGATATGCCATCGCAGGGAGCCCAGAACCGCGGTAAAAGATTTTTTATCCTTTTTTTCAGCCGCTTTGCCGGTTTCAATTGCACTGAAACTGAACCGCGCGCCGTTTCCCGAAAAGGGTGTTTTGCTTTCAGCATTTTTGATCCATTCCTGGCGCTGGTTTCCCAGTGCCGCGTATATGGGAACGGTTTTTCTGATTTCCTGCCTGATTTTTTCAACAGTTGTGTATTGTTCCGGATACCCCATTTTCTGTGCCAGAAGTCCCAGTATCCGCCAGTCGGCAAGCGCCTGGCCGGGGCTGGCCGCAGCAGGGGAAAAAGACTGTATTCTTCCTTCCATGTTTGTAAAAGAACCGCTTTTTTCCGAAAATGCGGCACCCGGCAGCACCACGTTGGCTAGGCGTGCGGTACGGGAATCAATGATGTCCTGGACAACTATAAAATCGAGTTTTTTTAATGCGGCTTCCACTCGCTGCGGTTCAGGCAGAGTGCGGAGCAGGTTTTCGCCCATTATGTAGAGGCCTTTTAAGTCTCCTGCTTCCGCGGCCTCGATAATGCCGTACAGATCCAGGCCCGGGTCCGGGGAAAGCTTTACATTCCAGAACCTCTCGAATTGTTTTGCCGCCTCCTGATCTGAAAGCGGAGTTCTTCCTGGCAGCATGTCGGGAAGAACCCCCATGTCCATGGCACCGACCGTGTTGCTCTCGGGTGCGGGGATAAAAATTCCGGCATTTGGTGCGCCAAGGCTTCCGGTGACAAGGGCCAGGTTAAATGCTGCATCAGCTATTCGGGTTCCGTGTTTGCGCTCCATTATGTCAGCGCCGATTACAAGGGCTATTTTCCGGTTTAAAAGCATGTCCGCAGCCCGCAATACCTCGTTTTCTTCCGGTGGCGAAAGCGGCTGCTCTGCCAGCAGGGCATCAATTGACCTTTTGCACAAATCCCAGCCAGAGGTGAAGCGATTGACAAAATCGCTGCTGTAGCCGTCCATTTCAGCAATTTTAAGTGTCAGGGCCGATAGGAGCGCGGGGATACGCCTCTCAGCATCAGCTCCGTTATCCGGGCATATTCTGGCACCGGCAAACGGGGCAAGTGTGGTTTTTCCTGTATCAACCGTTACAAGGGGCGTGCCCGCCCTTGCTGCCCGCTTTACGTGGTATCCGGCTACTGGTACGCTATGGTCCATATCCGAATTAATCACCAGAATGGCTTCTGCCTGTTCCAGCCCTGACAGGGGTGTGGCGCGGGCCGCGCCCATGGTTTTTTCCTCCATGCGGCGCAAAAGGGGCTGGCCGTTGATTGTTGCCGTGCTGGTCACGTTGTTTGTTCCAAACAGAACCCTGGCGATTTTCTGGAACAGATAGTTCTCCTCGACACTGCACCTGGAAGAGCCTATAAAGGCGATGCTGCCGGGGCCGTGGCTGCGCTTGATATCGGCCAGAGATTCAGCGGCCCGGGATACTGCTTCGTCCCATTGCGCGTGCCTGAATTCCGGCTCTCCGTTTTCGGCTGTTGTCCGGATAAGCGGCTGGTAAAGTCGGTCTTTGCAATTCAGGTAGTCATGGGTGAAATGACCGCGCACGCACAGGGTGGCTCCGTTGACACTTCCTTTTACCTTCGAGGGATTGGCCTCAATGACTTTTTCACCCGCGATGCCCAGGGACAGGCTGCAGCCAGCCCCGCAGAACCCGCATACCGAGTCTTTTACCTTTTCAGGGGTTCCCACAAATCCGGCGTGTTTGGCAGACAAAGCGCCGGTGGGGCACATTGACACGCATGTGCCGCAAAACGTGCATGTGGATTCCTCCAGTGGTTTTTCCATCAGAGTGGCGGGCCTGGAGGAAAACCCCCGCTCATTGTAGTCAATTGCGCCGGCGGCCACCAGTTCGTGGTCAGCCCTTATGCATTTTCCGCAAAGTATGCACTTGCTCAGATCCCTTATAATAAAGGGATTTAATTCCTCGTAGGGCTTGTAGTTCGGCATTGGATAAAGCCGGGTTTCAGCCACCCCGAGCCGGGCTGCAAGCGCCCGCAGCTCGCACCTGTTTCCCTTGGAGCAGACAATGCACGATTCCGGGTGTTCTGCTATCATCAGGCGGACGATGTTTTTCCTGTGGCCGATGATGCGATCCGTGTCGGTTAAAATCGCCATATCCTTTGCCGCGGGTGTGACACAGGCAGCCATGAGCCTGCCGGATTTTTCGTCCTCAACCAGGCACATGCGGCAGGCTCCATAAGGTTTTAAATCCGGGTGATTGCAGAGGGTGGGGATAAAGATGCCGTTTTTTTCTGCAACAGAAAGAAGGCTTTCGCCGGTGCGGCAGGTCACCTTCTTTCCGTTGATGGTTAAAGCGATTGATTCCACGGGAGCGGCTCCTTTTTGCTTCTGATTTTGTGAAAGGGCCGGCAAAGGGCTGTGCCATATTTTTTTACGTGCGGCAAAACCCTACTTCAGCTTGGCGGCATCCAGGTAATGCCTGAGTTTTTCCTCGCCGCCGATGGTGATAATATGGATGCCGTCGCAAAGATCCTTTAAGCCTTTTACAATATCTGCAAACAGCTCGATGCTGGCCTTGTCCTTGTCCGGCGCCTTGGAAAGCTTCTGGATTACCCAGTCCGGAACCAGCCCGGGCTTTAAATGCCGGTTTAAAAACCTGGCCATACCTGCTGTGCGCATGATAAGGACTTCTGCGATAACAGGTACGCCAAATGTGTTGGTGCGCGATAAAAACTTGTCAAACTTGTCCAGATCAAAAACAGGGGTGGTCAGAAAGTATCCGGCCCCCATTTTTGTCATTTCCTCCATTTCCCTTAACTCCAGATCCGGCACGTTTTTGCCCCATGCCGAGTCTACCCCGGAGCCGAGGAAAAAGTTGGGCTTTACATCAATTTCCCGGCCTTCTATGCTTCTGCCGTCCCTGAAGTGTTCGAGCACGGACTGGAGTTTTCCGGCGTCTACATGGAAAAACATCATCTCCTGGAGGCTGTCTCCGGTGATGCGGTAGTCTTCGGTGAAGACCAGCAGGTTTTCTATGCCGGCATGATGAGCTGAAACAAGGTCCTTTTGAAGCTGGATGCGGTTTTTATCCCTGGTGGTGGTCTGGTAAATAGACTCAAACCTGTTTTCCTTAAGTGTCTGGCAGGTTTTAATCGTGTCTCCCACAATGCCCTGGAATTCGACCTCTGAGAGCGAAACCCCGTCTACACGCCCGCGGATAAGATTTAAGCTTTTAACGAGGTCTTCGGGCTCCTGCTCAACAGGAGCCTGTACTTCGGTGGTGACCACGAACTGTTTTTTCTCAAGGGCTTGTTTTAGTTTCATGAATGCCTCCCCGAATTTGAGGGTTCCGCCGGGTTACCGCCGGATTATGCGGGTGCCAGCAGCCTTGCCACTTCCTCTTTGAGCTGGGACAACGGCAGGGGCTTTGAAAAACAGGCATCAGCGCCGTATTGTTTCATCTGCTTGAATTTTTCCTCGTCCAGGTATGCAGAGAGCACTACGATTTTCGTGTCGCTTGTTTCTTTGTTTGATTTGATTTTCTGGCAGACCTCGTAGCCCTTTATATCCGGCATCATTATATCAAGGATCAGAAGGTGCGGTTTGAAGTGATTTACCTGCAGGCCGGCCTCAAAACCGTCAGCTGCCGATATTACCTCGTAGTCGTGTTCGTCTTCCTCCAGAGACTGGACTATGCTTTCAACAATTATTGGATCGTCATCCACCACGAGAATCCGCCTGCGGTCGTCATCCTCCACGGTCTCCGGAATCGGTATGCCTTGCCTGCGCATGAATTCTTCCAGGTCCTTGCTGTTTATCCGGCGGTGGCCTCCGGGTGTGCGGTATGCCTTTATGTGGCCGGCGTCAATCCAGTTAATGATAGTTTTGGGAGAGACATTGCAGTATTTGCTGGCTTTAAATACTGTGAAAACTTCGTCCATGGCGGACCTCCTCCCTTGGAGAAAAGGTTAACTTTTTAGTTTTTATATTAATTACAGATTTATTGTGTGTCAAGAAAAAATTGAGAATTTTTTAAAAAATTTTAATTAATTGAAATTATTATAAAAAATAATGGTATAAAAATCAGCATGATTTAAATTTATAATTTTTATATTAATTATAGTTATTATAGTTTTGAAATGATGCGCAGAAACGAAAAAAGCTGTTTATATTCAGGTCGTGGTATAAACAGCTTTTTCCGTTTCCTTTAACCCGGAATGTGGTACTGAAATTTTTAAGGGATTTGCAGAGGAGCACCAACCTAACTGTAAGATGGCGGCTCTATTTCATAGACAACATTTTTGATTCCTGAGATTCCGGATATGGCAGAGGCGATTTCATCGGCGATTTCCTTTTTCATCTTTTCCTTCACATAACTCTCGGTTTTGGCATTGGTGTATCCGGACTTGCGGATATTCTGGGTTTCAGCACGGATATGCACAATGCCCTTGCTGGCTGAAACTGTAACCCTGAGCCCAGGCTTGCAGTTGTTTTCAATCGCAGCCTTGACCTTGGTTTTTAATGCAAGATCGCTTACGGCCTGTTTTGAGCTGCGTGTGGCCTTGAAGGTTTTTTTCTTTGCTGCGTGGCATATGGTTTCAACAGCTTCGTCTATATTGAATCGCTTGATGTTAATTGTCATGTCGTAGAGATGGGGGTTTGTAAGATCAATCTTGTATAAATAATGGGCCCACCTGACACGGGTTGCGTCTTCTGTGGCGATGTGGCGCATGGCATCTTTTTCGTTTATGTTTCTGTTTTCCTGCATGAACTTAATCCTGTCAGCCATGTCCGCTATTATACGTACATTTAATACATGGGAAATATCAGGCAGCAGAAGATGTGAGCCGTGTCCGTGATATACAATATTGTCATTTTTGGCATGCTCAAGCAGCGCAGCCTGGATATATGATAAATATTTTTCCCGTCCCCTTGTAAAGCGCTCCAGCACGGAAGGGGCGTCATGAATTGACTGGATCAGCTCTTTTTCCGGGACATTGTAGAGCTGGTTGGCTTCCTCTATAATGGTTTCCCGGCTCAAAACCTTATAGTTAAGAATTTCTCCTGTTTTTTCGGCAACTTCCTTGCCGTGACTGAAACATCCGCGGGAAATGGTAATAATGGTCATAAAAAAGTCCTCCGTTTCTATACAAAGTATGGGTGGTTAAGCCCGGTGCGGAAACTTCAGCATCGGATGCGCCTTAAAGTAATAATAATGAAAATTTTACTTTGATGTCAACTCATATACTCGTAATTGCCCCTGATGTAAAGTCCCTGTCCGGAGCCACGGAAATCTTT
>CAZVFQ010000108.1:0-9946 GCA_964626455.1 uncultured Desulfobacteraceae bacterium | reverse complement strand
TCTGAGAAATTGCGCGTAACGCAGATATTGGACTTTTTACGGTGCCATCAATTTTCAAGGATTATTTTTGAAGAACTGCATACAGAACTGCTTGAATATTCCAAACTAAGAGAAAAAAGCCCCAAATCAAATCATTTTCCGCAGGAAGAACCGAAAAATGATCTAAAAAATACGGAAACCGAAATAATTCTTAAAACTCTTGAAGAATGTCATTACTCAAAAACAAAAGCAGCAAAAAAACTGGGAATAAGCCGTACAACTTTGTGGCGTAAAATTAAAAATCTGCAATGAGTTACGTTTTGAAAAAGGCAAAATCCCCCAAAAACCCGGTTTAGTATCGCTATAATGATTTTAATTTGTTTTTTAACCGGTTATTGATTTCTTCGAGAAATTCATCTGAATTCACTTTACAATTTTGTTCACCTGGTTCAGCAATACTCAACAAATCTCCGGTCATATACCCCGCCTCTATCGTTTCTTTGGCAGCGGCTTCAAGTGAATCCGCAAAGTAAACCACTTCGGGAGTATCGTCTAATTCTCCTCTTTTCCGTAGCCCTGATGACCATGCAAAGATAAGGGCCATGGGGTTTGTGGATGTTTTTTCTCCTTTCAAAAACTTGTAATAATGCCTTTGAACAGTGCCATGGGCTGCTTCATACATAAAAAAGCCTTCCGGTGAAACAAGAACGGAAGTCATCATTGCCAGGCTGCCGTTTGCTGAAGCCACCATATCCGACATGACATCTCCATCATAATTTTTACAAGCCCACAGAAGTCCGCCCTGAGTTTTCATTATTCTTGCCACAGCGTCATCTATCAGTGTGTAAAAATACGTTAAACCCTGTGCCTCGAATTTTTCTTTCCATTCCTTTTCATATTCATGATCAAAAATTTCTTTAAAACGAGCATCATAGGTTTTTGATATTGTATCCTTTGTGCTGAACCATACATCCAAATTCTGATCAAGGGCAAAAGTAAAGCACGCTTTGGCAAAGCTTTCAATGGAACTGTCAGTATTATGGATACCCTGAATTACCCCCGGCCCTTCAAATTCATGTATATCAACCCTTGTCGTTTCTCCGTCATTTGATGTAAAAACCAGTTCTGCTTTTCCCGGGCCGCTGATGCGCATTTCAGAATTCCTGTATACATCTCCGTATGCATGACGCCCTATATAAATGGGTTTAATCCAATTTCTTACAGCCGGCTTAATATTTTTTACAATAATCGGAGCGCGGAAAACCGTACCGTCAAGGAGCCCCCGAATGGTCCCGTTAGGGCTCTTCCATTCTTTTTTCAAAGAGTATTCCTTAACCCTGTCTGAATTTGGGGTTATGGTTGCACATTTTACACCAACCCCGTAACGCCTTATTGCTTCGGCGGAATCATATGTTATCTTATCATCAGTCTCATCACGTTTTTTTACATGCAAATCAAAATATTCAAGATCTATATCCAGATACGGCAATAAAAGCTTTTCTTTAATACTATCCCATAACACCCGGGTCATTTCATCCCCGTCGAGTTCCACAAGCTTTGTTTTAACCTTTATTTTATTCATATTAAAATCCTTTCCGAATCTTCTGGCTGAAGGCCTATATTCTTCAATGCAGATTCGAACTCTTGGTCCGGGGCTTTTTTTAAGGAGGCGATGAAAATATTTTTCTGCATATTCTGCACTGCAAGGACCTGAGTCTACAAGTATATTTTGCTCGCCGCCAAGAACCACCCACGCTAAACATGGCACGTTTACTTTCAGGCCTTGATTTTGTCAAATAGTAAATATTGATTTCTCCATATCAACAAGTATACCTAAATTCAAACTGAAGTTTTACAGTTCCATCATTTGATGGAGACATAACTCTCTGAAAATATTATCCCGCACCTGGAAAAATTGGAAAAAAGTAGTGCCAATATCCTTATAATAAAGCTTGCAATTGCAATTAATAAAATATAAATTGGGGGTGTCAAAAAAAGGAGCCCCCATGTTCGCCAGAGTTAAAAAATCCGGAAAGTATCAATATTTGCAAATCGTCGAAAACACCAAGGTCAAGGGGAAGGTCCGTCAGCAGGTTATCGCCACAGTCGGCCGTCTGAATCGCCTTCAGGAAAAGGGTCGCGTGGAAACACTGATCAGATCCCTGTTTTTATATTCTGAAAAAGCCATGCTGATTTTGACCGGGCACAGCGACCCGGATTCGGTTACAATCAAAATCGGCCAGCGCTGATCTTTGAACGGCTCCGGGAAAACACCTGGATCAAGAAGGCCCTGCAGAAGCTGTTGAAAGACCGCGGGTTCAGCTTCGATGTAGAAAGAGCCGAGTTTCTTACCGTGCTTCTTCGGCTTATGACCTCCGGCTGGGACCGGGTCAAAATTTCCTAACAGGACTCTGGCCCTGTTTTCCCTGGCTGTCATAGCTGCGCATAAAGCAGCATTGCCTCCGCCCACAACCAGCACATCGTAGAATTGGTTTAAATCAAAGGCGTAGTTTATATCTCGCATCAAACACAGCCCTCCTTTTGTTTCATTTATGTTGCAAAACCACTAACGTTTTGTCCGCTCTTTAACAAAAGGGAAATTTACCCTTTCCGCCCTTACCTTCAAATCTGGGTCGAGAATCTTGCGCGGAATTAAATTTTTTGCACATATGCTTACTATTTTTCAGCGGTCACAATAAAAATTCAACTATTTTCCGGTATGTTAAGACTAAAGGCAATGACCGGCTGCAGCCTTCGATCGTGATTGAAAATAAAACCTCATAGTGCTATTGTATGAAATCGTTTTGCGAAATTCCGGGTCTTAATTGATCAATATTCAAACCATAACCAGGAGGCTTTGTATGCTGGAACTCGACTTTGACGAAAACAGATGCCTGGCCTGTGAAACAAGGGACTGTCTCACCAGGTGCCAATACATGGATCTGGATGCAGAGGCGGCAGGCTTGGAAATGGAAAAAATCATCAACGGCAGAGACTCCCATGTACTGCACGACTGCCGGACCTGCTATGCGTGCGAGGAATACTGCCCCATGGGCAATCATCCGTTTTACCTGATTGTAAAACGCCAGGAAGAGCTCGGCATTCCCCCCCTGCCCGAACCCCTTATCAAGCAGGGAATCCAGGTGGGCATACCGTTTAGAGGCGAGCCTGAAATCGAGGAGATAAACGGGCCAGTGCTTAACATGGGAGTATTCAGCCCCCTTTCCAGTCTGGCACAGGGAAAACTTTTTGACGGACTGACTCTTATCTCCACTGATCCCAGAAAAATGCACCATTTCTTCTGCCAGCTCATGTACCTGCATTTTGCAAGAACATCGGTTATCAACGAACGTCTTCCCGGCGTGATTGAAACGATCATGGCATACAAGCCTACTGAAATTGTTCATTTCCATGACGAGTGCTACGGCACATACACTTCTTATGCTCCTGCTTTCGGCATTGATGTGCCGTTTAAATCCATACACTTGTTTGAACATCTTTATAACCGGCTAAACGAGCTAAAAGATGAAATACAGCCCTTAAATTACAAAGTCGCCTATCAGCGGCCCTGCTCTTCCAGGCTCGCTCCGCACACGCACGAATATGTGGACAAAATATTTGACCTTGTTGGCGTGGATCATGTTTCCCGGCAGTACAAGGACAAAAATGCACTTTGCTGCGGAAGTACCATTCTTTCCCAGAAAAAAGAAGGCAGCCGCAGATTCTGCATAGACCAGCAGAAAAAAAACATTGAAGACATGAAACAGGCGGGCGCGCAGTTGTGTATATTCAACTGCCCGGCATGCATGCAGACAATGGGAAAACAGGTTGCTGAACACGGGATAATGCCCATCTGGATGAGTGATCTGTGCAGAATGGCAATCGGCGAAAAACCTTCCTGAGGAGGAAATCTTATGGATTCGATCTACAGCGCACTTATTCAAATCGTTGGCGAAGAATATGTATCAAACAAAAACGAGGAGCTGTTCACCTATTCCAAGGATCTGGGTACATCAGAACCCCGGTGGCCCGATTATGTGGCTGCCCCGAAAACCGCCGATGAAGTAAGCCGGATTGTCAAACTTGCAAATAAAGAAAACGTCGCGGTTGTGCCCCTGGGCGGCGGCCTGTCTCTTGCCGGTCTTGCCCTGCCGCTTAAAGGCGGCATTGAACTTGATTTAAAACGCATGGACCAGATACTGGAATTAAATGAAAAAAGCCGCTATATAGTCGTTGAAGCCGGAATATCGCACGGAAAGGTCACATCATATCTTCACAAACACGCCCCGCATCTGATGCATTCTGAACCCGGAGCCCCGGCTGCAGCCACCATCGGCGGAAATCTTGCGATTCACGGCCAGGGAGACCTTGCCCACCCGTACGGATTTAATTCAGACATGATAAACGGCCTGGAAGTGGTCCTTCCCACGGGCGAGATCTGCAGATTCGGCTCCTGCGCCCTTGGAAACGACTGGTATACAATGCATCCCCTGCCTGACGTAAACCTGTTTCTGGGATGGAGCGGAAGCACCGGTATTATAACCAAAGTTTCCCTCAGGCTGTTTCCCTGCAAAAAAATCCGGGAACAGGATACTTTTGTGGTGGAAAACGAAGAACTTGTTCCGGAAATCGTTTTCAAACTCACCCATGTGGGCTTTGCAGAAGACATCGTGGTGGTAAGCCAGGAAATACCACCGCCCTTAAACCGGCTACACTATATCCTGATAAACATTACAGGCGATTATCGCGAGGAGCTTGAATTCAAGCGTCAGTTCATATTTGACTACGCGCTTTCAAAATACATTCGCGAAGGCACGGGCGGCATAGGCTCGGCCGGCCAGGATATTGAAAGGCCTGTTGTAAGTAAAACTTCAGACTGGAGAAAAGGAGGCGGGTTCGAGTATGTGGGCTCTATAGTGCCGGTTTCCGCCTACCCGGAAGGTTTCCGCCTCGGCGTTGAAATCTCTGCCAAACACGGCATCCCTTACACAGTGCTCGGGCGGGTTATCGGAAGCGGCCACAGTATGATGTTTTCCTTTACCTACGCGTTTAACCGGGCAGACGAGGACACGGTCCGCCATGCGCGCCAGGCACTTCACGAAACAGACGAAGCAGTTCTCAAGCTCGGCGGAACGCTTTGGAAACCAGCGGTATATGGCCAAAAACTTGTAATGGAACAAATGGATCCAGGCACGCTTGCAATGATGAAAAAGGTAAAAACCCTTATGGATCCCAACGGAATCATGAACCCCGGAAACTGGGAGGTGTCCTGATGATGCAGACACAATACAAATACATGGACATAATCCATCGCTGCTTTCGCTGCGGCTACTGCAAATTCCCCCTTGACTGGCAGGACGTGGACAACTGTCCCTCATATGCGAGATATCGACTGGAAAGCTATTCAAACGGCGGAAGGCTCTGGCTTATCCGGGCCTGGATCACGGGAGAAATAGAATGGTCCGAGCATCTTGCAGATATTGTCTATTCCTGTGCGGCATGTAAAAACTGCGAGGAAAAATGCCCGCTTTCCTTTTCAGGCGAAATCGTAAACATGGTTACCGCTGCAAGAAACCTGATGGTGGATCAGGGACTGGTACCGCCTGCAGTGAAAAAATATCTTGAAAACGTCCAGCTCCACGGAAATCCATACGGCCTGGGGGCGAAAAAACGAAGTCAATGGATGGAGCCGCTTTCAGTTGAGCCCTACCAGGGCCAGGAATATCTTTATTTTGTGGGAAGCGAGGGCAGCTACGACACAAGGGCGCAATCTGCTTCAAGGGCCCTTGCACAGCTTCTGGACAAAGCAGGGGTATCTTTCGGGGTTCTGGGAAATCAGGAAACAGACGACGGAAACGAAGTGGAACTTCTCGGTGAAGACGGACTTTTCGAACTTCTTGCGGAAAAAAACATCGGGCTCTTTAATAAACTCGGTGTAAAAAAGATCATAACCCTTTCACCCCATGCATACAACGCATTTAAAAACATTTATCCCGGATATAACGGCAGTTTTGAGGTTTACCATTATACCCGGATACTGGCAGATCTGGTCAGGCAGGGAAAAGTTTTGCCTCCGAACCTTAAAAACACGACAATTACTTATCATGATCCCTGTTTTCTATGCCGCTGGAACAATGAATACAAGGCTCCCAGAAAATTGCTGCAAAGCATCAAGGGCGCCGATCTGGTGGAAATGCAGCGCAGCGGCAGAAGCGCACTTTGCTGCGGCGGCGGCTCAGGCAATTTTTATACAGACCTTTTGGGCGGAAGCCCAGACAGCCCTGCCCGCATCCGGGTGAGGCAGGCCAGGGACACTGGTGCGGACATATTGGCTGTGGCCTGCCCAAACTGCCTTACAATGCTCGAAGACGCGCTTAAGGCCGAAGGTCTCGACTCTGTGATGGCTGTAAAAGATATTTGCGAAATTTTCACTGAATAAAATCGGTTTCCAAAATTTTCAAACAGATATGGCTTTTGATTAATACAGCACAGGAATTAAAAAAACGGAAAATCCGGGATTTCAGTGCGTCTACTATCAGCAGACGCCTCTGAATCCCGGATGAAAGCTTTGAGACTATTGAAAAACAGCTTCGCAGCAGAGCAGAAGCGCAACTTGAATCTGTTAAAAATACTGTCTGGAAAGCGTTTCTGCCACGCAGGCTGGTTTTTCACCCCCTTCAACTTCTATTGTCACGCGCCAGCCCATCTGAACACCGCCTGAAACATCATCCGCACTCAGCAAGGTAACCCTTGGGCGTATCCGGCTGCCCGCAGGAACAGGGGCCGGGAACCTGACCTTGTTTAATCCGTAATTAACCGACATCTTTGCAGGCGGCAGCTGTAATGTATCAGACATCATCCTGGGAATCATGGAAAGGGTGAGAAAACCATGAGCAACTGTTGTTTTGTAAGGCGATTCAGCTTCGGCGCGCTCACGATCAATGTGAATCCACTGATAATCACCGGTTGCCTCTGCAAAAAGGTTAATCTGCTCCTGGGTTACTTTATACCAGTCGCCAACAGCAACCTCCTCCCCGATCTTTTCTTTCAGCTCATCTATGCTGTGAAATTGAATCTTGGCCATAATAACAGTCCTCTCTTTAATTATTGTTTGATCGCACCGTAAAAAGTCCAATATCTGCGTTGTGCTTCATCCATAAATGTCATTATAGCACTTAATCCCGATCCGGAAAAACACTTTAAAGCCGCAGAACAGCACACCGTCAATGCATAATGCTGCAATCACAAGCAGCATCATGACCAAAGTCAGCTCATGCCCGACTCCGGACCCTGTAGTTAATGTTTTTTAAAAACAAGGCGCCGGGTCTTGCTGCCGGTTGTTACCCAAACGTCTTCGATATTGATCCGCCGGATCTCATAGGTTTTAATCCTCTCCCCTTCGCGGCATATTTTCCCGTTTATAACCGCAAATCGTTTCTCCGGTGACCTGGACCATGAAACAGCCTGAAGGGCAAGCAGACCGTCCGGCATAATTTCAGGCCCGGTCTCTGCCTGGGGTTTGGGCTTTGGTGCGGGCTCTGGATCTGGTTCAAATCCGGTCCTCAAATCAGCATCATACTTGGATCGGGCTAAATTCATTGGTTTGGGTGAAGCGGAGACTTCATCAGTGCTTTCTTTCTGTTCCGGTGTCTTTGCTCTCAACCGGCCTTTTTTTTCCGCTTCAAAGCTTTGCGGATATGTAGATGAAAAATCATTCGGTTTATCAACTTTATCAACAGCCCAGCGTTCTGTTTGCAAAACCTGAGACTTGGCGGTAACTGCAGCGGCAGGCTGCTTTTGACCGGTGGTTACCAGAACTGCAGTATGCCAGATTGCAGCGCCAAAAACGCAAAAAAGAACAATACCGGAGGCGATCAAAAATACCGGCCTTGCTTGTAAGTGGCGTGCGGCGCGGGAAAAACCCGCAGCCGTCTCCCGCGCAGGCGGCAAATCTGAACCGGAGTGCGAATCAGTTTCAAGTCTTTTAAGTGCGTCCAGAATTGCGCTCAAATAATCGATTCCCTGTTATTTTATTTCAGAGGCGGGCCTGTACGAAGAGGCTGCCAGCCTGTATAAAACAATTTTTGTTGCAGCCCCCCCGAAACCGTCCACTGGTATGCCCTGCCCCGCCTGAATCTGTTTAATCGCAATACGGGTTTTATCATCATACATCCCGTTGACAGTCACACTGGTTTTTCCCACAGCTTTCAAAAGCATCTGCAGGCCCGCCACAGAATCGGCATCCGCGTTCTTGCCGATTACACCGGTTATCTCCCTTGGGTTTTCCCAAATCACATAAGCATTTCCGCTCCACATGGCCACTGCTGATTCAATGGGAACCCTAATAATGTCGGTAGCTTGCGGGTTATAAAAGGCAATTCTTTCATCTTCCACGTCTAAAGCCGCCAGAAAAACCCGCTGTCGGGTTTCCGGACTCTCAAAGGAAAAAACAGCAGGAAGCCCAAGATTCCTTATCAGGGATAAATCCCCTTTTACCTGATATACTTCAAGATCATGATTTTCTGCCGCCTCGTCTATAAAAGCCTCTTCATTTTTATCAGCCAGCTCCGGCATACTGACATTTTTGCGCCAAAGGGAAAGAACATGTGAAAAACTTTTCTGCAGTGAATCAGTCTCAAGCTCCCGGATCAACTTGTTAAGATCAATATCCGGCTTGTCAAAGACCAGTTTGACCGTCTGTTTTGACTTAACTGGCGAAGAAACTTCAGCAGCATCGCTGTTTTGAACCATGCTGTGCACTGAAGTCAAATTTAACCAGCCAAGTTGATAAAAAACTATTACAATAAATGCAACTCCCAGACAAGCCGCCATCACAAGCGGTATTGGCGAGGGCTTTTGCCGGGGGGCCCGGCCGCGATTGCGGGCGGAAATTTCTGCTGTGGCACTGTTTACAACACGGTGTGTTATCCTGTGCACATTTTTTGAAAATGCAACAAGCAGGGCCCTGTCACAGACTATGTTTATCAGACGAGGAATTCCTCCGGAGTACCGGTAAATCCTCCGCAGGGCCTGTTTTGTAAATTCAACCCGCGGTTTCCGGGATGCCACGTGAATTCTGTGTATTATGTACTGACTGGTTTCCTGAAAAGTAAGAGGTTCTATATTGCATGACAGGGAAATGCGCTGTGCCAGTTGGCGCAATTCATGGGAAGCAAGCATGCGGCTTAGTTCCGGCTGACCTACCAGGATCATCTGGAGCAGCTTCTCTCTGGTTGTCTCAAGGTTGGAGAGCAGCCGGAGCTGTTCGAGAACCTGCCATCCAAGATTCTGGGCCTCGTCAATAATAAGGACCGCACGCCTGCCGTCGGCCTTTTTTTTAATCAAAAACTTGTTTAACTCATCAATTAATTCCTTTGTAGTTTCCAGGTCCGAGCTAATCCCGAATTCACTGTTTATAGCACGCAAAAGTCCTTTTGCACTGAGCTTTGGATTGAAAATATAGGCTGTTTCCAGGCCCTGGGCCATGTTTTGGAGAAAAGCCCGGCACAAAAGCGTCTTTCCCGTGCCTACTTCGCCGGTGATCTCAACGAATCCTTCCCCTTGCGTGACGGCGTATTTCAAGTGGGCCAGGGCTTCTTCATGGCTTCGGCTCAAATAAAGATACCCGGGGTTGGGTACCAGTTTAAACGGTTTTTCCCGAAATCCGAAAAAAGAATTATACATGTTCTCTAAAGGGTCTCCTCCTTTTGCCGGGCAGGTGATTAAAGCAGAGTTAAACCTTTTGAAATTTTACCCGTATTGCCGGAATTGGTCAAGAGACAATGCGCCCGTTTGTCAATAGCATTTAAAAATGTGGGGTTTTTTCCCGCACCTCCCTCTGCCGGATTCAATCGGCAAAAACATAAATATTTGCCGGCAACAGCTTTATGTTATAAAGATCTACCTATTTACTGTTGACAGACTGAATGCAAATAAATATAGAGGGGATCAAAAAGAAAAAAGTATG
>CAZVFQ010000107.1:0-10347 GCA_964626455.1 uncultured Desulfobacteraceae bacterium | reverse complement strand
TGCACAACACTTTGGAATTGTTGCGTTTTTCGAGAGCCAACCTGTCCAGAAGCATTAAGGTTATAACTATTTGAAATTGTTTAACTTTTTTCTTAAACTATTAACAATTAACTAATAACTTTTAACTCGCAAGTGCTTCAGAAAGCCTTTGAAATACCGAGTAAGGTATGGACAAAGTCCCTGTCCCGCTTCCCATTTTTATTTCAGGGTTGATCTCGCCGTGAAAATCCGAGCCCCCGGTGACCAGAAGACCGGATTTTTCAGCAAGCCTTTCATACATCGCAGTCTGCTCATGGTTGTGTCCGGGGTAGTACGCTTCAATACCCCCCAAACCTTTGGCGGCCAGAGAAGCTATGAATTTTTCCAGCCGGCTGCCAACGGTTTCGGGCAGCAAGCCGGGATGGGCAAGCACGGCTATTCCACCCGCGTTTTTAATTGCTGCAACTGCATCTTCTGCAGGAATACGAAATTTGTCCACGTAAGCCGGCTTTCCTTTTGCCAGGTAGCGGTCAAAGGCATCATCGATGTCTGCAGCATATCCTTTTCTTACCAGATGAGCTGCAATATGTGGACGTGCGATTTCATCCTTTCCTGCTTCAGCCGAGATTTGTTCAAGTGTTACCCCTATGCCGAGAGAATTTAATTTTTCAATTATTTGAGGGGTTCGGCTATTGCGGGCATGCTGCTGTTTTTTTAACATTCGCTGTAAGGCCGGGCTGTTAACATCGATTCCATACCCGAGGATGTGTATACTGCCTGAGGTGTCGTATCCGGGCGGAAATTCAGCACTTATTTCCACGCCGGTCAGAAAGTCGAGATTTTTCGGAATGCCGTGCAGCAGGGCTGCAGCCGCGCCTTCAACCGTATCGTGATCCGTAATGGAGATGGCGGCAAGTCCATATTTCACGGCATGGTTAACAATCTGTTCCGGGTGAAGGCTTCCGTCGGAGGCAGATGAATGGATATGAAGGTCAATATTGCCGGTTTTATAACCCAAGTGCTTTCTCGAGGGCTTCCTCTTTTTTCTTGCACTCAATGCAGAGAGTTGTTACAGGCCGCGCCTTTAATCTTTTGAAATCGATGTCATCCCCGCATTTTTCACAAATGCCGAAAGTTCCGTCATCGATTCGTTCCAGGGCTTTTTTGACCTTTTTAATCAGCTTGTATTCCCGGTCCCGTATGCGGAGCTCGAAGTTTCGTTCAGCCTCATAAGAGGCCCTGTCTGTTGGATCCGGAAAATTGCCCTTTGAATCATGCATGTCAGAGACAGTGTCTTCTGCCTGGTTTAACAGGTCCTCGAGACGTTTGTTAAGCAGCTCTCTAAAAAACTCGATGTCTTTTTGTTCCATGGGTCGCTTCCTTACTGTAGCTTTTTCCGGTGTCCGCTAAATCAGGATAAATACCCTGAGTTTCCTGTGCACCGAACTATATCGCACATTATACAGAAGAATTCTCATTAGCATAACCGGTTTTTAAAAGTAAAGAGGAAAATTCCGGATTTCTGTTCAGTCTTCTTCCAGATTAAAAAGCTTACGGGCCAGATCTATGTAAAGGGATTTGTCCCTGTGGGAGCCGGGATTCTTCAAGAATTGCACAGGGTCGTGCATGATTTTTTTTACAACTGCCTTGTTCATTCGCTCTAAGGCTTCCATGTCTTTTTCATTTATGTGTTCCATTGACAGCAATGTTTTTTTTAACTCTGCATCAGCAATGGATTCCAGTTTGGCTCTTAACTGCTTTATGGTTGGAACGACATCCAGGCTTTTATACCACTTATCAAAACGCACAGCAGCTTCGTCAACAATCCGTTCAGCCTTGATTGATTCACTGCGTCTGGATTCCAAGTTTTCCTCGATTACGTCCTGCAGGTCGTCAATATCGTAGACATAGGCATTGTCGATGCGATTAACAGAGGGGTCGATGTCTCTTGGCACTGCAATATCTATAAAAAACAAAGGCTTTTGTTTGCGTAGCCGCATTGCCGGCCTGACCTGATCGCGGGTTAGCACATAGTCAGGGGAGCCGGTGGAACTGATAATTATATCCGCGGATTTAATGGTTTCTTCGATTTCCTCGAACCGGATTGCAGAACCTGAAAATCTTCGCGCCAGATCCACGCCCACCTCAAAGGTACGGTTTGCAACATAAAGCGGCCCCGTGGAACGGGTGCGGTTTAAGTGCTCGACCGCAAGCTCGGCCATTTCGCCGGCGCCAACAAGCAGCACTGCTTTGTCCTCGAGTCTGCCGAATATTTTGCGGGCCAGCTCAACGGCTGCATAGCTTATGGACACGGCCCGGTCTCCTATGCCGGTTTCACTGCGGATGCGCTTTGCAACCGTAAAGGCCTTGTGAAGCAGGCGGTTTAAGATCACGCCCGTGCCCCGGTTTTCAACCGCGCACCTGTAGGCTTCCTTTACCTGTCCCAGGATCTGCGGTTCTCCGAGAACCATGGAATCCAGGCTTGATGCCACGCGAAACAGATGTTTTACCGCCCCGCTGCCCTGGTATGTATAAAGGGCTTCTTCAAACCGGGCTTCTTCAACAGATTTGGTTTCTGCTATATGTGATTTGAGAACGGCTATAGCCTCGTGCGAATCATAAGCCGTAAACAGCATCTCCACGCGGTTGCAGGTTGATATGATAAGGATTTCATTTAATTCAGGCTGTTTTTTCAGGTGCTGAACAGAAGAGCGGCACTCCTGATTCGAAAATGCCAGAATTTCCCGCAGATCAACAGGGGCAGAGTTGTGATTTATCCCCAGAATGCCGATTTCCGGAAGCTCCTGGGTCGCTCTGTCAGGCTGTTTCGCTGTGCCGGGATTACCATCTGGTAAATTCATCATGATGGCCCTCCAGCAAAAAATTGACTCCCAGAAATGTAAACAGCATAGCGGCAAAACCTATAATAGCAAGAATTGCAGCTCGCCGGCCGCGCCATCCGGCAACGAGACGCTCGTGGAGAAGAGCGGCGTAAATCAGCCATGTGATACCGGACCAGACTTCCTTGGGGTCCCAGCTCCAGAAACTGCCCCATACCTGGTGGGCATAGATAAACCCTGTTACCAGGCCCGCGGTAAGGGCGGTAAAACCCACGGCCACAAATGTATATCCAGCGTTATCAAGCATTTCCAGCGAAGGAAGGCGTTTAAAGAAAAACCTGTGTTTTTTGCCCTTTATGTTTCTCTCCTGGATCAGATACAGGATACCGGCCCCGCAGGCCAGGGCCAGACAAGCCTCTCCTGCGAAAATCACAACCACGTGGATAATCAGCCAGAATCCGGAAAGCTCAGGTTGAGGCTCTATGAGTGTGTTCGGGACAAAAAAGGCCGCTGCTGTAATCACTGTAATCAGCGGGGCGGCAAAAACTCCCAGTATGTTCAGCCTTATGCGCGGTCGAATCGCAAGAAACACCCCGGCAAGAATCCAGCCTGCAAACCACAGGTTCTGGTGCAGATTTTGCACGGGCAGGGTGCGCGTGTCGGCATAGTCGATCCCCAGCAGCACCGTGTGTATTATGAATCCGGCGAGCACAAGGATATAGGCACCGCGGTTGTAGCTTTTGCGCTGGATGAACAAAAATCCCGCATAAGCTAATGAGGCTGCAAGATAGCAGCATATCACCGGCAGCAGGTTGTAGTTCAATTCAATCCTCCGCTTTATTCATTAGCGACTTGTAATCGAAGCCCTTGCCCAGCACTTTTTGCAGGAGTTTGTCTGCCTGATCCGTTTTTCCCTCTCTTATCATCCCTGCCAGCCCGCCTGCAATAAGTTGCTGGAAAAGCGGTTTATGTTCTTCAGGGGCGTGTTTTTGTGCCAGCAGCTTCTTTCGCACCGCACCCATGAGCTGAAGAAAATCCGTATATTCCTCACCGAACTGTTTTTCAAGCTGTTTTCGAAGGTGTCTTGCAAAAGCAGGGCTTTTACCTGAAGTTGAAATTGCGATAATCAGGTCACCGCGCTGAACCACAGACGGCAGAATAAAATTGCAGGCTTCGGGCACATCTGCAATATTGCAGAGCATGTTTATGCTTTCAGCATCCCGGCTGATTTTACGGTTAAGGTCGCTGTTGTCCGTGGCGCCGATAACCAAAAAATTTCCGTCCAGATCGTTGCTGCTGTAGCTGCGGCGGATCATTTCAAGGCAGGGGGATTTGGCAAGCCTGGCAAAGCCTTCTTCAAATTCCGGGCTTACCACCGTTACCCGCCCGCCTGCTTTTATCAAGCCCTCGACCTTTCTTAAGGCCACACGGCCGCCGCCGACAACCAGGCATTTCCGGTTTCTGATATCAAGATATGCCGGATAGTATTTCATATTTTGACTTTTTCCCCGCACAGAGCGGTTTTCATTAAATCCAGGGACGGGCAAAGGGGGCCTGAGCAGGTTTTTCGGCATTGGCCTTCAATGTCTGCATTTTCGCATTCCGGGTAAAAATGGGTCAGCACAGGGGACGGGACGCATGCGCCGGAGCGGGGAATAGCAGCTCTCAGTCCTTTATTCATCCGGGTTCCTCTTTGACAGGAATTTGGTGATGCGGTTGATGATCCACTGATGGACAGATTCTCTGTTAGGGTCGTTGATTTCTTTTTTAAGGTTTTCAGTCGGGATTTCAGCACGGGCCATGCTTTTGTGACCACCTGCGGTGCCAAGGTGGCCGAATTGTTTGGAGGCCGCGTTGCCCGCATCTTTTCTGAGCCCGTCGTTTCTAATGATAATGATCAGCCGCCCTTCGATAAAGCCTGAGACAATGCTCCATGTAACAGTATTTACCCTCATAAAGAAATCAGCTATAAGAACACAGATATCCGGTGTTTCAACCTGGCCCAAATGCACGAAGATACGGTCATCCTTTACGCTTTTGTGCTCTATGGCCTGCTTGAAATAATCAAGAAAATTTAATCGCAGGTCCACTTGTTCGATGCGCCTTGCCAGATGGATGTTTGCATGCCGGAATAAAAATTGAAAGGCTCGAATATCGGCGTTGGTGGCCATTCTTTCAAAATTGTTGGTATCTGTTTTTATCCCGTGGAAAAGCGCGGTTGCCAGCTTGGAGGATGGCTTGATCTTTGATGATCTGAGGTATTCGGTCATAATGCTGGAGGTTGCCCCGTATTCCGGCCGGATGTCTTTGAAAGGGGCCTGGGTCCCGTCGGGTTCATGATGATCTATGATCACTGCATACTTGAATTCGCCGAAGCTTTCATTGTGCGAGGGCTGGGAGTCGAGAATTATCACCTTTGTATAATCCTGGGGCGCGATCTTTGTCACATGAATCAGGGTTACGTCAAGCAGCCTGATCATAGCCATATTGTCCGGTCGGGTGATGGTGTTGATGTTGGAAACAGTTATCCTGGTAACTCGGCGCCACAAAAGTCTTTGAAAGGCCATGGCACTGGCGATTGAATCCGGATCGGCATTAATGAGTATCAGCACATGGTCAGAGCCGGAAAACTGGGCCATTAGTTGCTGTAATTTTTGGGCTGTCGACAGGCTCATTTCTGTTCACCCCGCTTGTTAAAACAGGCCATAGAAAAACCTGCTAAAATAAAAAAGCGTGTAGTCCTACACGCCGCGGCTTTACCTGTTAGTTAGTGCCTGAACGAAAACCGTCTTTTTCGCCAATCTCTGCGTCCGGCTCAAATTTTAATCCTCAAAATACGCCAGGTATTCCTGCGGTTAAAATTTTCGCCGTCCTTGACCTTGACGAAAAATCCTGGTTTTCGTTCGGGCACTAGTTAGGTACGTATGTTATATGTTTGTGATCACATAATAGGCAGGTTCCAGAGGCTTGTCAAGAAGCTTCCGTTTATGTTTTAACCGCTTGAATACAAAGGCTATGAGACTTATTTTTAATTTCAGGATACGTTTTGCCCAAGGGCTGATTGTTATGTGGCATTCCCACTATGATATTAAACTCAGAAAAAAATAAGAGGAGAAAATGGAAAAACCACTCAAAAACCCCGACCGCAGGGCTTCCTTCCTGTAAAAACCTCAAATGAGCTTAGAAGCTTTTTACGAAGCCGTCGAAAATCAGACTTGAAAATTTTTCGGCCATGAGGTAAAAGGACTGAAAAAATATCTGCTTTTATGATGTGAGTTATGCAATAGGCAAACGCCACCCAGGCTCATCCCGGGTGGCGTTTTTAATTTCAGGGAAAGGCGGTCATGCCCGGAATGCTGGTCATAGACAACTATGATTCCTTTACCCATAACCTTGTCCAGTTGTTTCTTCAGTTTGGCCTGGATATCGAGGTGTATCGTTCGGACCGCATAAGTATTAGGGAGGTGGAATCACGCGCTCCGGCTCGGATTCTTATAAGTCCCGGGCCGGGAGATCCTCAAACCGCCGGCATATCAGTTGACCTGGTCCGTGCATTTGCAGGCAGGATACCTATACTCGGGGTCTGTTTGGGAATGCAGTGCATAAACGAGGCCTTTGGAGGCAGCACTGTTCGGGCACCCGTTCCTGTGCACGGAAAGACAAGCCGTATTTTCCATGACGCTACAGGCTTGTTTACAGGCCTGCCTTCGCCTTTTACGGCAGCCCGCTATCATTCTCTTGTATCAGACGGTACAGGAAAAGGCCTTCAGGCCTGTGCCTGGACAAGCAACGGAGTGTTGATGGGCCTTTCTGATCCCGGACGAATGCTTTACGGCCTGCAGTTTCATCCGGAAAGTTTTATGACGGAATTTGGTATTGATATGGCTGAAAAGTTTCTTTTTACAAAAAAACCCGGACAGATAGTTTGCCATGCAGGATAATCAGGCTTTAAAAAAGCTTGTCGAGCCCCCGGAAAAAATCCATATTGAAAAAATTGCACCAAAGGGCTCTTTTTTGGACACAGCCGCCTGTTTTGCTGACATGCCCGGCACCGTGGTCCTGGCAAGCGGCGGGGATCTTGACTGTGCACGGTATAATATCCTTGCGGTCAGTCCGTGGCTGTCTTTTAAGGCATGGGCGGGATCGGCACGGATAGAGGCGGGCGGCGGGAAAATCGATTATTATGCTGATCCGCTTGATGCCCTCGGCTCGATAATAAATAATTGTTCTCTCCGGGATACGGCTTTGCCCGAACCGCTGGCAGCCGGTCTTTTCGGATATCTGGCATACGATCTCAAGGATCGGATAGAGGAACTGCCCCGGACTTCAGTTGACGACACCGGCCTGCCTGTTATCTGCATGTATGCCCCTTTGGTAATCATGGTATCAGACCTGCATGATGGATCCAGCCGGCTGTGCATACCGGTATGGAAAAGCACCGGGGAAAAGGGCCTTGAAAAGAAGCGGGCCTGGTTTTTTGACTCTATCTGCAGAGCCGGCCGGCACAACCCGGACTTTGCAGGCGGCGGGGGTTTTTCCAGCCCTTTTACCCGGGACACTTACATGGAAGCGGTTGAAAAGATAAGGCACTACATTGCTGCCGGCCACATTTACCAGGTAAATTTGTCCCAGCGTTTTGAGACCGGGTTTTCAGGCAGCCCGTATGCCATGTTTGCCCGGCTTTTTTCAGAGGCGCCCGCCTCTTTTTACGCATATGTAAATGCAGGCGATCACTGGATAGTATCCACATCCCCGGAGAGGTTTCTGATGCAGCGGGGCGATCTTGTGGAAACCCGGCCCATAAAAGGAACCCGGCCCAGGGGATGTGATCCTGATACAGACCGTGCCATGTCCGAGGAATTGAAAAACAGCGCCAAAGACGATGCAGAGCTTTCAATGATCGTGGATTTGATGAGAAACGATCTTGGACGGGTGTGTGCGCCGGGCACTGTTAAGGTCCTTGAACACAAGCGTCTTGAGGGCTATCAAAATGTATTTCACCTGGTTTCTGTTGTGCGCGGACGGCTTGCCCCGGCAAGTGATACCATAGACCTTATTCGTGCTGCATTTCCCGGAGGTTCTGTAACAGGATGCCCGAAAATACGGGCCATGGAAATAATAGATGAAATGGAGCCATGCCGCAGACATGTTTATACAGGATCTATAGGATATATCAGCTTCCATAATACCATGGATCTTTCAATTGCCATCCGTACGGCTGTGATTTGCAATAACAGGATGGTTTTTTCAGTAGGCGGGGGCGTGGTTTTTGATTCAGACCCGGAAGCTGAATACGAAGAAACCCTGCACAAGGGACGATCGGTTATGTCAGTGTTTGAAAGCCGGAAGGCCGTACCGGTAAAACAGCCCAGGATATGGATAAGCGGCATGCTCGTGCCGGAATCAGAGGCAACGGTTCCGGCAACCTGTCCGGGTTTCCAGTATGGATACGGATTTTTTGAAACCATCAGGGTTGACCATGGCAGACCCCATTTGCTCGATGAGCACATAAGGCGTTTTACCGGTACGTGGCAGAAGCTTTTTGGTACACAAATACCTGATCTGTCCTGGGATAAAATAATCAAACAGGTGATTGCTGCAAATGATTTTAATCAAAATGTGTGCGCGGTAAAACTACTGTCGGCCGCAGGCTTGATTCAAAAAGACCGCATTGAACCCCATATTGCTGTCACTGCGGTTCCTTATGTACACAGGCTGGAGCAGACAGGCAAGCAGGCCCTTGACCTTGCCATATATCCCCATCCCAGACAGAGTCCGCTTGCTTCGCACAAGAGTCTTAATTATTTGTACTATTTTCTTGCCGGCAAATGGGCTAAAGACAGAGGAGCAGATGAAGCAGTGATTTTAAACCCAGACGGTTCTTTGTCTGAAACAAACACAGCCAACCTGCTGCTGGTACACGGCGATACCGTAATTCAGCCGCAGTCGCAGCATGTTCTTGCCGGTGTTATGGAAGCCGCAGTCCTGGAGCTGCTTGCCGAAAAGGGCTTTGAAAAGCAACAGGCATCCGTGACACGGGAGTCACTTTTTGAGGCGGATATGGTGATAGTTACAAATTCGCTAATGGGTCCGGTTGGGGCAGGATCTGTGGACGGCCGGAAAATCGCATGCGATACAGAATGGATAGCCCGGATTCGTTCGGAGTTGTTTATGTAGAAAATCAACCGTTTTCTACGGCACTGCGTATACGAATCATGGCGCGTTCAACATTTTTGCGCGAATTAAATGCGCTGAGCCTTATATAATGACTCCCGCACGAGCCGAACCCCGCCCCCGGAGTGCAGACTACCCCTGCTTTTTTGAGAAGCATGTCAAAAAGCTCCCAGGAATCCATCTGCGCATCAACCCAGATGTAGGGCGAATGCATGCCGCCTGAGCATGAAAAGCCAAGAAGCTCCATCTCCTTTCGGATTATGTCAGCATTTTTCATATAATCTGCAATAATAGCCTTTACCTGCTCCTGTCCCTCGGGGCTGTAAACTGCTTCTGCCGCCCGCTGTACAGGGTATGCCACACCGTTGAATTTGGTGGAGTGCCTGCGGTTCCACAGAGGGTGCAGCATTTGGGGCTCTTGGTTTTCATCAAAGGCGCGGCAGTTTTTTGGAATAACAGTAAAGGCACACCTGGTGCCTGTAAAACCGGCTGTTTTGGAAAAACTTCTAAATTCCACCGCCACCTCCCGGGCGCCTTCAACTTCGTAGATGGAACGCGGAATGGCATCATCCCTGATAAAAGCCTCGTATGCCGCATCATAGAGGATCAGGGCCTTGTTTTGCCGGGCATAGTCCACCCACTTTTTAAGTTCGTTTTTTGTAATGGTTGCGCCGGTGGGATTGTTTGGAAAGCACAGGTAGATCAGGTCAGCACCGTTTTCAGGGGGTTGCGGGACATAGTTGTTTTCCCTGGTGCTCGGCATGTAGATTATATTTTCGTATTTGCCGTCTGAAAAACCTCCTGTTCTGCCGGCCATTACGTTTGTGTCAACATATACCGGGTAGACCGGGTCAGGGACTGCCACGCGAATCTCTGTTGCCAAAAGTTCCTGGAAATTGCCTGTATCGCACTTGGCCCCGTCGCTTACAAAGATTTCTTCCGGGCAAATATCGGCACCGAGTAATGCATAGTCATGATGCGCGATTTTTTCACGAAGAAAATCATATCCCTGCTCCGGGCCGTAGCCCCGGAAGGTTTCATCTTTTCCCATCTCGTCTACCGCCCTGTGCATTGACTGTATACAGGCATCTGGCAGGGCTCTGGTCGCATCGCCTATACCCAGTCGTATGATTTCTGTATCAGGGTTGGCCTTCTGGAAATCTGTTATTCTGGATGCGATATCTGAAAACAGGTAAGATGCCTGTAGTTTTTTGTAATGATTGTTGATTTTTATCATACTGTAAGTTCCTTTTTAAGAGCTTGTATTTATTTGCGGTGATGGCTTTTGCCATCTCAAAATTGATGGCACCGTAAAAAGTCCAATATCTGCGTTACGCGCAATTTTTCAGAATTT
>CAZVFQ010000106.1:0-10528 GCA_964626455.1 uncultured Desulfobacteraceae bacterium | reverse complement strand
CGGAATCGGTAACCACCAGCCGGGCATTTTTCTCCAGCATGACCATATCCAGATAACCCACAGGATCGAGGAAAGTGATATGTGATGCGAAACAAGTGATGAGGCATGAATCCATGGCTTCAAGTTTCTTCCTGGTCCGGGGATGCAGGGGCAAAACGACAGGAAGGTCATGGGCAACCTGACTCAGGGCGGCCATAATACTTTGCAATTTATGCGGATCATCTGTATTTTCGGCCCGGTGGATGGTGGCCAGGATATAGTCTTTACAGGACAACCCGTTTTCCTGAAGCACCGAACTCCACTCTTCGCTCCGGTCGGCGTAGAAAAGGGCAGCATCAAACATGACATCGCCGACATTGGCTATTCGCTGCCTGTTCTTTTCCGCCAGTGGGAGAGGAAAGCCCTCTGTGATCAGATTATCGACTGCTGTCTGCGTTGGGCAAAACAATACAGTGCTCAATTGATCGGCCAGAACGCGGTTCACTTCCTCGGGCATACGCCGGTTGTATGAGCGCAGCCCGGCCTCTACATGGGCAATGGGAATGTGTAGTTTGGCCGCTGCCAGGGACCCGGCCAGGGTTGAGTTGGTGTCTCCATAGACCAGTACAACATCTGGTTTCTCATGCAGCAAAACATCTTCGATGCCAGAGAGCATCTTGCCGGTCATGGCCCCGTGCCTGCTTTCGCTGATCCCCAGATTGTAGTCCGGCTCCGGGATGTCCAGCTGATCGAAAAAGACCTGGGACATATTGGCGTCAAAATGCTGTCCAGTATGGATGATGAGTTCCTGCAATGCGGCCTGTTTGCTGTAATCCCGCATGGCCCGGGAGACAACGGCTGATTTGATGAATTGAGGCCTGGCCCCGACGATGGTGGCTATTTTCATATCAGCATTTCATTGACTCAATGTTTTCCCTCTGCTCCATGCCCCATGCTCTCTGTCGGCTTTGCCATCCAACGCCTGCCACACATAGCCATGATCATTGGCATAATGGCCCCGGATATCGATAATAAAATTAGCCATCAACAGGAGGTCATAGACCAAATCATCATGGCCCGTGGCCTGAAACAAGCAATAATAGGAGGCGATGTTTTCCGTAGTCAAGGGTCGAGTTTGCAGGTCTAATTGATGGGGCAACCGAGGAAAGGCCGGGACATAGGAAAGGTACAAGTGGTGTTATTCATACCGTGCAGCGTTGAATGAACCTAATCCTCCCACTCACTGCCTCACATCTCGTCCAGCTCATCGTGCTCCTCGACACCCTTGCCCTCTGCCGGCTTTCTGGAGCCTTTCCGCTGCAGCCGGGCCTCAACCTCCGCCTGCACAGTCTCAAACCACTGTGTTGATCCAAGGCCGATCAGGCTCTTTTCGTCCATGACCGCCACGCCGTGTTCGCCGTAGCCGCCAACCCGGGAAAGGCTATTGTTGTAGACAATGACCGCGATCCTGTCCACCATGCGCCCCAGGAAAAAGAACCTGGTCTCTTCATCCAGAAGCTTCATGCCCTTCTCCTCAACAAGTATCCACTGCGCATCCGAGGCCAGGGCAGAGGCCAGGGACAAGGCGAACCTGCTGTCCGGCTCCACTGCTTCCCAGATCTTTGGCTTGATGTCCTTATCCAGGTTCCCGGGCAGCTGTTTTTTCAGCCTCTGCAGCATCCCTTCCGGCAGACCCGCATCTTTCCATCCGGCGTTTTCCGGCAGGTTGAGCACCAGACGCAGGGAGCAATTCGGGCAGGAGTGCCTGGAGGTGGCAAAACGGGCGGAATACATGGCTGCCTTGAAAGCCCTGTGCCCCTCACCCAGCAGTCCCCTGAGGATATCCGCCAGGGTATAGCGGCTGAGCTCCAGCTGAGTGATAAGGGCCAAAAAGCTCCCGGGCCTCAGATGCATGCCCTGGCTGGAGCCCTCCAGAATGGATTCCGGTTCCTGTCCGTTTAAACGCAGTTCATATTCCTGCAGGGGAGGAAAATCTTCCTGATCCTTTTGTTCAAAGCTCTGCACGAACAAAAAATACCTGCGCACCTGGGGATAGAATCGATTAATCGCGGTAATTATGGAAAAGGTCTTTTGCAGGTTGGTCATGGCAAATCGCAGGGCAACAACATAGACTAACAGCCTGCCCCAGCCGGAGCCCTGCTTGATTATCGTCCCCCCCATGATAAGCAAAAAGGGGGCAGTAATATTAATTCATCATGCATTCGATCAATATTATCTTTTCAAAAAATCTATAGATTTTTTAACAGCTTGAAGTATGCCCTCATCCTTAACTACACGATAGAATTCTCTTAAATATACCGGTTTTAGATAATTGTAATGTTGAATAATGCTAATATTATTTTTACCTTTTTTTGTTTTAATTTCATTCTTTTTTACATCTTTAGTTTTTTTATTTGTCTGGTAATGAAGGAAATCGGCTGCAGCAACAGGGTCTATTGGGCGTAATGGTCTATTATATATAGCAGTTAAGTTTTTCACAATTGAATCTGCGTTGTGGTATACTCTGGCAAAATGCTGACCATTTTCACCATAGCTCTTAACAACATCGGGGTTTGACAAAAGATATCCAAGAACATCGGTAATGTTTTCTGGATTTGCATATGCCAGAGGAGAAGGGCACGGAAGATAATGACGTAAATCATGGCGAACATAAGACACTACTGCTTTTCCCAAAGCCATCCCTTCCACAGCAAGAACGCCATACCATCCGATCCGCAATTGATCCACGATGATGGTCGCCTCACGATAAATATCCATAGCCTCGCGGTGTGAAACATTCTCTACAAGTTTAAACTCAAATACATAACCCTGTTTTTTCAGCTGCTCACAAGCTCTTAGAACAAAGTCCGTCCCTTTGACGCCGCGCCTGGATGGTGCATGAACGACCAAGGGAACCGAACGATTGCCCTTTGATTCAGGTGGCTTAAAACAAATACAGTCAATAGCCCTAGGCACTATCAGGGAATTGGGAACATAAGTTTGAAGCTCAGGATCATTTACAAAGACATCGTCGCAAACACCACACACAAAATCGCGAAAGGCTCTCTGCTGTCTCTCATCAAACACATACGGTTTCTTAATATCTGTCCAATCACGCTGCTCATCCTCATAATGGTAGGGACAGGCAGCCTTGAACACCGAACCAAAACGAATTTCTGAACCACGAAAATGAAAGAAAACCGATTTATTCATCGCTTTGAGCAAAACAAGATCGATTCCTGTGGGAAAACCGAAAAATTTATCATATAGGAGCGGACGGACATGAAAATGATAGGTTTGAAAATTATCCAGGCTTTGATCCTTGAGATAGGACTTGACTGAAGAAAGGTGATGCGTTTGATTGTTGATCTCCAGGCTGCATTCATATTTGTAGCTGTTTTTCCCCAAAGAGGCGCTTTCTGCTACAAATCCGTTTTTATTGAGAGCATTTGCCAGTGTACAGGGCTGATTTGCGGCAAAAGTGGGAAGGTGAATAATCGGATCAATCTTCCGCTGGGACTTCGTGCACTGGGTTGGTCTTATTTTGCCAAGCATTTGCGTATAGATGTTGGCAAGAACTTCTTCCTGGGATTCCCAGCTATATTCGAGCGCGAGAGATGAGCCTTGCGCCACTGAAGGCAACCCTTCCGGATAACGCACCAGGGTTTCCTTCACAGCGGAGGCCAGCGCATTGACATCGCCCTCCGGAAAAGTCAACCCGCATTGGTTTGTCTGCAGAAATTTTGTCAAGGCTTTGGTAGCGGTGCTGACAATCGGCGTACCCGAGTGAATGTATTCAAAGATTTTATTGGGCAAAGCCAAGTCTGAATTGGGATATAGAGAAACAGGATTGACACCTGCATTTGCGCCGCCCACAAAAGACGTTACTTCATGGTTGGGTACATACGGGTGAAGGCGTAAACGGGCGCTTACGCCCAGTTTTCGGGCCTTCTGAAGCAGATCATCCACATACTGCCCCCGCGAATTCGTAATCAGCGCCAGATGCACGCGCGGCAAGAGCGGCAATGCTTCCACTACAAAATGGACTCCCCGAATGGGTTTTACATTGCCGTTATAAACCAGCAAAGGAATGTCCTGGTTCAGGTCCAGTGATTTTCGGAGAGGACGTGGATACCACGGGTCATAGTCCGAAATACGCGGCGCATTCAAAACCAACCCCGGTTCGACAACATCGTATTGTTCGGCAATGAGCTTGGATAAAATAGGTGATACAGTCGTCAGCGCATCTGGCTTGCGAATGTATGCTTTTTCCATATCCAGCATCGTGGTGCGGATATGCTCCTCAATATTTGTGCATCCTTCTACATATTCATGTAAATCATGAATCCACAAGGTGCTTGGCCCAAGGACGGTCTCCTTAAGCGCCTCTCCTATGGGTAGTCCATACATGTCATGGGTATGCAAAACATCAAACGAGTGATCTTTCATGCGTGCAGCAATATTGTCAGCCAAACGCTCAATGAACAACGAAATATTGCGCTGCCCACTGGAATCCAGCCACCGTCCTTCCTTCTTCAACTGGGGAACTGGGTGGGCCGCTAATTCAACGGAGAAAGGATAACCCTCAAGTGTTATCTCCTCTGCAGTTTTGCTCATTCCGAAAAGATGTACGCGAAAGCCCAGCTTGCTCAAGGTGGCTGCCGTCTTGATGACACGTGAATCGCCCTGCACCGGGTTGGCAACGACCATGGCGATGGAGCGGGCAGAGTTTGAAATATAGTTCATATTAAAGGTTAGATGCATATGGTTTCCTTCAGGACTTGTCTGATAATGTTGTCACACTTAAAAAAAAATTATCGCCACATCGTTCTCTTGTGTCAGGATAGCGGAGTTAACGATTCTGTTTTCATTAAAAGGTGGCGAGCAGGAGTATCCATCAAGCAGGCTGCGACTAGTGTCATGTCACAGAGGGAATTGGGTAAAGCCTCTCAAGTTTAATGTGATTATATTTGGTTGTGAAGCCTTAATTGTCCATAACTATAGTTTCGTAAAAATTGGAACGGCCCGCCCGCGGTTCAGTAAAAACAGATCGCTGGCGGAGAGCTTCCGTGCGCCGTTTGACACGGTCGGCACTGAGTTTTTCGGAGGGGTAAATGCTGTATCCTAATTCGCCAGCGAATTCTTCGGCTGTACACCCAATATAATCGTCAAGAAGCGGGCCTGGGTAGTCCCTCAAAGTCAAGCCTGCAAAAACTGCTTTATCAATGTTGTCCAAATCGTGAGATCCGCGGCCTATAGAGTCCGTAGATAAGCGATCTTGGGGCGAACTGCGCCATTCCTGAGGCCACTTTCTGACCATAGGGGATTCTTCTTTCAATTGTGAGGGAGCAACACCTATTTGGGAGTAGATGCCGGAAAGGATGGTATCAGGGGAGGAGACGAAATCCTCATAACGCACAATAATTCCCGAAGATTGACAGCGGACACGGAGTGCAATGGCTGCCTCGACAGTCCATATCGCCATAGCCCGCAATAACGGCAGCCCCCTTGCACTGAGGCTTGACACGACATCCAAAGGGTCGCGGACAATGCATAACCCATTAAAATCATTTGAACATTTTAAAAAATACGGCATGGCGTATAAATTGCCAGGCATTTTTTCAAAAAAGACTTCAGGCGGGCGTGGTTCGTTCGCCGAAAACACTTGAACAAGAGTATGCACATATTCTTCGCCGGATTTTGCCAACCGCAAAAGATTTATGCAATCCTCCAAATTCATTCCGTGCTTCGTGAGGGATTGCGAACTTGCAATCGCATGGGATGAAATACCCTTTCTCAAACGTTCCCCCTCATCTAAATGCTTAAAGGACCGAAGCATTCTGGTCAGGTTGTTTGAGAAGTTCTCGAACTCGAAGTAGATTCCAGGATGGGCGAAAAGCCCGGACTCGTTTACTCCTAAAAAATTGATTGGTGCCGCCACATAGTTCAAAAAAATAGTAGTGCCGCTACTAGGACTGCCCCCGATCAAAACAATTTTAGGACTATCACCGGTCTTAAAAGGTTGTAATAGACTGCCGCCCATATAATGCTTGCCAAGGACAATTTGTATGTTTGCCCTTGCGCACAATTCACCGTCATCCCCGCAGAGGTCATGTACTTTGGTCCATCTTGCTACGCTTTCACTCCAATCTCGCTTCGCCGCTGATATTTCGGCAAGTGCCTTTAGTGCTTCTTTGTGGTTGGAATATTGGGAAAGCAATCTAAGAAAGTAAGCCTCCGCCCTGTCAAGGTCACCCGCTTTCCTGAGCTTACCTGCTTGGGCCAGGCATGCTTTTTCCAGCTGAGCCGCCGCAGACTTGGGGATCGGTTGCCCGGCAGCGCCATAGGTAGATATCACACGCTCCCAGCGATCCACCGCCGCACCCCAGTCCTTGCGGCCGCTTGCGATCCCCGCATGTTGAGCAAGCGCTCCTACATGATCAGGCGAAGTCTCCAGCACCCTTTCCAATAGCCGCTCAGCCTCGTCAAGGTCACCCGCTTTCCTCAGTGCACCGGATTGGGCCAGTCGCGCTTTTTCCAGCTGAGCCGCCGCGGACTTGGGGATCGGTTGCCCGGCAGCGCCACAGGCAGATATCACACGCTCCCAGCGATCCACCGCAGCACCCCAGTCCTTGCGGGCCGTTGCCAAATTGGCATACCGGGTAAGGACGTCAATATCTGGCTTCCTGGACAGAACTTTTTCCAAAACTTTTTCAGCTCCGACAAGATCGCCGGAAGCACTAAGTCGGACAGAATACTTTAGATAAAATATTTTCAATAAAAGCAGCATGAAAGTTAATTTTTCCAGTCTTAAGAGTGAAAAATTGGATCAAAACTCTTCTTCAGTCATGGACATAGCATTGTCATCATTATTGGGAGGACTTTTTATCTCTGCATAATCGAGACCTTTAATAACGATAAAGGCCCTTTGAAAATAAGCGAGAAAAACATGAAAGTTTGCAAAGACTTTAGCTAAAATTCTAAATTGATTCAGCATAAAAATTGCTATGAATCCATAGAGAACTACACTTGAGATATTAGTTGAGTTTTTTTCAACAGATGCTCCCCACCAACCCAACACAGCAAGACATAACGCAAGTTGAATTCCACCAATTAATATTCCATAATGTGGCATTATTAACCTTTGTTGATAATATTTTTTAAACTCATGGTGAGGAAAATTTGGAGGTTCTTGCTGGAGTTCTTTCTTTCGAAAATGTTTAAGAATTTCTTTTTTGTATTGACTATCAGTACCTGCTGATTTTTCAAAAGAAGAGGATACAAAATTAGCTTTAGAGGCAATCCATCCATAAGGTAATAAAGTAATAATAATAATGATCGCAATGGCTAATGTAGCCTGGAAGCTAATGTATACCAATATTGGAAAGGCAATGATTGAAATGCCTATAGGCATAACAACATTAGAAATTTCTTGAATTATCCGGCCACCAAACCGACAATCTTTAGATAAAAGCCTAATTATTTCTGAATCGTTAATATTAACTTCTGAATTGGTTGATACAATGGAAAATATTTTATTTGCACAAAGGCTTTCATAATCAATCATCATATTGACTGTTAACTTACGGGCGGCAAACATAAGCATTGCTGAAATAGAAAGGACAACAAAAGAAAATATAACTAAATGATAGTCACCCAGCCAATATAAGAATTTATCATGTAAGTTCAATGGTAATTTTATATTATCACGGAATATTCCTAATATTATTGAGATTCCTATTATTTGAAATAAAAAAGCAAAAGCAGACAAAAAACCAATGAACATATATCTATGCCAAAAATTAATAAAAATATCCCTTAAAACTAGGGTAGTGATCTCATTTTTAAGAGATAACTTCTGAATAATTATACGCAGCATTTTAATTGGAAACATGGATTATATGTCTATTAACTACTTCAATTCTTATATCATCTGGGACATGCATACATTGCCAACTCGCATACGCATTTCGTAGTAATTTAATAATTCTCTAAATTTGATGAACTACTACACTATCGTACTCCTGATACGGCACAGAGTTATTGTCCAAAAGCGCCATTACAGTCACATCGTAATTCTCCTGGATCAGGGCCTCAGCTTCTTTTTGCACCCGGGAGTCATTGGTGAAGTTGTTGTACACAAACATGCATACTTTGGGACGAAAATCCGAGTGCTTATCCGGGCTGGATGCTTTGGGCATAGTTTCTGTTATCTGTTTTTTATTGTCTGTTGTCAGGGCCGAGGGGCAAGGTGCAAAAACTAATGATGACTGTTATTCGTTATCTGTTATCAGTTATTTGTTAACGGTTCTTTGGTTGAAGAAATAAGCAATTACGCCTGCAAGACATTCTGCTCACCATTCGCATAACGACCTCTGGTATCCACAACAACCTGGGCATGTTGCTGGATCATATCGTAATCAAATTCATCGTGATCAGTTGCCAAGAGAATGCAATCGCAGGAAGCGATGGTTTCAGGGGTCAGGGACTGGCTTTCAAGACCAAAGGAGAACTTGCGCAGCTTGGGGAAGACCGGAACATAGGGATCAGAGTAGTCTACCTGGGCGCCCTTGTGCCTGAGCATGTCCATAATATGCACAGACGGGGACTCGCGCATGTCGTCCACGTTTTTCTTGTAGGCCACACCCAAGACCAGGATGTGGCTTCCTTTGATGGCCTTGCCCTGCTCGTTTAAGGCATCGGCCACCCTGTGCACCACCCACTGGGGCATGGAGGTGTTCACGTCTCCGGCCACCTCGATGAACCGGGTGTGCAGCCCATACTCCCTGGCCTTCCAGGTAAGATAAAATGGATCGATGGGGATGCAGTGCCCGCCCAGGCCCGGGCCGGGATAAAAGGGCATGTAGCCGAAGGGCTTGGTGGCCGCGGCTCGGATGACCTCGAATATATCAATGCCCATGCGGTGGGCGACCATTTTCAGCTCGTTGACCAGGGCGATGTTCACCGCCCTGAAGGTATTTTCCAGGATCTTGGTCATCTCCGCGGCCTGGGTGGAGGAAACCGGGACCACCCGGGAGATGACCTGCTCATACAGGGCCTGGCCCACCTCCAGACAGGCCGGAGTCTCTCCCCCGCAAACCTTGGGGATATTATGGGTGGTATACTTCTGGTTATTGGGATCCTCCCGCTCCGGGGAATAGACCAGAAAAAAATCTTGTCCTACGTTCAAACCGGCGTCCGTGATCCGGGGTAAAAGCTCCTCATGGGTCGTGCCTGGATATGTGGTCGACTCCAGGCACATCAGCTGCCCTTTCCGCAGGTGAGGGAGCAGTGCTTCCATGGATCCGATGACGTAGGACAGGTCCGGTTCCCGGTGTTCGTTCAAAGGCGTGGGTACACATAAAATGAGGGCGTCCGCCTTCGCAGCCAGGCCGAAGTCCGCACTCGGGGCAAAAAAACCCTGGACATGCCATTCCCGGAACGGAGCCGAATCTATGTGCTTGATATACGTGCGGCCCTCTTTGAGAGCGTCCACCTTATCCTGATCCACATCCAGGCCCAGGACGGAAAAGCCCTGCTCGCAGAAAAGGCGGGCTAAAGGCAGGCCCACGTAGCCGAGGCCGATGACGGCGATTTCCGCATTCCGTGACTTTATCTTTTGTATGAGTAGAGATTTCATAATGGTTTTTTCTTTAGGGCCGAGGTGCAAGGGCCAAGGGCCCAGGGGGAAGGTATTCCTGGCCCTTGTCTCTTGTGCCTTGGCCCTTGAAGAATCATCCCCGCTTAATATAACTCATGAGACCGTACAGCATCCTGGATAGCTCTTGGGTTTCCTGAACCCATAGTTTACCTTGTTCCTTGTCGATATAATCAGCTTCCATGCCGATGTATATTTGGGTCCGCAACTCTCCGCAGGACCCTTTGGCATAAGTCAAGAATTTCGCGCGATCCTTGGCAGAATCTCTTTCGTAGCCCTCAGAAATATTCGATGGTATAGACAATCATGCACGTGTAATCTGGTCACGAAAACCATAATCCTTTGAAGATCGAAAATACTTGTATAAGTCAGCACTCAAGCGAGCCGCTCTTTTCCAGACCTCCAGCTCCTCAAAGCGTGCCATATCCTCCCTCCCCCTCCATTTGTCCCTACAGCTTTCCTCCCATTTCTTTCCGTCCCTTGATCCTCGGCCCTTGTCTCTTGTTCCTTGGCCCTTATTGCCCCTTAGCCCTTTAAACATTCACAGATCCGCTCCTGCTCCTCCCCCTTCAAATACGGATTCATGGGCAGGCTCAGGCACTGGGCGGCCACCTGCTCAGCCACCGCAAAATCGCCTGGTTTATGACCCAGGAAGGCAAATGCCCCTTGGAGATGCAGCGGAGCCGCATAGTAGGCCACAGAGGGGATGCCGGCCTCTTGAAGCCTTTTGCTCACAGAGTCCCGGTCCCGGGTCAAGATGGTGTATTGAGCGTAGACCGACTCATTGCCCGACGCGATAGCCGGGGTCTGGATGCCGGAAAGCCCGCTGAGCAGGTTATCATATCTTCCGGCTGCCTCCCGGCGCAATATGCATTCCCCGGGAAAAACCTT
>CAZVFQ010000105.1:0-10709 GCA_964626455.1 uncultured Desulfobacteraceae bacterium | reverse complement strand
AAATCAGATCGACAGTAAACAATACTTTTTGTGCGCACCATATTAATCTTGTTTTGCCATGCGGCGATATTTTGTCTCACATCCAAAAACATTGCCTGTTAGCGTCTCCTCTGCTACGTTCATCAAGTACGTTCATCAAGGCAGACGAACCCCTAACTATTAACCAAAAAACGAAAGGAGCCATGCAGTGAACAAGGCAGATTTAGTCAACGAAGTAGCAAAAGTCGTAAGCACCAAAAAAGAGGCCCAGGCAGCAGTGGACTGCGTTCTGCAGACCATCACCAAGGGGTTATCCAAGGGCGACAGTGTGACCCTGGTGGGATTCGGTACTTTCAAGTCGGTCAAAAGGGAGGCCCGCACTGGCAGAAATCCTCAAACAGGTGCACCTATCCGTATCAGCGCTCGCAAGGTACCCAAGTTTACCCCGGGCAAAGGTTTAAAGGACGCTCTGAGCTAAACCCCGCAGTCTCGCACCTCCATGATGCAAAAAGGCAGCACGCGGTTTTACACGTTCGCATGCTGCCTTTTACCGTTTTCTGTTTCTATATATTTTCCAACCCGGGTTCTAGCAGGCACATGTACTGCTGCCGGTACCGCAGCTGGAACACCCCGCATCCATCTGCATACCGGAGCTTATAGAAAACCCAAAGCCGTTAAAATCAACCTTTATCGGGCTGGCTTCCGCTAAGAAACCCTTGTCTGCTATAAACCGGAAACCGCTTATCTTGAATTCCTCGTCTGATTCTTTTGGTTCATCCAGAACCATTGCCAATGACGGCCCGCCTCATCCGCCCGGGTTCAGAAGAATCCTTATCGGCCTGACTGTCTTGTCCTTGAAAAACTCCGCAATCTTTTCATGTGCGGCATCAGTAACTTCGATCATGCTCAAGACCTCCTTAATAGTATATATGTTTTAAAACAAACTTTTTGCAAAGAGTCTAAAACTAGGCACCTTTTTCATTGTTGTCAACAAAAAAAGATGCAAAACCGTCTTTCTTGACTTGGCAGATACCATCTGCTATTCGAACCCGAACTATATATAACAACAACATATCAAAAGAAAGGATTTGCCATGGAAACAACCTTGTCTTTAATAAAACCCGATGGTGTTGCCCGGGGGCTTGTAGGAGAGGTTATAAAGCGTTTTGAAGAAAACAATATCAGGATTGCAGCCATGAAAATGCTTAAAATGAGCAGGCAGCAGGCTGAAGGATTTTACGCGGTGCATAAGGACAAACCGTTTTTTAACAGCCTCACCGATTTTATGTCATCAGGCCCAATCGTGGCCATGGTGCTCGAAGGCGACGGCGTGATCGAAAAAAACCGGAAGCTTATGGGTGCAACCAATTACAAGGAGGCTGAGCAAGGTACCATCAGGCACGATTTTGCCACTGACATAGAAAAAAATATTGTGCACGGTTCTGACTCCCCGGAAACAGCTGAAGTTGAAATTAACTATTTTTTCAATAAGTTTGAGTTTGTATAGTAAATCAAAGGCTAAAGCATTAAAAGATAACACCATTATTTTTGATGCTCTCGTAAAAAGCCTCTAACCTCATTTGAGGTTTTTACAGGAAGGAAGCCCTGCGGTCGGGTCGGTTTTTTCGCTCCGGCATTTGCTGAATTTTCCCGAAAACGCTCAATCTCGCTTCAAAAACCGACCCGACCCTGGACTTCCTTGGAAACCTTGCAGCAATTTCATTGCTTGCCTTTTAACACGGAAAGAAATGCGTTCTGCGGAATCATTACCTCGCCCGCCATTTTCATTCGCTTTTTGCCCTTTTTCTGCTTTTCAAGAAGCTTTCGTTTTCGGGTAATGTCTCCGCCGTAGCATTTTGCTGTCACGTCTTTGCGATAGGCGTTTATTGTTTCCCTTGCAATCACCTTGGATCCGATGGCTCCCTGAATGGCTATTTTAAACATATGTCTGGGGATTTCGTCCTTTAACCTGTCGCAGGTATGCCTTGCCCTATACACGGCCTTGTCCCTGTGGACGAGCTGGGAAAGTGCATCCACTCTCTCGCCGTTTATAAGTATGTCAACACGCACAATGTCTGATTCCCGGTAGTCGAGCATGTCATAGTCAAAGGAGCCGTATCCCTGGGTTACGGTTTTCAGACGGTCATAGAAATCATATACCACCTCTGCAAGCGGCATTTCAAAAATCAATTCCATCCGGCCGCTGCCGAAATATTGGTAATTCGAATTTATCCCCCGGCGATCCAGGCAAAGCTGCATTACCTGGCCCATGTATGTTTCAGGCGTCAGAATCGAAGCCCGTATAAACGGTTCCCGTACATATAAAATGGAGCCGGGATCAGGGTAATGGGCCGGATTTTCAATAATCATGCTGCTTCCGTCGGTAAGACCGATTTCATACTGCACCGATGGCGCTGTTACAATAAGAGACAGGTCATATTCACGCTCCAGCCTGGCCTGGACAATCTCGAGGTGCAGCAGGCCAAGAAAACCGCACCTGAACCCAAACCCCAGGGCGGCAGATGTGTCTTTTTCATATACAAGAGAGGCGTCGTTTAACTTCAGCTTGTCAAGGGCTGTTGCCAATTCAGGGTATTCATCGGTGTCAACCGGATAAATCGAGGAAAACACCACGGGCTTGGGCTCCTTGAAACCCGGCATGGGTTTTGTGCACGGCCGGGACCTAACTGTTATGGTATCTCCTGTTCTTGTGTCATTTACGGTTTTTATGCCTGCAATCACGTATCCCACACGGCCGGCTGTTATTTTTTTCTGAGGCACGCGCTTTACCTGAAAGATGCCGACTTCCTCAACAGTGTATTCAGCCCTGTTGGACATGAACATTATTCTGTCTCCCGGCCCGATGGATCCGTCAAACATCCGGAAATGAACAATTGTACCGCGGAACGGATCATAATTCGAATCAAAGATCAGAGCCCTGGCAGGAGCCTCAGGGTCTCCTTGAGGGGGAGGAAGCCTGTTGATTATGGCCTCCAGGATTTCTTCTATGCCCGTCCACTCCTTGGCTGAAGCCAGTATTGCACTGTCGGGATCCAAACCAAGCTCATCGTCTATCTGGGCAAGGACCTTGTCTATATCTGCCGACGGCAGGTCAATCTTGTTTATAACCGGAATTATTTCAAGCTTGTTTTCCATTGCAAGGTAAAGATTGGCAATAGTCTGGGCTTCCACTCCCTGGCTGGCATCAATTAACAGCAAAGCTCCCTCGCAGGCAGCAAGAGCCCTGGAGACCTCATAGGAAAAATCAACATGGCCGGGGGTATCGATGAGATTCAGCCAGTAAAGGTTTCCGTCCGCTGCTGTATAGGGAAGGCAGATGGTCTGGCTTTTTATGGTAATACCCCGTTCCCTTTCAAGATCCATGGTATCGAGCATCTGGTCCCTGAAATCCCTTTCAGAGACAATGTCTGTTGACTGGATCAGGCGGTCTGAAAGCGTTGACTTTCCGTGGTCAATATGCGCGATTATGCTAAAGTTCCGAATATTTTTCATATAATATTGATTATCCGATTTGCGTTTTAATATGAAAATTGACACCCGGTTTGTTTTGATATAAGCAAGGGTGAGTTTATCTATCAACTGGGCATGGCGCTGTCAAGCACCATAGACCGAAACCATAAAACGTAATATTAAATATAATATGACGGAAAATAAATGGCTGAAAAAATACTTGTGGTAGATGATGATTTTGTAATCAGGGACGCTGTACAGCAGTACTTGTCCCAGCGGGAATATCAGGCCTTTGTCGCCCAAACAGGCGAAGAAGCCCTTGAATTTCTGGAACAGTTTCCCATTGACGTGATGGTTGCAGACATCATGTTAAGCGGTATAAACGGTCTTGAACTCACGGAGATCGTAAAAAAAAGATATGATACAGCCGTAATTATCATGACCGGCTATATAGATGATTATTCTTATGAGGAGGCAATCAGAAAAGGCGCAGACGAATTTGTGATGAAGCCCGTGCAGTTTGAGGAGCTGCGCCTGCGATTAAAGCGCCTCCTTCGGGAACGGCGTATGGAGAGCGAACGAATCCAGATGCTCGATGCGTTAAAAAAGCTATCCATTACCGACCATCTTACAAAGCTCTACAATTCCAGACATTTTTATTATCAACTCGAAATGGAAATAAACCGTCATACCCGGTATAAAGGCACGCTTTCTTTGCTGCTGCTCGACATTGATCACTTCAAAGGCTACAACGACAAATACGGCCATCCCGAAGGCGACAGGATTCTTTCAGAGCTCGGCACGGTGATCTCGGAATCCATACGCCAGATGGACACGGCCTACAGGTATGGTGGGGAGGAATTTACTGTAATATTGCCGGAGACAAATCCAAAGGATGCCGTAAGAGTTTCGGAAAGAATTATGGTCGCAATGAAAGACAAAAACCCGGCGCCCAAAGAAAATTCTGCCCCGATTACCCTGAGCATCGGGGTAACCCGTTATAATCCCGGCGAAACCCTTACAGAATTTGTCAGAAGAGCTGACAGGGCCATGTACATGTCAAAGGAAAAGGGAAGAAACCGGATTTCTCTTCTGCTTCCCTGATCTTGTCAGAATGAACAAAGTTGGTTACCATGGCTGTTCTATCAGGACCTTCAGGTACAAATCGCCTTTTCGCCCCTGACTGTCACCCCTGCCCAACCCCTTTAGTCTGAGCACGTTTCCGTGCCGTGTGCCGGCGGGAATAATTACCCGATACATCCTGTTGCGCAATCCCAGGGGAACATTTATCAATTTACGGGCGCCTGCAGCAGCTTCATAAGGTGTGACACGAATGGTTTCATATAAGTCAAGAGAATCACCGTTTGCAGAAGGCCTGACAACCTGGAGCCGGTCGCTTGTTTTCCGGCGGATTCCTCCGCGATGATAGCCCTCTTCTGTACGATCCGAAGGCAGAAATCCGAACATTTTCAGTGCAACCACTCCAAATACAAATCCCCCGATATGCGCCCACCAGGCAATCCCGGCCTGCTGGGCCTGTGCGCCGGCAGCATTTAAAAGCTGGAGAACAAACCACAGGCCAAGAAAGAAAAAAGCCGGAATTTCCACAAACAAAGGAATAAAAAGTATCGGGATCAAGGTAAGAATCCGCGAGTGGGGATAAAGTATAAAATATGCGCCCATAACCCCTGCAATTGCACCGCTTGCCCCTATAACCGGCGTGGTAGAGGTCATATTTAAAACAAAATGAAACAATCCTGATACAAGCCCGGCCGCGATATAGAAGATCAAAAAATAAACAGAACCGAGATGATCCTCGACATTGTCACCGAATATATAAAGACTCCACATGTTGAAAATAATATGCAGAAAACCGCCGTGAAGAAACATGAATGAAAACAGGGAAACAATCTGCTCTCCAAGAGTAAAATGGGCTGCCACTTCGCCAGCGGTATAGCGGGCAGGCACCAGGCCGTAGGTAAAAATGAACTGTTGGAGTTGTTGGGGGCCATGGCCGAGCTGAACAAGAAAGACAAGCACGTTAACGCCGATAAGGGCGTGCGTGACAACCGGGTAGTGCTTTGCCGGGATCGTGTCGCGAATAGGAATCATGCTGCTAATCCAGGGGGATCTTTTAAAATCCCCTGAGAAATAATTATTTCAGCGGTTCTATATACATGCTCAAGTCCATGGACCTGGCCGAATGGGTCAGGGCTCCCGCGGAAATTATATCCACACCCGCGCCGCACAAGTATTCAAGCCTTTCGCGCTCAATCCGGCCGGAGACTTCCACCGCTGCGTTTCCGCCTATTATTTTAACTGCTTTTTCAATATCTTCCGCCCCCATGTTATCGAGCATGATCGTATCGGCACCTGCCTGCAGCGCCTCTTTGACCTGTTGGAGGTCTTGTGTTTCAACCTCGATTCGTATGAGATGTGATACATAGGCGCGTGCCTTTTCAACCGCTTGTTTGATCCCCCCGCAGGCAGCTATATGGTTATCCTTTATCAGAACGCCGTCATAAAGTCCCATTCGGTGATTAAACCCGCCTCCCACACGCACGGCATACTTTTCAAGGACCCGCCAGCCCGGTGTGGTCTTTCTTGTATCCGTAATCCGCACTCTTGAATCAGGTATTGAATCCACATATTGGCGAACATTGGTGGCAATACCTGACAGGCGCTGAAGAAAATTAAGCGCAATCCGTTCTCCTGAAAGCAGTACAGTCATGCTTCCTATTATTTCAGCAACCCTTACTCCGGGCTCGGCCGGGTCTCCATCAGAAAGCAGAGGCCGCACAATAATGCTGGTGTCAAGTTTTTTATAAACCCGCCTTACCATATCCAGGCCGGCTACAATCAGGGATTCTTTTGAAACAATAATCGCCCTGCCGGAAAGTCCATCCATGGCAAGCGCCTCGGTGGTAATGTCTCCATGGCCGATGTCCTCTTCGATGGCAAGCTCGATTAGCCTTTCCACATGGAGACTGCCGGGCGTTGTATTATTAAAAGAAGCAATCACGTTTGTACCGATTCCAGGGATTTGATCTTATCCCTGTTGGTTTTGAGTTTTTCAATTTTTTCAACTTCTTCGTTGTATTGGCTGCTGACCTTATCGACAACGGATTGGGGCGCTTTTGACAAAAAGCCAGGGTTTTGAAGCTTTTTGGATAAGCCGGCAACTTCTTTTTCGAGTTTTGCAATCTCTTTTTCCAGGCGCTGTATTTCCTTTGAAAAATCGATCACCCCCTCTAGATAAACAGAAACAGTGGCATCATCGACAATTGCAGTGGCCGTGCCGGCTGGTTTTTCACCTGCAGGCTCTGTTTTTAATTCCTCCAGCCTTGCAAGGGAAGAAATAATGTCTCTGTGGTTATCCACGGTGTTGCAAATTTCGGTCAGATCAGACTGAATCAGCACTGAAAGCATGGCAGAAGGTGAAATGTTCATCTCCCCCCTGATGTTTCTAACAGCGGTCACAACCCCCATTATAAGTTCCATTTCAGCCTCGGCCTCTGTATCAACCGATATTTCCTGAAATGAGGAGTCCATGCCCGGAAGGCGCGCAGTCATGATCGAGCCTGCGGTTCCGGGGAGCTTGTGCCAGATTTCTTCTGTAACAAACGGAATAAAGGGGTGCAGAAGAATCAATGTGTCATGAAGAACCCGCCAGAGGGCAGCCCTGGCTGCCTGAACCGCGGTATCATTTATTTTTCCGTATAAGGCGGGCTTTGCAATCTCAAGATACCAGTCGCAGAACTCGTGCCAAACAAATTTGTACAGTATATTTGCGCCGTCATTGAAGTGATAATTGTCAAGAGCATCTCTGGCCCCGTCTGCAGTGCGCTTGAGCCTTGAGAGAATCCAGCGGTCGGCCAGACAAAGCGATTCTTCTTCAAACCGTGGGTGGGGGTCGGTTATATGCATAAATGCAAACCTGGCTGCATTCCACAGTTTGTTAATAAAGTGGCGGTAGCCTTCGATTCTTTTTTCCGAAAGCTTGATATCCCTCCCCTGGGCTGCAAAGGCTGCAAGGGTGAACCTGAGAGAATCCGTACCGTAATTTTCGATTATGTCCATGGGATCGATCACATTTCCTGATGATTTGCTCATCTTTTTTCCGTCCTCATGCCGAACCAGGGCATGCACGTAAACATCTCTGAACGGGACCTCGCCCATGAAGTGTAGACCCATCATCATCATTCTTGCCACCCAGAAAAACAGAATATCAAATCCGGTAACAAGCACTGATGTGGGATAAAATGTATCAAGCAGCCTTGTCTTCTCGGGCCATCCCATTGTTGAAAAAGGCCACAGGGCAGAGCTGAACCAGGTATCGAGAACATCTGGATCGCGAACAAGGGCCGTGGAACCGCAGGCCGGACAGGAAGAAGGATCATCCATGGAAACAATTAATTTTGCGCATTTTTCACAGGTCCAGGCGGGTATTTGGTGCCCCCACCAAATTTGCCTGGATATACACCAGTCCCTGATATTTTCCATCCAGTGGAAATAATCGTTTTCCCATTTTTCAGGTATAATCCGGGTTTGCGACTGCCTGACAGCATCAACGGCTTTTTCTGCAAGAGGTCCTGTTTTTACAAACCACTGTCTGGAAAGATTCGGTTCAACTACTGTTGCGCACCTGTAGCAGTGGCCGACACTATGAACGTAATCCTCGATTTTAACAAGAAGTCCTTGTTTTTTTAAAGCTTCAACCACGGCTTCGCGGCATTCAAACCTGTCCATGCCCGCAAATTCTCCTGCTTCGGCGGTCATTTTCCCGTCATCGCCGATTACTTTAATTCGGGCCAGGCCGTGTCTTTCGCCCACCGTAAAATCATTGGGGTCATGGGCAGGCGTTATTTTCAGAGCCCCGGTACCGAACTGCATATCAACGTATTCATCCCTGATCACAGGAATTTCACGGCCTGTTAATGGCAGTATAACACAATCAGCCGGGATATCGTTGTAGCGGGTGTCATCCGGATGCACTGCAAGCGCGGTGTCTCCGAGCATGGTCTCCGGCCGGGTGGTTGCCACCACAGGGCCGCCCTGCCCGTTTACATAAGGATAGCGTATGTGATAAAGATGACCTACATGCTCTTCGTGCTCCACCTCGATTTCGGCAAGCGCGGTACTGCACCGGGGACACCAGTTTATAATATAGTTGCCCCTGTAGATTAAACCCTGTTCGTAGAGCTCCACAAAAACCTTGCGCACGGCCCTTGACAGACCATCGTCCATGGTAAAGCGCTCCCGCGTCCAGTCACATGAGGCGCCAAGGGATTTTAACTGCCTGAGAATGGCACTGCCGTACTTCCTGCGCCATTGCCAAACAGCTTCAATGAAATTCTGCCGGCCCATTTCATGCCGGTCAACCCCGTCGGCGGCAAGCTGGCGTTCCACCACGTTCTGGGTGGCAATGCCAGCATGGTCGGTGCCGGGCACCCACAGGACATTATCGCCGCAAAGCCGCCGGTAGCGGCACAGGATATCCTGCAATGTAATGTTTAAAGCATGCCCCATGTGAAGCACGCCCGTAACATTGGGCGGGGGGATAACTATTGAAAATGACTTATTATCTGAATCATCAGAAGCCGTAAACAACCCCTGCTCCTCCCAGTATGAATACCATCTGGTTTCCACTTCCCTGGGCTGATAGCCTTTGCTAAGGTTTTGACCTTCCATTTTTCCTGCTCCAAGCTCCCTGCTCTGTATTTAAAATCAAAAAGATGGGAATTCTGGCAAACCCCCATCTTCAAAAATAAACCCTGATTTACGGGCTCATAAAGATAGCCCGTCTCCGGTTTCCCTGTGATTATTTACCACCGCCCCGCTTTAGTATCAAATCCTTGATGGCTTCTATATCTTCTGTAATTTTTTTCCTGATAACCTCATCGATCAAGGCCTCGATCCGTTCGCCGTATTTTTTTTCCACCACCCGCTCCAGTGCTGCTTGAAACTGCTCGTCTGAAACAGAAATCTCTGTCGTATCAAGAGGTTCGGCTATTGGTTGATCAAGCTCTATAATATCAGATGCTTTATCACCATTTTCAAGCACGGCCCCGGTAATCGCATCCCTGGCCTCGGCCACCAGATCCTCGGTCAATTCAATAATCTGCTCATCTTCACGCGAAGTTCCGATAGCCATGTCTGAGAGTTCTATGATGTCTTTGTTTTTATCATTGTTTTCCGCCATTTGTCATCCCCTTGTCAGAAAAGGCCTTATATAAAAGAAACCGATAAGTCCAAGTCTTTTAACAACTACCTTAACACAGGCATCTTGTCAAGAAATTTGGGGATTTGCGCACGCCCGGCAACGTCTTTGATAAGCAGGTTTTCTTAAATTCGTTTGCAAGGACTAATATATCTTACTATATAATAGTGACCATGCGACGATTCTATATTGATCCGGAACAACTTGAAAAAACAGAACCCAGAATCACCGGCAAGCAGGCCGGCCATATTCGAAAAGTCCTGAGATTGACCGAAGGTGAGAATATCAGTCTGGTTGATGGCACGGGCCGGATTTTTGATGCACGCATTGTTGGATTCGAACACGAGGCGGTGCGCGTTGTGGTGCACGGACAGGCTGAGGACCAGAGCGAATCTGCTCTTGAACTCATAGTCGCCCAGGGTTTTTTAAAAGAAAACAAGATGGATGATTTGGTCCGGCAGCTCACAGAACTTGGCATAACCCGCTTTATTCCCATGATTACGGAAAGAACCGTGGCCAGACCCGATGCAAAGCGCCTGGAAAAACGAATAAAGCGCTGGCAGTCTATTGCAGTGGAGGCCGTAAAGCAGTGCAAAAGAAGCAAAGCGCCGACAATCTCGTCAGCAATGGAATTTTCAGAAGTGCTGGAACTGGCAAATACTGTTAAACTGCCGGTTTTCTTCTGGGAAAAGGCAAATTTCACGATTCCTCTGAATCTAGAAGCCCATCCCCCATCCGTTCTGATAATGCTTGGCCCGGAAGGCGGATTTACTGAATATGAATCCGGGCAGGCAGAAAAACAAGGCTTTTATTCTGCCACCCTGGGGCCCCGTATTTTGCGTGCGGAAACCGCCGCAATCGCAGCCTGCACACTGGCCCAGTATCTTTTCGGCGATCTTCAAAAAAGTCCTTGACACCCTGCAGGTCATTCCTTATATATCTAAGCAAACCAAAGCCGAGGTAGCTCAGTCGGTAGAGCAGGTGACTGAAAATCCCCGTGTCGGTGGTTCAAATCCGCCCCTCGGCACCAGTAAAATCA
>CAZVFQ010000104.1:0-10759 GCA_964626455.1 uncultured Desulfobacteraceae bacterium | reverse complement strand
GAGGGTTTCAGATTTTTAAAATAGAAATGGGTGTTATCCTTTAAAATAATTTGCTTTTAAAAATCTGAAACGCTCAATTTAGGGTAATATATTTTGTTGTAATGTATGATGGATGCTCTCGAAAAAAGTTAAAAGGAGATTCTCATGGCAGATGAGAAAGAAAGCGGAAAAATAAGGATTCTTCTCGTGGATGATGAGAAGGATTTTGTGGATACCCTTTCGCAGCGTATGCAGATGAGGGATTTGAGCGCTGATATCGCTTTAAACGGCGAAGAAGCCCTGGAACAGCTTGACAAACAATCGCCGGATGTAATGGTGCTCGATCTTCGCATGCCGGGCGTGGACGGCATGGAGGTGCTGCGGCGTGTTAAAAAGAAGCATCCCCGGGTACAGGTTATAATGCTTACCGGCCAGGGAACGGGAAAAGATGAACTGGAAGCAAGGCGGCTTGGAGCGTTTGATTACCTGGAAAAGCCGGTAAATATTGACACGCTGGTTTCCCGGATACGCTCCGGTGTTCTGCTTGTTGTAGGCAATGAGGAGAACTTTTCCCAGCGCCTGATCGATTACTCCCTGGAAATGGCCGAGAGGATGTCTTACAGGATTGTTGCCCTGAGCATAGAGCCGGTGCCTGAGACTGCTTTAAAGCGGATTTCCGTCTCTGAAGGGATTAAGGAATTTGAAGAACGGGCAAGAGAAAATGCCGGGAGTTTTGCAAATGCTGCTGCGGAAAGGGATGTTCCCTTTGAGCATATAATCAGATACGGTGCCTATGATGCGACAATCGAGCAAGTGGCCAAAGAATATGGCAATGTTGAGTTTGTAGTATCAGAGCCGAGCGGAGAGCAGCTGGCAGATGCAGCAGGGCAGAGCGGGCAGGAAAAACAGCTATATGTCTACAGCGTGGCCTGAAGCTTTTTTCCAGACACTGGCAGTCCCCGAATCAGAAACAAAAAGGAGAATATAATGGAGTTTAACTTTATCCGCGGATTGTTGCTGGTTTTGTTTGCTGCTGCGATATGCTTTATATTCCGGCATGAAAACAAACGAGGATAGCTTAAGCTGAACCTGATAGAGAAAGGATCGGTCTGTTATGACGCCTGAAATGCTGCTGACCATGATAGTGCTGGTATTTGTGATTGTCCTTTTTGTTTTTGAGTGGGTCCGTGTCGATGTGGTGGGAATCCTGATGATGGTGCTGCTGCCGCTTATCGGGCTGATATCACCCAAAGAAGCCTTTGTTGGATTGAGCAGCAATGCGGTGGTATCAATTATAGCCGTTATTATAATGGGCGCCGGCCTGGATAAGACCGGGGTGATGAATCAGGTTGCAAGCCCCATAATCAAGCTTGCCGGCAAGAGTGAAAGCCGGATTATTACGTTTATAGGCGGCACGGTCGGAGTAATTTCCGCCCTGATGCAGAATATCGGAGCCGCAGCCCTGTTTTTGCCCGCAGCACAGCGAATCGCAAAACGAATCGGGCTTCCGGTATCGCGTATACTCATGCCCATGGGTTTTTGTGCCATTATAGGCGGAACCCTGACTCTTGTGGGTGCAAGCCCCACAATTCTGTTAAACGATCTTATGACCATCGGCGGGGAGAAACTTGAGCCTTTCGGCCTTTTTACCCAGACGCCTATCGGTATCTGTCTGCTGCTTTCAGCAATAGTGTATTTCATCATTTTCGGCAGATTCATTCTTCCCTCGGGCGGAGGGGAAAGTGACGAAGGAGTGACCTCTTCGCTTATCCAGGCATACCGAGCTTTTGAAACCATATATGAAATACATGTGCCTGAGAATGCAAAGCCCCATGGTACTATTGCGGACCTCGGACTCCAGACCAGGTATCTGGTAACAGTGGTTGCAATCAATAAGGCCGCAAAAAGGGATAAGATTTTCGTACCCCGGAGTTCGGATGAAATCAGTCCAGGCGATGATCTTGCGGTGCTGGGAAGGCGAAAGAATGTGATGAAGATGGCGGATGAACTGGGTTGGGAGGTAAAGGATTCCCTGGAAGTATTTGCCGAGAGTCTTTCCCGCACCAGTGCGGGAATGGCTGAAACCATAGTGTCACCGCGCTCCGAGCTCATCGGAAAGACCATGAGCGAAATAGACTTCAAGACGATCTATGGGGTGACCCCTGTAGCCCTTTTCAAGGGAAATCGCATCTATTATTCAGGCCTGACCCATATAAGGCTGAACATGGGAGATACCCTGCTGCTTTTTGCGCCATGGGAAAGATTCCATATCCTGAAAAACTATCCGCAGCCGAGATCTCTTACATTTTCCACGCCCCTTGAAGGCGAGATCCTTCGTCCGCAAAAGGCAAAGCTGGCGTTGTTCTGGCTGGCAGTTGCTCTGTTTCAGGTGATTTTTATTAAGATGCAGCTTTCTGTTGCGCTTATGTCCGGTGCCCTGGGAATGATCATAACAGGGGTGTTAAAAATAGACGAGGCCTATAGATCGGTTGACTGGATGACCGTGTTTCTGCTTGCTGGCTTGATCCCGCTTGGCATAGCTTTTGAAAAAACAGGCACTGCAGCATATATCGCCGAGTCGGTACTGGGGCTTATAGGAGAACCCTCGCCGATTGTTCTTCTTGCGGTAGTGGGGCTGATGACATCTTTTTTTACGCTGGTTATTTCCAATGTTGGCGCCGCTGTGCTGCTGGTGCCATTATGTATGAATATGGCTTTAATGGCCGGAGGAGATCCGCGCATGGCCGCCCTGGTTGTGGGCCTTTCTGCTTCCAATACATTCGTTTTGCCCACCCACCAGGTAAACGCCCTGATTATGCGACCCGGAAGTTATCGCACTGTTGATTATGCCAGGGCAGGGGCAGGCATGACAGTGCTGTTTCTTGCAGTAGAACTTACGGTTCTTTATTTCTTTTACGGGATCTGATTTTTAAAATGCGGGATGATGCCGGAGGACTGCTATTTGTCCTCCAGCGCCGACCACGGTGACGTGCTGTAGCGTTCGGCCTTGGCCGCCTGTATTCTTTCTTCCTGTTCGGCTTTGCGCTGATGTGCATTGTTTATTTTGGAAACCAGCTCGTCTGTCTCACATGGTTTCATCAGGTAGTCAAACGCCCCCTGCTTCATTCCGTCGATAGCCGATTCCACTGTTGCATGACCGGTAAGCATGATGACCTCTGTAAGAGGGCGGTGCTGTTTTATGTGTTTTAATACCTCGTTTCCGTCTATACCCGGCATTGCCACATCCAAGATTACCACGTCATAGAGAAAGTGTTTTATATTTTCAATCGCCTCCTGGCCGCTGAAGCATGGGGTAACATCGTAGCCCCTTATTTTGAGCCTCTCGGAGAGCTGTTCAACAAATTCTTTTTCGTCGTCAACCAGCATTACTCTGGTCTTCATAAATTTTCCTCCTGTAACGAATTTTATATAGGAATCTGGTGTTTTTGGCCTTTAGAATAATTTTTCTTTTTGCTGCTGTCTATTATTTTTTAAACTTGCCTGCGTTTTATTTGCGGCTTGAATCCTTATGAATTTCTGAAGGTTTTTTGCCTGTGAGCCCGTCGGATTCTGCTGACAAGTGTTTCGAGTCCAACAGGTTTCTGCAGGTAATCAAAGGCCCCGAGCCTTATGGCCTGTTCCTGGTCTCTGGCAGATCCGTGGCCTGTTAGTATGATTACCTCGATTTCCGGTTTTTGTTTTTTGACGTTTTCAAGAACCTGCATTCCGTCCATACCCGGCATCCGAAGGTCGAGTACCATAACATCGGGGCTATGGCTGCTTATAAATTCTATGGCCCGGGGGCCGTCTGTGGCAACAGATGCCTCAAAACCCCTTATTTGCATACGTTCTGAAAGGGTGTTTACAAATTCTTCCTCGTCATCGACCAAAAGTATTTTTATTATCTCGGTTTCTTTTTCGCTCATGAAAAAATCCCCCGCTGCAGCCTTGTGAATACGGGCATTTATTTAAAAATCAGGACGAAACCCGGGTTTTCATTATTTTCCCCGAGCTCTGCATTCAATTGTCCAATCGTATCCGCAAGTTCGTTCCAGGAAGGACTTTGTTTGACTCCGGTAAAAAACTCTTCTGCCGAAGGTGCGTCATTTCCGGAACAGGCGATTTCCACCGACGGTTTACCGTCTGTTTCATGAGGCGTTATCCGGATTTCACAGTTTGCCGGCAGCATCTGAAGGCATGACTCAAGGCCGTAAAAAAGGGCCATATACAGAAGTATGGGGTTTGTTGTCAGGTTTATTTGTTTTTCCGGGCTGCCGGGTTCCAGGGAAAGGTACTTCAGCCGCGCAAATCTTTCTGTAAGAGTGCAGAAATGATCAATGGTTTCGCCCAGATCCATTTCTGCACTGGCGTGGTCAGGAGCATGGGCAAACCGGTTAAACCTGGTTGCAAGCTTCATACCCCTGTGTAGCTGATTTTTAATCGTGGTCATCGAGTTGTTGAATCTTTCCTGGTATTTTTCCTGTGCAAGCGGGGAAATGGCCATGATGTCTTCCATCAGCCCGGCGGATTCCTGTATTATGGCCAGGATGTTTTTGAATTCATGGGTAAGATTGGCGGTCATTTTTCCGAAAAATGCAAGTGTCTTCTCTGTTTCCGGATGCATTATGCCCCCTTTTCCTTAATGCAGGGTTATTATGATTTGCTTGCCAGGGCTTCGTGTATTTTGGAAATCAGCTCCTCGATGTCAAGCGGTTTCATGAGGTAGTCAAACGCGCCCTTGTCAACTCCCTGCAGACCTTCGTCAGTCGAGCCGTAGCCTGTGAGCAGAATAACGGGCACATCCGGGTGCAGTTCCCTGATTTTTTCCATAACCTGCACCCCGTCCATGCCAGGCATTTTTACATCAAGTATTGCAACATCAAAATCCAGGTTTTCTATAAGTTCGAGTGCCTGCTTGCCGGAAGTGGCTGCTTCTGCCATAAAGCCCCTTATCTCAAGCCGTTCAGCAAGTGTGGTTACGAATTCTTCCTCGTCATCAACGAGCAAAATTTTTTTCTGGCTGCTCATTTTCTTTTTCTCCAGGGTGTTGTTTGGGTAAGAATATTGTAAATGTGGTGCCTTTGCCCACCTTGCTTTCGACCTTTATATCACCGCCGAGTTTTTTGATTATGCCGTATGTAATCGGAAGCCCGAGCCCTGTCCCATAGCCTTTTTTGGTGGTGAAAAAAGGTTCGAAAATCTGACTCATTGTTTCTTCAGACATGCCGTGGCCGTTGTCCTGGATTGACACGGCAATGGTTTCCGGGTTATTTTCCCACGAGGCAAGAACGATTTTTCCTCCGTCGTCTACCGCGGCAAATGCATTGCTGAGGAGGTTTAAAAATACCTGCTGTAGTTGTCCCCTGTCAGAAGAGATTTCCGGAAGTTCTTCAGACAGGTTGTGTTCTATTTTCAGGCTTCTGTGATGAGCGTCTTTTTCCAGAAAACCCAGGGTTTCCCTTAGCACCTGGTTTATATCAAGGGTTTCGTATTGCACGCCGATGCGCTTTGCAAAACCGAGCAGGCGGTGTGTGATATTGCGGCAGCGGTCAACAGAGTTTAAAACCTGGTTGACAGATCGCATGAGTTTTTCCTTGTCATGATGCATGTCGTGATCGACAAGGTCCTTCATGAGCCCGGCCTTTTCATTTATTATAGATAAAGGATTATTTATTTCATGGGCCACGCCTGCGGCCAGTTTTCCGATGGAAGACAGTTTCTGGTTGTATTCGAGTTCTCTGAAGGCGATTTCGCGTTTTTCGTCTGCCTCGCGGATTCTTTTTACCAGAAGATGGGTTGAGCTGAAAATGACCAGAATTATCAGAAGCATGCTTGCTATGTAGAGAAAAGCCATATCCTGTTTCAAGGAAAGCCAGGCTCTGGAAATCCCCTTTAGCGGCAGTATCATGACCAGGGCGAAGTCGTATTTGACAAGGGGCGCATAGATCATTACGATATCGCGCCCCCATGGATCTGTCAGTTCTTTTACCCGGGCTTTGGAATCTGAACCGGGCAGATCCAGCGGGCATTTGCTCAGGACTTCGCCGTAAAGTTCGGAATCTGACTGAAGAATCCCTTTCTTATTAACGATAAACACGTCCCTTATAGGCTCCGGCTTTACCTGGCTGATCAGATCCTCGAATTTTTTTGTGTCCATGGTTGCTCTTAAAACCCACGATTCTCCATCGTTGTTTAAATTCTGGACCGCCAGGGCAATGTGGGGCAGATGCCGGTATCCCATAAACACGTCAGATATATAAACCCCGCGCACCCGTGCTTCCTGAAACCACTGCTGATCTGAATAATCTTTGTCAAGCAGGTCATAAGGGCCTGTATAGGATATTTGCCTGCCGTGGCTGTTGATAAGACCCAGATCCACGTATCCTCCGAACTCTTTGCGCAGAATCCTGAAAATGCGATGCAGTGTTGCCTGACCGGACAGGGTTTCAAAGGCATAACCCGAGGCAATAAAGTGCAGCGCAGAGAGCCGCTCACCCAGGAAAAGCTCAAAGGAGTGAGCCTTGTTGCTGGCAATGGCCTGCATGGGGTTTATACGTTCGGACTTAAGGTTTTTCTGGTATTGAATTGAGCTTATCACGGCCATTGCTGTGAGCGGTACAATGGTCACCAGTATCATAAGAATTGTGATATTGCGCTGAAGTCTACGGTAACGCTTAGGAAGTCGCTTTTTTTTATTTTTTCCGGAGAGCCACTTTGTGACGCGTTCCTTCCAGGCTTTTATCTCTGGCATTGTATTTTGCCTATAAATATTTATTTTATATTGCTGTCACTATAACGTCAAAGAAACACTTTGTCCTGTGTTTCCTTTGTTACTTATGTTTTATGGTATGTATGACCACTTGTTTTTTCTGACCCCCGCCCGTAAAGGACATGCCTTTATAAGTGATATGGAAATGCGCCTGAGCCTTATTCAGGAATTCCATCATGGACATACGGCTTATATCGTGGGCCAGATGGGCAGTGCCTTTCGGTTTCAGCATATTTGCGATAATATTGATTACCGGTTCCACATTCGATTTTTTGTAAATCAGCTCTGAGCCGCAGATCATGTCAAAGGGTCCGGCCAGTTGCGGATTTTGCCAGTCAAGCTCTGTGATTTGTAGATTTTTTATTTTGTTATGGGCCGCGTTTTCCTCTATTAACGCCAGGGCATCCCTGTTGTTGTCTGTAATAGTAACCCTGTATCCAAATGCGCCGAGAAAAAGACCTGTGATTCCCATTCCCGCACCGAGTTCCAGTATGTTCTGATCTTTGGAAAGGCCCATGTGAACCAGCCTGTCGGTTAAAACAATGCTTGCCTCCCATATTTTGACCCAGAAGGGAAAGTTTTCAAAGCCTTCTTGTTTGTTTTGTTCAAGATCTGCAATAAAAGGCTCGATATTTTTCACGCACAGGATTTCCAGACGTTTGCCGCCGATGGCAAGCGACTTTGGCTCAAGTTCTATATTGTCTCTTAAAAAAGTGGTCTCAGACATCACAGAATTTACCGATTGTAGAAATATCGTCCAGATGGTGTAAAAAGTTTGATTTTTTACGGTGCAATCAAATAATTATATTTAAAAGTTTATTAACGGTCAAGCATATTTCCTGCCATTGCGGCAGCTGCCTGTACTTTTTCGTCCGGTCCGGCGGCCGATGTGTGAAGCTTTTTCAAATTATTCTGCAAGATCTTCAAGTCCCTGCCTGTCGAGAATGTGTATTTTCCTTCCCTCCACTTCTATGAGGCCCTGTTCGCTCATTTTTTTTAACATGCGCGACAGGGTTTCAGGAATGGTTCCAAGAAAGCTTGCCAGATGCCCCTTGGATATGTTGAGCGTAATGGTATCCGGGCTGTTCTGCTCTTCTGTCTGGAGCAGAAAATAGCCTGCAAGCCGGGCAGGAACCTCTTTTAAGGACAAGTTTTCCACCTGGACTGTGAAATTTCTGAGCCGGCCGGAGAGCACGGAGAGCATGTTCATCGCAACAGAGGGTTTTTGTGCGATAAGATCGCGAAAATTGTTTCGCGGGAAAAACAAAACCCTGCTTTTTTTTATACCTTCGGCTGTGGCGGGAAATGCTTTACCCGAGAAAACAGGTACTTCGCCAAAGGGTTCGCCCGGGCCGAACATGTGAAGAATCTGTTCTTTTCCTTCGGCCGAAAGCTTGTAGACTTTTATCAATCCCTCGATGGTGACGTAAAATCCGGTTCCCGCATCGCCTTCAGAGAAAATTATTTCACCGGGTGCCACAGGTTTTTCAACAGCAATCGCCATAAGGGCGTCGATATCTTCTCCAGGAAGTCCGGAGAAAAGAATGGACCGGGATAAAATCTGTTTTGCCTCGCTCATTTGAACCCCCTGGAATTTTTATTGGAGATATAACAGATTTTGACATAAATCAAGGAAATCGAGCAGGTGAAAAAGATAAGGTACAAGGGATAAAAGGAAATAGGCGAGGTGTATGAATATACAATGGGATGATGAGGCACGGGAGGCTGTTAAAAAGGTGCCGTTTTTTGTGAGAAAGCGCGTAAAAAACAGGGTGGAGTCCTATGTCGCCGGAGCCGGGCGAAGCCGGGTTACGCTTGATGATGTGCACGCTGTAAAAAAACAGTACCTGGAAAATATGGAAGAAGAGGTTCGCGGATATCGGGTTGAGGGTTGTTTCGGCCCCCGGGGCTGCCCGAACCGGGCAGGTCCGCATGAGGATCTGGCATCCCGGCTCGAGGCGCTCCTGGCAGATAAACAATTGCTTGCTTTTCTGAAAAGCACGGTAGAAGGCCCGCTGAAATTTCATCACGAGTTTAGCGTAACCATTGCAGAATGTCCCAATGCCTGCTCCAGGCCGCAGATAAAAGATATCGGGATCACAGGGGCTGCCGTGCCCGAGATCACCGATGAATCATGCACCATGTGCGGTGCGTGCGTGGATGAATGCAAAGAAGGGGCTGTCCGGCTTAATGAAACCCTTGAAAAGCCTGAAATCGACCGGGCTAAATGTCTTGACTGCGGCCGGTGCGCTGATGTCTGCCCCACAAAAACCATCAGCATCAGCAGGCGTGCTTACAAAATAATGATAGGAGGCAAACTGGGCCGTCATCCAAGGCTGGCAGAACCTCTGCCCGGATTATACGATGCTGTCCAGGTGCTTGACATCGTGGACAGGTGTGTTGATTTTTATAAGAAATACAGCACAGGAGGGAAAAGATTTGCGCAGTTGTATGCAGAATCATCAGATGGCCTCATGGAATCACTTGCCGGTCTTATCGGCCAAAACGAGAAAGGATCCTGAAAATGCCCATCCCCGGAAATCTCATGACCACGGCAATGGCCGTAATGCCGCATACTGATGCGGACCGGGCGCTTGATGTTGCCCTGTCTTTGGATATTCCTTTCTGGCCCCAGCTTCCGAGGCTGAACTATTATGAGGACATGTATGTTCAGGCTGCCGAGCATTTCCCAGGAATTGTGCTCGATATTGAAAACAGGAAGCTGTCTTTTTTAATGGAAAAGTTCATGGAAGAAGCCGAAGAGGTTATGGCAAAATTCGATGATCCTGAACTCTTTGATGTAAGCCCGGATTATTCCGCGGTATATCATAAATTTCTGGCCATGGATTTCTCGGACAGGCCGGCTATACGCGGCCAGCTGGAGGGACCGATCAGTTTCGGGTTTAATGTTGCTGATGAAAACGACAGGCCGATTCTGTTTGACGATTCTGTGCGCCCCTTTATGTTTGAGTTCATGGCCCGCCGTGTCAATGTTCAGCTTACCAGGCTGAAGCAGAAAAACGAAAACGCATTCATGTTCGTGGATGAGCCCGGGCTGCAGTTTCTGTTTTCAGCCATGTCAGGATACGGGGACGTGCAGGCAAAGGCTGACATGGAACTGTTTTTCTCCCTTATTGACCGTCCCAGGGGAGTGCACCTGTGCGGTAACCCGGACTGGGACTTTCTGCTGAATCTTGATATAGACATTCTGTCCCTGGATGTATATACCAACGGCGAGGTATTTGGCTCCTATGTTCCTGCGATCAAGCGGTTTCTTGAGCGGGGAGGCGTTCTCTGCTGGGGACTTGTGCCCACAAACACGGAGCCGTTTGAAAATGAGTCAGAAGACTCCCTGGAAGATATGCTTGAGACACTCTGGAAAAAACTTTATGCAAAGGGTGTTGACCGTGATCAGCTTCTTTCCCAAAGCCTTCTTTCTCCCGCTACGTGCTGCCTTGTAAACCCGGATATAGAAAAGACCGTGGAAAGGGGCTTTGCCTCGGTAAAACGCCTGTCTGAAAAATTGCACGAAAAGTACGGTCTTTTGTAAAATACCGGGGTGCGGGAGGCTATGGTTTATAAATATAGCCGTGTGTTTGTTATAGTTTCTGCAAAAAAATCAAATTGACTCTTGCTGTCTTTTCCGCTGCGGGCCGCCGGGGCGGATTTGTTCGCTGCTGACCGATTTCGGGATTCGGCCTTCGGCTTACGCTGGAATTTCAAAAACTCGGGCTTGCGCCCTCAAACAGTTTGAAATTCCTGGCGTAAGCCTTCGGCCGAATTAACCCGAAACCGCTCAATGCAGACTCACAAACCACCCCGACGCCCCTTGCCCCAAATTTTGCGAAATTCAAGGTTTTGTAACCGGGCTGCTTTAAAGCCATTGGGTTTAAAAAAATCATTTTGACAAAGCCGGTTCTGTAAATATCAAGCTCGCAGGCCTGTACCATGCGGATAAGCCGGGGCGGGCTTTGAGGGCGCATTGCATGAGGGCCGGCAAGCAGCTGCAGG
>CAZVFQ010000103.1:0-10848 GCA_964626455.1 uncultured Desulfobacteraceae bacterium | reverse complement strand
CAGAATCCGCACAAAATCCGATACCTCTATAAGCTCACCCCCGGCGGCATAGAGGAAAAGGCCCGGGTCACGAGCCGGTTTCTTAAACAGAAACTGCGGGAATACGAAGAAATCAAGGCGGAAATCGAACAACTCCGCAAAGAGACCGGAGAGAAATCAGAATAAGGAGGATTCTTTGATTGCTTCCTCAAATCCCCTTGAAACTAATAGGCCATAAACATCTCAAATGATTGATACTATCCGCAAATTTCGGGAGCTTCTGGATGCACGGGAGCGCCGCAACGCAGTAATCCTGTTTGTCATGATGCTGGTTACCGGAGTCATGGAGGCTTTAGGCGTGGCTTCCATCATGCCCTTTCTTTCGGTACTCTCCAACCCGGAAATGATCCAGAAAAGCCAAATCCTGTCCCGGATTTATCGGGGCATAGGCTTTTCCAGCACGGATGCGTTTCTCTTTTTTCTGGGAGTAATTGTTTTCGGAGTAGTGGTTTTCGGATTGTTCCTGAAGGCAGTTACTCAATATGCTTTGGCCCGGTTTACTCATATGCGCAACTACAGCCTGAGTTCGCGGCTTTTGAACCACTACCTGGAAAAACCCTACAGCTGGTTTCTAAACAGGCACAGCGCGGATCTCGGCAAATCAATTCTTTCCGAAGTCGGGCAAGTGATCAACCAGGCGCTGATCCCGGTTACCCAGCTCATTGCCCAGGCAGTCATTGCTTTCTGCCTGATAGCACTTTTGCTTGCTATCGACCCCTTGGTGGCACTTTTTGCGGCATTGCTACTTGGCGGCGGCTACACCGGCATATACCTGCTGCTGCGAAAATATCTAAGCAGAATCGGGGCGGACCGCGTCCAGGCAAACAAGGAACGATTCCAAATCGCACAGGAGGCCCTTGGCGGAATCAAGGAAGTAAAAGCTGCAGGCCTTGAATGGGGATACTTGAAGAGCTTTTTAAAGCCGGCCCATAGATTTGCAAAGCATCAGGCCGGTAACATGATCGCGGGAAAAATACCGCGTTTTGTTTTGGAGGCCTTTGCTTTCGGAGGTGTACTGGTAGTCGTTTTATTCGTTTTGGCTGTGCGGGGGGGCGATCTGGACCGAGTGCTTCCAACCCTCGGCGTGTTCGCCTTTGCCGGCATGCGCCTTCTTCCGGCCATGCAGCAGGTTTACCAAAACGCAACCAAACTTCGCTTCGGAAAACCTGCCCTGGACTCACTTCATGCGGATATGTTCAAGTTTGGCAACGATACGCTGACAACCAATTTTCAGCGTGCAGCAGAAAGCGAAGTTCCGTTGCCCATTCGCACTCAACTGGAGCTGAAGGATATATATTTCACCTATCCCGGGGCAACACAGCCCGCTGTCCGGAACCTGAATTTCAGTATAACCGCCAATACGACCGTGGGGTTGGCAGGATCAACAGGCGCTGGCAAAACAACTGCAGTTGATTTGATCATGGGGCTCCTGACCCCGGATCAGGGAGAACTCATTGTAGACGGCACCCCGATCACCCCGAAAAATGTACGTTCCTGGCAGAGGAGCCTTGGATATGTGCCGCAGCATATCTTTCTTGCAGACGATACGATAGCTGCAAATATAGCCTTTGGCGTGCCTCAAAACAAGATTGACATGTCAGCTGTAGAGCAGGCCGCAAGGACCGCCGAACTCCATGAATTCGTGATAACTGAATTGCCCAACGGCTATGAAACCACCGTGGGAGAACGCGGTGTACGCCTCTCAGGCGGACAACGCCAGCGCATCGGCATTGCCAGGGCGATGTATCACGACCCGGATGTCCTTATTCTGGACGAAGCAACCAGCGCTCTGGATAACCTAACCGAAAAGGCGGTCATGGATGCCGTGCACAACCTTAACAAACAAAAAACCATCATCCTGATCGCCCACAGGCTAAGTACCATCCAAAAAAGCGATCAGATCTTTTTACTGGAACATGGACAACTCACCGGACAAGGGACATATTCCGAATTGTTGGAAACAAGCCAGACGTTCCGGAAAATGGCTGGAGTGAATGAGTGAATGAATCCTGATCAAAACTTGACTGCATTTAATTATATAACCTTTGTAACATATCAAAAATACAAATGATTACACAATTCGCAATAAAAACATAGCTTGTTTTACCTATTTTTTTATTAGACTCATAACCTATTTCAATTTATAAAAAACTATGCTTAACAATCAATCCATACTCATAACCGGCGGCACAGGCTCTTTCGGCCAGCAATACATCAAGACCATCCTGGAGCGCTATGAACCGCGCCGCATTGTTGTCTACTCCCGGGACGAGCTTAAGCAGTTCGATATGCAGCAGGAATTTAATCAATCCTGCATGCGTTACTTTATAGGCGACGTCCGGGACCGGGACCGTTTGAACATGGCCATGCGCGGAATCGACTACGTCATCCACGCCGCGGCCCTTAAACAGGTCCCTGCTGCGGAGTACAACCCCACGGAATGTATCCGGACCAACATCCAGGGGGCGGAAAACGTCATCCACGCCGCCCTGGAAAATAACGTGCAAAAGGTCATTGCCCTGTCCACGGACAAGGCAGCCAGCCCCATCAATCTGTACGGCGCCACCAAGCTGTGCTCGGACAAGCTCTTTGTGGCCGGAAACAACCTGGCCGGAGGAAGAAACACTCGGTTCTCAGTGGTCCGCTACGGCAATGTTGTGGGCTCCCGGGGCTCAGTGGTTCCATTTTTCAAAAAGCTTCTGCAAAACGGAACAGACCATCTGCCCATCACCCACCAGGACATGACCCGCTTCTGGATCACCCTGCAGCAGGGGGTAGACTTTGTGCTGAAAGATTTCGAGCGCATGCAGGGCGGCGAGATATTTGTCCCCAAGATCCCCTCGGTACGTATAGTAGATCTGGCCACTGCCATGGCCCCGGATCTGCCGCACAAGTTCGTGGGAATCCGCCCCGGCGAAAAATTGCATGAGGTCATGTGCCCGGGAGATGACTCGCATTTGACCATTGAATTCCATGACCATTATGTCATTTCCCCGGCCATTAAATTTCACGGTCGGGCAATGGGATATACTGAAAATGATCTGGACGAAAAAGGCGAGCCGGTTGAACAGGGCTTTGAATACAATTCCGGAAGCAACCCGCATTTTCTGGGCACCCGGGAAATAAAACAATACAATCACCTGGCTATGACATGATACCCTACGGACGACAGGAAATCACCCGGGCAGATATTGATGCCGTGATTGAAGTCCTTGAATCCGACTTCATAACCCAGGGCCCCAAAGTGCCGGAGTTTGAAAAAGCAGTGACGCATAAAACCGGCGCCGGACATGCTGTTGCCGCAAACAGCGCCACCTCGGCCCTGCACCTGGCCTGCCGTGCGCTTGATGTCGGACCAGGCGATACCGTCTGGACCTCGCCTATTACTTTCGTGGCCTCGGCCAACTGCGCCCTGTATTGCGGGGCCAAGATTGATTTTGTAGACATTCATCCTCAGACCGCCAACATGAGCTCCAAGGCCTTGGAGGAAAAGCTTGCCCTGGCTGAGCGGTCAGGTAAATTGCCCAAGGCAGTGATCCCGGTACACATGTGCGGCCAGCCGTGTGATATGTCCTCTATCGCCGAATTGGCGGCGCAATATAAGTTCAAAATAATCGAGGATGCCTCCCATGCCATTGGGGCACGCTATAAAAACGAGCCTGTGGGCAACTGCCGCTACAGCGACATCACTGTCTTCAGCTTCCACCCGGTCAAGATCATCACCACCGGTGAAGGTGGAATGATCCTGACCAATCAGGAAGAATTGGCAGAGCGCATGCGCCTGTTAAGCAGCCACAGCATCACCCGCGACCCGCGTCTTATGACCAAGGAGCCGGAAGGGCCATGGTACTACGAGCAGATAGATCTGGGTTACAACTACCGCATGACAGACATCCAGGCGGCCCTGGGGCTGAGCCAGCTGCAGCACCTGGATGAATTCGTCTCCAGAAGAAACAAGCTTGCCGGGCGCTATGACCATATACTTGCCGATCTTCCGGTTACCACTCCCCGGCAGCATCCGGACACATATTCAGCATGGCATCTGTATGTCATTCGCCTTAATCTGGGAAATCTTGCCTCCAGCCGCAGAGAAGTTTTCGATTATCTGCGCGACCAGGGAATTGGTGTCAATGTGCATTATATCCCGGTGCATACCCAGCCCTATTACCGAAGGATGGGATTTGAATGGGGGATGTTTCCCGAGGCTGAACAGTATTATCAGGAGGCAATCACCCTGCCTCTTTTCCCGGCCATGACCGGGGAAGAGCAGGATCGGGTGGTTGACGCATTGAAAGACATCTTGTCCACGGAGCATCTTTAAAAAAGCATGGAATAATCGCTCAAGCAAAACTGATTACGATCCCCGAATTTCGGATATCGGTATCCGGACTACTTACAACATATAACTGATAACTTACAACTGATCTTATGAACATAGCCATAATCCCAGCCCGGGGCGGCAGCAAGCGTATCCCTAAGAAAAACATCCGCGAGTTCTGCGGACGCCCTATGATGGCCTGGCCAATTGAGGCGGCCCAAAAGTCGGAGCTGTTCGACCGGATCATTGTTTCCACTGACTCCGAGGAAATCGCCCGGGTGGCAAGGGACTGCGGTGCGGAAACACCTTTCATGCGGCCCAAAGAACTGGCTGATGATTATACCGCTACCCGGCCCGTGATCAATCATGCAATTGGAGAAATCGAAAAGATCGATACATTGCCTGACTACGTATGTTGCCTTTATCCCGCTGCGCCTTTTGTTCAGGCATCAGATTTGAAAAAAGCCTTTGAATTTTTGGCAAACAACGATTGCCGGATTGTATTTACTGCCACCAGCTTTGCCTATCCGATCCAAAGGGCTTTTAAGCTAACCGGTGAGGGTCGGCCGGAAATGTTTTACCCGGAATACCTGAACACAAGATCCCAGGATCTGGATGAAGCCTATCACGATGCAGGGCAGTTTTATATGGGTGACGCCAGAGCATTCCTTGACGACATTGCAACGTTTTCCATGGCTTCGATACCGCTAATACTGCCACGGCACAAAGTGCATGATATTGACACACAGGAGGATTGGGACCGGGCGGAATTGTTTTTCAAAGCCCTCAGTCCCAATGAAATCGGATGATTATCTTTCGTTGCAATGCAGGCCCGCAGATCGGATTCGGCCATTTGGTCCGCTGTCGGGCATTGGCCCAGGCATTAAAGGAGCAAGGGGAAGAAAGTGTTATGATCGGACCGGATCCCGCATGCCGGTGCAAAGACGATTTTCATATTTTTTCCGAGTGGATACCGCGATCCACCTGGAAAACCGCAGGGGAGGACGCAAACTGGCTTGCCGGTCTTGCGAAGCAAAAATATGCCCGAATGCTGGTCATCGACGATTACAGAGCAGATGCGGGGTACCAACTTGTATTGAAAAATGCCGGGCTGCGCTGGCTTCAATTTTCCCAGCCAAACCAGAATTTATGGGCTGATTTTATAGTCAATACCAGTCCTGATGCCAATGCTCAGGAATATCAGCCCTATTTGCGCAACCCGAATGCAAAACTTTTACTCGGACCGAAGTACGCAATCCTCAGGCCGGAGTTCAAACAAGCCCGACAGCGACCGGTCAGAAAAGAAGTGAAGCGGATTTTGGTGATTTTTGGGGGCGGAGATGACCGGGGCGCGACCAGATTCGTCCTGGAAACGCTTTTGCCAAATACGCCGGAGGAAACCAAATTTCTGGTGATTTCCGGAAAGCATAACCCAAGGAATAAAGAACTCTTGAACTGGATAGACAGTTGCGGGAATAATCGGATTGATTTGAAAATCGATCCGTCAACAATGGCTCCCTTGTTCGCGCAGTGCGATTTGGCGATTATGGGTGGTGGAACTACCACGTATGAAGGGGCTTCTTGCGGGTTACCCATGATATTGATAGCAATAGCAAACAATCAGGTGAGACATTCCAAGGCTTGGGAAAAAATTGGTATCGCTTTTTATATTGGCACTCTCGGAGAGGCAAAAAAAAAGTATCCGAACAAAATTGTACAGTATTTAAATCTTGACAAAAAAAATAGAAGTGAAATTGCTCGCAATGCTATGTTGATTGTTGATGGCCAAGGAGCCGAAAAGATATCAAAACTGTTATTAAAAAGTGTATAATCGTGGATCGGGGTGTTAAAATGAAGAATAAGTTATCGCAAATATCAGAAAATGCACAGATTGGCCAGAATGTTAAAATAGGTCGCTTTTGTATCGTCGAAGAAGATGTTTTGATTGGTGATAATTCTGTAGTCGGAGATCATGCGATAATCCTATCCGGCACAAAAATTGGAAAAAATACTAAAATCGGGCCTTTTTCAGTAATTGAAAAAAATGTAACCATCGGAAATAATTGTAGCTTTACAGCGTATTGTGAAATCAGAGAAAATTGTATATTAGGTCAAGAAGTTAGCATGGGTAGCCGTGGTACGCTATCCGCAGGCACAATCGTGGAAGATCAGGTTATAATGAAGTATAGTTTTGTTGCGACTGATATTCCAGTCTTAGAAAAGAAAGATCTAAAAAAGGCTTGTATCCTAAAACAAAGAAGCAGGTTTGGGGCCAATGTAACCATATTGCCTTCTGTGACTATCGGAGAGAACAGTGAGATTGGAGCTTGTTCACAAGTTAGGAATAATGTACCCGACAATGAAATATGGTACGGCAATCCCGCTAAATTTTATAAAAAACTTTAATCAGCGTTTTCATAGCAGAAAATGCGCTGTTTAACGTATTTTGATTGTTCACCTTTACTGTAATCTGCGTATATTTTGAGGGAACACACAATATGACCGAAAAAGTCATTATTATAGGTGCCGGCGGGGATGGCAGGAACGTAGCGGAGATAATCAATTCAACCCGGAGTGATCTGGAGCTCATGGGGTTTCTGGATGATGATGATCTAAAGCAGGAAACCCTAATTAACGGTATTCCCGTATTAGGAAAGACTACAGATATCGATAGATTTCGTGACCTTCGTCTACTGATTTGTCTGGGCAATCCACTTTCTCTTTTTACCAAAAAAAAAATTATGGAGAGCCTTGGCATTGGGACAAATAGGTTGATTACATTGATTCATGCTAATGCAATCGTTTCAAAAACAGCAACAATTGGCAACGGATCAATTATTTTGTCTGGTGTTACAGTAATGGCAAATACAACAATTGGAAGTTCCTGTTATATTGCGTCAAACAGTAATATCGGACATGATACCATACTTCATGATTATGCCTTTGTCGCTCCGTTGGTTGGTGTCCCCGGTAATGTAAAAATAGAGCAAGGGGCTTATTTAGGCATTTCTTCTTGCATACGAGGTGGGGTGACAGTAGGTGAATGGTCTGTTGTAGGCATGGGAAGCGTTGTGACGAGCGATGTTTCGCCCTACCATGTAGTGGCCGGGAATCCTGCGAAAACAATAAGAGTACGCAATGCTTCGGATTTTAAGTTTTAGATCGGTAATTATCAATTTCATTTGAAACGGTTTATCAATCATTTTATTTTTAGAATGGTAACGATGCAAAATTTTCAAAATAACAATAACATCTGATTTAATGAATATGTTTAGCTCTTATACATTCATCATTGCCGAAATATCCGGCAACCACAAACAGTCTCTCGAGCGGGCCATAGAGATCGTGGAATCTGCTGCAGAGGCAGGCGTCCATGGCATAAAGCTTCAAACCTACACACCGGATACCATGACTCTGGATCTGTCTGAAGGCGAGTTTTTCATTTCCGATGACAAGAGCCTGTGGAAAGGCCGATCCCTATATGAACTCTATCAGGAGGCCCACACGCCTTGGGAATGGCACGAGCCTATTTTCAAACGAGCGCGGGAGTTGGGGCTAATCGCATTCAGCACCCCGTTTGACGAAACTGCAGTGGATTTTCTGGAAGACCTGGACGCGCCTTGCTACAAGATTGCCTCCTTTGAAAACGCGGACATCCCTCTAATCCGCAAAGTGTCCTCCACAGGCAAGCCCATGATCATTTCCACCGGCATGGCCACAATCGCAGAACTTGACGAAACCGTGCGCACGGCCAGGGAGAATGGTTGCCAGGATATTGTGCTTCTCAAATGCACCAGCACCTATCCTGCTACCCCGGAGAACACCAATCTCATGACCATCCCGCACATGCGGGAACTGTTCGGATGCGAGGTGGGTCTGTCCGACCATACTCTGGGCATAGGTGCTGCTGTGGCTTCAGTGGCCCTCGGCGCAACGGTGATTGAAAAGCACTTCACCTTGAGCCGGGCAGACGGCGGTGTGGATGCAGCTTTTTCCCTGGAGCCGCAGGAAATGAAGGCCTTGGTGGAAGAGACAAAGCGGGCTTGGCGGGCTTTGGGCCAAATTAAATATGGTCCAACTGAAGCAGAAGAAAAGGCGAGGATGCGCCGTCGTTCCTTGTACATCACGCAAGACATGATGGTGGGGGATATCCTGACCAGGGAAAATCTTCGCTCCATCCGACCCGGCCACGGCCTTGCGCCCCGGTATTATGACATTCTGATAGGCAAGCGTGTGGTCAGGGATGTAAAAAAGGGTACGCCGGTGAGCTGGGAAATGATCGGGTAAGCCCGTTGTCTTTAGTCCGCGGTACGAAGCCTGAATAAGGAAATCAGGAATCGGGTAACGTATGGAAAATGAATTTAGCGCATACCGATTGATGCTGCAATATGGCCAGTATGTTGACAGAATAATTTTTGCTGCATATAATAATTTAAAATGCAAAAAAGGAGACATGCAGCATGAAACCAGAAAGTGTCACGGTATCCAAACGTGGTTATATTGTTCTGCCGGCGCATATAAGAAAGGAAATGAATATAAAGCCTGGCAGCAGAATGCTGATTCACCAGGAGGAAGGCAGACTCACCCTTGAAGCGGTCCCATCCTTTACACAGAAACTTTCCGGATTAACGCAAAACACCATAGGAAATACGCCGGAAAGCGCGGATGCTTTTCTTGACGAGCAGCGGGAAGAAAGATCGGATGATTGATACCAAAACGCTGAAAAAATCCGTTCAGGGCAAAAGGGTACTCATCGACACCAATATCATCATTTACCTGACCGAAGAAATAACTCCTTACAACGATCTTTCCCGGGAACTGTTCTCAATAATAGAAGCAGGGGGCGCTGAAGCCATGTTTTCGATTCTCTCGATTTCCGAGGTTATGCAGGGCCCGATAAGGGCCGGTAAAACCAATACAGCTATGACGGTTAAAAATTATCTCCTTAATTTCCCCAACAGTTTTTGCCAGGACATCACCCATGAGGTGATCGAGTGCGTAGGCACGGATAAAAGGGTGAACTGGAAAACCCTGAGAACAGTTGACAGCCTTATTATCGCTTCGGGACTGCACGCACGGGCGGACCTCTTTATTTCAAATGACCGGCATTTTTTAAAATCATTGTCCCCGAAAATGCTGCTCTCTTTCCGAAACTGATACTGGTTTTCAAAAGGGAATGCTCTGCTGCAACACTGATTTTGGCGGGAAAAAGTCTGACCTAAGCCATAAAAACAAGCTTTTGTGGGATGTATTTAAAGTTATTTGATCAGGTTATGTTGGTTCGATACCCCACGAGACCCACGAGCACACCCCACAAGCCCCACCAGATTTCACCCACGACCTGGTCCACGACGAAATCGATGAGCCGGGAGATGGTTTGATTGAAGAGCTTGGAGCTATCGGAAAAGATCTGAAAAGCAAGAGCCTTCCTTTCTTTTCTTGACTCTTATCATGGTGACAGTTTTAATTAAATTACATCGGTCCACATTTTAAAACTGAAAAGATTTACAATATGTCTAAACCAAATATTTTAATTTTATTCGCTCCAAAATTCAGACAGTTTGGAGTTGATGTTGGGAAGGAGTATATTCGCCGCAAAGGAGGCGGAAAAGTTCATGGAGTATGCACGGGCCCGAAATCAGTTAAAAAATATGTAGAAAAGCAACTGGGGCCTGATGCCGGGTTTTTCTGGCATCTTAACTCTGAGGAGGAACAGTGGCTTACCGGCCGCCAATCAACGGACAATCTTCTACAAATTGACCAGGAGCTAGGACCGGGTGCTGTAGGTCGAATCATGGTTGCAGACCGCCGGGTGGGCCGTGGCTTTGTTCGGGGGGGACTGTGTAGGCCTGATAATATCGGACGTGCCTGTAGTAGAGATTCCGGATCTTTGCCGCAACAGTATGTTTCAGGCTTATTTGGGTTTCTGGATGAAGTGTTGAGGCAAACCAAGCCCGACGCTGTTTTTTGTTATGCTGTAGCCGGCGCACCCGCCCTGGCCCTGGCCGAGATGTGCAGGACCAGGGATATTTCTTTTTCCAGGTTCAGCACGGTCCGCATCGGCAACAGGTATGTAATTGATGACGACCCAAGAGGAAGACTGACAAGTGTAGCAAGGTGCTATGCCCGGGCTAAAAAAGAAGAGTTGGACTTGGGGGAAAACCTTCAGCAGGCCAGGAAATTGCTCCAGGATTTTAGAAATAGGCCCGAGCCCCCAGGATATATGAAGAGAAACTATTCATTATTGCATTCCAGAAAGGTATGGCCCCTCCTTTTCAGGGCTATGGTGAGCACTATGTATCATCTTGCAAAATCACCCGGGAATTTTAAGTACAGGCAGGAAAAGATAGCCAGGCAATGGTTCGAGGTGTGGACAACCTGGCGCAGGTTAATGGCTGGCAGAAATAATTTCACACCCGAGGTACCGGGGCAAAACCGGTTTATTTTCTATCCGCTTCATGTTGATCCCGAAGCCTCGACCATGGTTCTTT